>NZ_JAQVEJ010000202.1:0-2409 GCF_028698005.1 Hydrogenophaga sp.
GCGCTTGGGGCCGTAGCTGCCCTGGAAGCGGTACTGCCGCCGGGTCTGCCAGTGGGCGAGGTTGCCTTTCTCGATCCAGTCGTACAGCGTCGCAAAGCTGCGGTGCATCGCCGACTTCACGTCTTCCTCCGTGATCAGCGCCTGTGCGACGGCCAGCGACACGGCCGGGTCTTCCGCCACCTTGTCGCCCCGGCCGGACAGGCGGTTGCGCGAGATTTCGACGAACTGGTCCACCATGCCCTTGAGCGCCCCGACCGGCACCACGCTCGACGTGGCACGCCTGTGCTACTGTTTTCCCATGATCGAACACCCCAAACCCCTCCTCCCGCTCACGGTCAACAGAAAGCGGTTGCCGTCCATGGGGGCCATGACCGCCTTCGAGGCCGCGGCACGGCTGGGCAGTTTCACGGAGGCCGCCAAGGAGCTCCACCTGACCCAGGGAGCGGTCAGCCGGCAGGTCAAGGCCCTGGAGGACCAGATCCAGGTGCAACTGTTCAAGCGCACCGCGCAGCGCATCGAACTCACCGACATCGGGCGCTCCATCGCCGTTCAGGTGCGCAGCATCCTCGATCAGTTCCTCGTGGCCATGGAGCAGGCTTCGACCAGCGAGCCCACGGCGCTGGTGCTGGGCGTGCTGCCGGCCCTGGCCAGCCGCTGGCTGATCCCCAGGCTGTCCTCGTTCACCGACGAGCACCCGAACATCGCCATCCAGCTCACGCGCCCGAGCATGGATTTCGCGACCACACAGACGCCCTGCGACGCCATATTGATGGTCGATTCGGAGATCCAGCCCGAGATGATCTCGCACAAGATCGGCAGCGAGAATTTCATCGCGGTCGGCTCCCCCCAGTGGATCGCCGACCACCATGTGCGCACGGCACGGGACCTGGCCGACAAACGCCTGCTGGTCGAGGCGGCACGGCCGGAGATCTGGAACAAGTGGTTCGTCGTCAATGGCATGCCGCAGCACGTGCACACGAGCTACATGCGCTTCGACTATTTCGACATGGTGATTGCCGCCGCCCTCAACCACCTGGGCATCGCGCTGGTCCCGCGTTTGCTCGTGGAGTCCGACATCGCCGCGGGGCGCCTGCAGCCGCTGGACAGCCAGCCGCTGTCCGTGGGCACCTCCTATGTGCTGAGCTACCCGCCACACAAGGCGCAGTTTCCGCCGCTGTTCGTCTTTCGCAACTGGCTGCTCAGCGGCCTGCCCGAGCCAGCCTGACGCGGTCACCATGACCCCGACGCCAGCACCGTTGCCGGGGTCGTCCTAAAATCGACCCGTCCGCCGAAAGAACCGTCATGGCCACAGCCGTGGAGGGCTTTCATTCTTGTAACCAAGCGTGGTAAAGATGAACAAGCCTTTCATTTCCCTGTGCCCCGAGATCACCCGGTCAGACGCCCTGATCCTCATGGACTGGCTGGAAGACGAGCATGTCACCCGCTACCTGAGCGATTCACGCCACGTCTCCCGCTTTATCGAGCAGGTCGTCCAGCGCGTCCAGTTGCCCCTCCTGACCCATCTGTTCAACCAGGGCGGCCGCTTCTTCATGGCCTACGACCGGGACGACGTGCCCGTGGGTTTCGTGCGCCTGGTCAAAAAGGGTCCGGACTGCGAAATGGTTCTGGTCATCGGCAACCGCGACAACTGGGGCCGCAAGCTCGGCACCAGCACCATCCGCGAAGGCATGAAGCTCGCCTTCTTCGACATGCGGGCCGAGAAGCTGATCGCCAAGATCCACGCCGAGAACAGGCGCTCGCTCAAGGCCTTCGAGCACTGCGGCTTCGTGCTGGAGAAGCAGACGCCGGCCCTGAAGTCCCTGGGCATGACGGCCGAGCGCTACCTGCGGCTCCTGCGCGAAAACCCTGCCGATCACGTCACCGACATCCACATCAATGAAATCGACAAGGCCCGGCTCAAGAGCCTGCTCGCCTTCGAACACCCCTCATCCGTGTACGAGCTCGAGCACGAGATCGAGCGGGCCATCGTCGTCGATCCGCACCAGGTGGCGCAGGATGTCGTCACGATGAACACCCGCGCGCTGGTGCAACTGGACGACGACGAAATGGAGGTGTCCCTGGTCTATCCGGAGGACGCGGATGACCGCGCCGGCAAGCTCTCGGTCTTCTCCGACATCGGCACCGCCATCCTGGGCTACCGGGAGGGTGACAGCTTCCATTGGCGCACGATGCACCGGACCCGCCGTATCCGGATCGGGAAGGTGCTGTACCAGCCCGAGGCCGCGGGCGACTTTCACCTGTAAGGCCGCACGCCGCGCCACGCCGCGCATGCGTGAAGCCCGCCCCGAACTGCGCTATATTGATTTCTGTAGCACACCATCCGAGAGCAGAGGCACGCATGTCGATCACATCCTTTCTGAAATCCACCCTGACGGCGCTGGCGCTCGT
>NZ_JAQVEJ010000202.1:2509-4301 GCF_028698005.1 Hydrogenophaga sp.
GCCGCGCATGCGTGAAGCCCGCCCCGAACTGCGCTATATTGATTTCTGTAGCACACCATCCGAGAGCAGAGGCACGCATGTCGATCACATCCTTTCTGAAATCCACCCTGACGGCGCTGGCGCTCGTCACCGGCGGATCGCTTTTTGCCCAGGGCACGCCCATCAACGCCGCCGCGTTTGACGCGCTGGTGGCGCAGGGCCCCGTCGCCAGCGCGGACGCCATCGCCGCCAGCACCTGGGCCAGCAAGATCAAGCAGGCCGGCACCTTGCGCCTGGGCGGCACGCAAACCTCCAACCTGTTCTCGCTGCTCAACGAGAAGGACAACCGGCTGCGCGGCTTCGACGCCGGCCTGGCCCAACTCATCACCCGCTACATCCTGGGCGATGCCGCCAAGTTCCAGTTCACGCAGGTGACCTCGTCCACGCGCGAGCAGGTGCTCATCAACGACCAGGTGGACATGGTCCTCGCCACCTACTCCATCACCCCCGCGCGCGCCGAGAAGATCTCGTTCGCCGGCCCGTACTACACCTCGCAGGCCGGGGTGCTGGTCAAGGCGAACAACAAGACCATCCAGTCGTACAACGACCTGGCCGGCAAGAAGGCCGCCACGCAGGCCGGCTCCACGGGCCCGGCGATCCTGGCGCAGTTCGCGCCCAAGGCGATCGTGCAGGAGTTCCAGACGCACCAGGAAGCCCTCGACGCCCTGCGCCAGGGGCGCGTGGACGCCTACGTCACCGACCACACGCTGCTGCTCAACGCCCTGAGCCTCGGCAGCGGCGACGCGAAGCTGGCGGGTGCCCCCTTCGGCGCCCAGGACCCCTACGGCATCGGCCTGCCCAAGGGTTCGGACGGCGTGGCCTTCATCAACGCCTTCCTCAAGCAACTGCAGGCCGACGGCACCTGGGCCAAACTGTGGACGATCTCCATCGGCCAGCGCACCGGCAACACCGACGTCCCGACGCCGCCCGCCCTCCCCTGATCAATGGACGAGGTCGCCAGGCTCCTCACCGACTATGGGCCTGCCTTCGGGCAGGCCCTTTTTCTGACCTGGAAGCTCACGCTCGTCTCGTTCGTGCCCGGCTTCGTGCTGGGCGTGGTGGTGACGGTGCTGCGGCTCTTTCCGCTGCCACCGCTGCGCTGGGCCCTGACCCTCTACGTCGAGGTCTTCCGCAACATCCCCGGCGTGGCGCTGCTGATCTTCATCGTGTTCGCGCTGCCCGACCTCAACGTCCTGATCGACTACGAGCACAGCGTGATCCTGACCCTGGCGCTGATCTGCTCCGCCTTCACGGCCGACTACCTGCGCACGGGCATCAACACCGTCGCCGGCGGCCAGATCGAGGCCGCCCTCAGCCTGGGCATGCGGCCGCTGCGCGTCATCGTCTCGGTGGTGCTGCCGCAGGCGCTGCGCGCGGTGGTGCAACCAATGACCTCGCTGCTCATCGCGCTGATGCTGTCCACCTCGCTGGCGTCGCAGGTGCCGCTGCCAGGCCGTGAACTCACCGCGCTCGTGTCCAAGATCGCCACCGACTCCGCCGCCGGCATGGCCGCGTTCGCGCTGGCGGCGGCCATGTACGTGGTCACCGGGCTGCTCATCGGCTGGGCCGGTGCCGCCCTGGAAAAGAAGCTGCGGATACTGCGATGAGCCGCCCGCTGGAAGAGATCTTGTTCGGCTCGCCCAGCCCCCGGGCCCGGGCCATCACCCGGGTGGTCAGCGGCATCGCGGCGGCCGCGCTGCTGGCGCTGGTCGCGGCCGCCGCGCTGCGCTTCCATGAGGCCGGGCAGCTCGAG
>NZ_JAQVEJ010000048.1 GCF_028698005.1 Hydrogenophaga sp.
GCCACCGAGCATCCCTGGGCCGGCCACTGGCAGATGGAAAGCTACCTGATCGACGAACTGATTCCCGGCGTGGCAGCCACCTTCGGGCTCGACGGCGATCGGCTGGGCATCACCGGCCATTCGATGGGCGGGCATGGCGCGCTCACGCTGGCGCTGCGCCATCCCGGCGTGTTCCGCAGCGTGTCGGCCTTCGCGCCGATCTGCGCGCCCTCGCGCTGTCCTTGGGGCCGCAAGGCGTTTCTGGGCTACCTGGGGCAGGACGAGAGCACCTGGGCCGCGCACGACGCCAGCAGTCTCATGGCGCAGCAAAAGAGCGCGCCCTATCCCGGCGGCATCCTGATCGACCAGGGCCTGGCCGACAAATTCCTGGCCGAGCAGCAACTGCTGCCCGAGGCCTTCGAGGCCGCGTGCGCGCAGGCGGGGCAGCCACTGACGCTGCGCCGCCACGAGGGCTACGACCACGGCTACTACTTCATCGCCACCTTCATCGATGACCACCTGCGCCACCATGCACAGGCCCTGAAGGATTGACGGCCATGGACACGAGCGCGGCACCCGACGTCGACGTCATCGAGTTCGTCAAGGGTGGCACCTCGGCCGATCTGCAGGCCGGCACCAGCGTCATCGTGCTGCACGGTCTGGGCGCGGACGGCAGCGACTTTCTGCCGGTGGCGCAGGCGCTCGACCTCTCGGGCCTGGGCCCGGTGCGCTTCGTGCTGCCCAGCGCACCCACGCGGCCGGTCACCATCAACGGCGGCTACGTGATGCGTGCCTGGTACGACATCTTCCCGCCGCCGCCGGGCGATCCCGCCGGCGCGCGCCCGGAGGACGAGGCCGGCCTGCGGGCGTCGGCGGCCATCGTCGGCCGGCTGATCGAGCGCGAGGAGCAGCGCGGCGTGGCCGCGGAGCGCGTTGTCCTGATGGGCTTCTCGCAGGGCTGCGCCATGACGCTGCTCACGGGCCTGCGTTTCCCGCGCCGCCTGGCGGGTCTGGTGGCCCTGTCGGGCTACCTGCCGCTGGCGCACACCACGGCCGCCGAGGCCAGCATGGCCAACCGCGGGCTGCCGGTGCTGATGGCGCACGGCAGCCACGACGAGATGGTGGTGCCGGCGCGCGGCGCAGCGGCGCGCGATGCCCTGGGCGGTCTGGGCTATGCCGTTGAATGGGCCACCTATCCCATGGGGCACGAGGTCTGCATGGACGAGGTCGACCGCATCGGTGGCTGGCTGCGCCAGGTGCTGACGCGGCGCTGAGTCCACCGCTTCTTATCTTTTCAACCGCCAATCATTCAGGAGGATTGCCATGCGTTTGCAAGACAAGGTTGTTGTCGTCACCGGTGGGGCCAGCGGCATCGGGCTGGCCACGGTGGAGCGCTGCCTGGCCGAAGGGGCCAAGGTGGTGATCGCCGACATCGCCAGCTCCGCCGGGCCGGCCAGAGCCGCCGAGCTGGATGCCCGCCACCCGGGCCACTGCGTGTTCATCGCGGTCGATGTCACGTCCACCGAACAGGTCAACCGCCTGGTGGACGAGACGGTGGCCCGGTTCGGGCGGCTCGACGGCGTCTTCAACAACGCCGGTATCGGCGGCCTGAGCCCGGCGCAGGACTATTCGGACGAGGACTTCCTGCGCATCATCGACATCAACCTCAATGGCGTGTTCCGCGTGGCGCGCGCCGCGCTCAAGCCCATGTACGCCCAGGGCAGCGGCAGCATTGTCAACTGCGCCTCGATCCTGGGCGTGTTCGGCCAGAGCCACACGGCTGCCTACACGGCGGCCAAGGGCGGTGTGGTCAACCTCACGCGCACGCTGGCGCTTGAAGGCGCGTCCCATGGCGTGCGCGTGAACGCCATCGGCCCGGGCTACATCGACACGCCCCTGCTCAAGGACCTGGACCCGGCGATGCGGCAGGCGCTCATCAGCCTGCACCCGGTCGGCCGGCTGGGCCGGCCCGAAGAAATCGCGAACGCGGCCCTGTTCCTGCTCAGCGACGAGGCCAGCTTCGTCACCGGCGCGCACTTGCTGGTGGACGGTGGCTTCACCGCGGGCAAGTCCTGAGCCAGCGGCGGGCGACTTCCGGCACCATCGGGGCATGCCTGACCGCCTGAACCGGACACCGCCCGCCACCGACGATCCCCGCACGCTGCTGCGGCACCTGTTCGAGGTGGCTGTGCGGCGTGCCCAGCCCCTGCACAACATGGCGGCCTTCCTGCCGGCGCCGCCGCGCGGGCGCACGCTGGTGCTGGGCGCGGGCAAGGCGGGCGCGGCCATGGCGCAGGCGCTGGAGGCGGCGTGGCCGGCCGATGCGCCCCTGAGCGGCCTGGTCGTGACGCGCTACGGCCACGTGCCACCCCGGCCCGAGGGCCTGCCGGCGCGCATCGAAGTGGTCGAGGCCGCGCATCCGGTGCCGGACGACGCCGGTGTCGCGGCGGCACAGCGCATGCTGGCGCTGACCTCGGGCCTGACGGCCGACGACCTGGTGCTGTGCCTGATCTCGGGCGGCGGCTCCGCCCTGCTGACCCTGCCATGCGAGGGGCTGACGCTGGCCGACAAGCAGCGCATCAACCGCGAACTGCTGGCCTCGGGCGCACACATCGGCGAGATGAACACGGTGCGCAAGCACCTGTCGGGGATCAAGGGCGGCCGGCTGGCGGCGGCGTGCGCGCCGGCGCCCGTCGTGACGCTGACCATCAGCGACGTGCCGGGCGACGATGTGAGCGTGATCGCCAGTGGCCCGACCGTGGCCGATGCCTCCACCTGCGCGCAGGCGCTCGAGATCCTGCACCGCTACCGCATCGAGGTGCCGTCATCGGTCCGTACCCGCCTGGAAAAGGGCACGCTGGAGACACCCAAGCCGGGCGATCCACGTCTGGCCGGCGTGCGCACGCACCTGATCGCCACGCCCTGGCAGAGCCTGCAAGCCGCCGCCGACGCGGCGCGCGGCCTGGGGTTGCAGGCGTGGATCCTGAGCGACGAGATCGAGGGCGAGTCGCGCGAGGTCGGCAAGGTGCACGCGGCGCTGGCGCGCTCGGTCGCGCAGGGCCGCAGCAGCATCACCCGGCCTTGCGTCGTCCTCAGCGGCGGCGAGACCACCGTGACCCTGGGCGCACGGCCCCAAGGCCAGCCGGTGGGCCGGGGCGGCCGTGCCGGCGAATTCTGCCTCGGCCTGGCGCAGGCGCTCGGTGGCCAGCCCGGCATCTGGGCGCTGGCCGCCGACACCGACGGCATCGACGGCGTGGAGGACAACGCCGGCGCCATCGTGGCGCCCGACACCCAGGCCCGCGCACGCGCCGCGGGCCTGGTGCTGACCGACCACCTCGACCGCCACGATGCCTATGGCTTTTTCGAGGCATTGGGCGACCTGGTGGTCACCGGGCCGACGCACACCAATGTCAACGACTTCCGCGCGATTCTCGTGCGCTGACCGGGTGGTGGCTGGCGCCCGACCGTGGCGGTGACCTCCTCCTGGTCTGTACGGTTTGTGACCAGCCGGGGCAGGGCGCCGGTCCGGGGGCGCTGCCCGTCTTGGGATAATGCCGGGTTGGCCCCGGGCTTGCCGGGTGCCAGACCGAGTCCGTTGTCCACTCCCTTGCCGGCCGAAGCCGGGCGGCTGCCCACGTTTGCGTCAAGACCTGTTCCGATCCCCACTGGCCGATAGCCTGGGCCGCTGGCTGCCCGAGGCGCCGCCGGTCGCGCGCGCCGATTTCGCCCAGCGGCTGGGCGACTGGCTGAACGTGGCCGATGCCATCGCGCTCAGCGCCGGCCTGCCGGCGCTGGAGGCCGGGGTGTCGGCGCCGGCCGCGCGTGGCCGGCCGGCGCGCGCCCGCGACCGGCAGGACCTGGCCGACCAGTTGTCCAGCCTGCGCGCGACGCTCACTGCCTCGATCCGCCAGCATGCCCGGGCGGACGGGGACGGCGCGGACACCGAGTTCGCGCTGTACCTGCAGCGATGCCTGGACCTGCAGCGCCGGATGGAGCTGGCCATCGAGGCCTTCCGTGACCATGTCCGCCAGACCCTGGCCACGACCTCGCCCGAGCTGGCGCGGCTGGCGAAGCTGGATGCGCTCATGGCGCGCCTGCTGGAGCCGCGCGAACGGCAATTGCTGGCGACCGTGCCGTCGTTCCTGCGCCGGCGCCACGAGCAGCGGCGGCGCGAGGCGACCAAGGGCGCTGCGTCGCTGTCGTTTGCGCACGAGTTCGAACAGGCACTGCTGGCCGAGCTGGACGTGCGCCTGCGCACCGTGAGCGGCATGGTCGAGGCCTATGCCGATGCGCCCACCTGAGATTCACCGTTGAAGCGTTCATGCACAAGTTTTCCTATCCCATCGCCTTCATCCTTGGCCTGATCGCCGTGGCCTGGACCGGTGCCGGTTTCGTTGGCACCAGCCCGATCGCGCTGGGCATGACGGCGCTGATCGCCATCGTGTTCACCGCCGGTGCGCTCGAAGTCCGTCGTTTCCGTGCCGCCACCGAGGGTCTGGATCGTGCGCTGGCGGGCCTGTCCGAGCCGGTGCAGGACCTGGAGGCCTGGATCGGGCAGGTGCCCGAGGGGATGCGCCCGGCGCTGCGCCAGCGCCTGGCCGGCGAACGCGCGGCCCTGCCGGGCCTGGCGATGGCGCCTTACCTGGTGGGCCTGCTGGTCATGCTCGGCATGCTCGGCACCTTCCTGGGCATGGTCATGACCTTCCAGGGCGCGGTGTTCGCGCTCGAGGGCTCGACCGACCTGCAGGCCATCCGTTCCGCGCTGGCCGCGCCGATCCGGGGCCTGGGCTTTTCCTTCGGCACCTCGGTGGCGGGGGTGGCCACGTCGGCGCTGCTGGGGCTGATGGTGGCCTGGGCGCGCCGCGAGCGCCAGCGCAGCGCGCGCCGGCTCGACGCGGGCATCGCCGGTGCCCTGCGGCCGTTCTCGGCGGCGCACCGGCGCCAGGCGGTGTTCGACGCCCTGCAGCAGCAAAGCCAGGTACTGCCCGAGGTGGGGCGTCAGTTGCAGACGCTGATCGAACGCATCGACCAGCGCAGCGAGCAGCTCGACCAGGGTCTGCTGGCGCGGCAGGCCGCCTTTCAGCAGGAAGTGGGCGAGCACGTCAAGGGGCTGCTGCAGTCGGTGGAGCGTGCGCTCGGCGACAGCCTGGGCGGCGCCACCCGCGCGGCCGGTGAGGCGCTGCGGCCGGTGATCGAGTCGGCCATGCAGACCCTGGTGCGTGACGGCGAGCGTCTGCACGCGCAGGTGGGCCAGGCGGTGCAGTCGCAACTCGAAGGCGTGGCCCGCCATTGGGGCGAGGTGGCGCACCAGGTCACCGCCCAGTGGAACGAGGCCCAGTCGCGCCACGAACACGCGCTGACGGCCTGGACCGAGGAAACCCGTCGCTCGCTGCAGGGGGTGACGCAGCACGTGGACGACGCGGCCGGGCGCTGGCTCGACGCCACGCGCGCGGTGGTGGACGAGGTCCATGCCCGCCAGCAGCAGGAGGCCGAGGCGGCGCAGCAGGCCTGGGGCGCGGCGCTGGGCCGGGTGGCTGCCGAGCTGCGCGAGCAGTGGCAGCAGGCCGGTGCCGACCTGCGCACCGGGCAGCAGACCCTGCTGCAGCAGCTCGCTGCGGCCACCGCGGAGGTGGCCGACAACGGCTCGCGTCAACTGGGGCAGGCGCTGGCCGAGGTGGCGAAGCTCGTGGAGCGTTCCGACAGCCTGCTGCAGGCGCGCGCCGAATCGGAAACCCGGTGGCGCGATGAGAACGCGCGCCGCATGGACGAGATGGCGGCGCAGTGGCAGGCGCAGCAGCAGACCCTGTTGCAGCAACTCGGTGCGGCGACGGCGGAGGTGGCGGAAAACGGTTCGCGCCAACTGGGGCAGGCGCTGGCCGAGGTGTCCCGTCTGGTGGCGCAATCCGACACCCTGCTGCAGGCACGCGCCGAATCCGAAGTGCAGTGGCGCGAGGCGCATGCGCGCCGCATGGACGAACTGGCCGCGCAATGGCAGGCGCAGATGCAGGCCTTGCGCGAAGAAGAGGCCGGGCGCGGGCAGGCGGCCGTCGACCGGCTGGCGCAGCTCGAATCGGCGGTGGCCACGCACCTGTCGGCGCTGGGGCAGTCGCTGGAGGCGCCGCTGGGCCGCCTGCTGGAGACGGCCTCGGAGGCGCCACGTGCCGCCGCCGAGGTGATCGCGCGCCTGCGCCAGGAAATGGGGGCGCTGACCGAGCGCGACAACGCGGCCCTGGAAGAGCGCGCCCGCCTGATGGCGCAGCTCGACGTGCTGCTGCAGGGGGTCAACGACGCCACGGCCGCGCAGCGCGGCGCGGTGGAGCAGCTCGTGCAATCGGCGGCGCAGGTGTTCGAACAGGTCGGACGGCAGTTCGCCGACACCGTGGGCGCGCAGGCCGGACGGGCCGAATCGCTGTCGGGCCGCATGGACACGGCGGTGGCCGATCTGGCGGCCCTGGGCGAGGCCCTGCAGCAGGCCATGGCCGGCTTCGGCCAGGCCAACACGCAACTGGCCGACGGGCTGCAGCGGGTCGAGCAGGCGCTCGCTGAATCGATGGCGCGCAGCGATGAACAACTGGCCTACTACGTGGCGCAGGCGCGCGAGGTCATCGACCTGAGCATCACCGCCCAGCAGGGTGTGCTCGAAGACCTGCGGCAGTTGCGCCAGAAGCCCGTGCAGCGCCTGGAGGAGGGCACCAGCTCATGATGGCGGGCGACGAGCTGGACGACGGCGACGCGCTGGAAGGGCGTGCGCCGGTCTGGGCCGTGTTCGGCGATCTGATGACCGGGCTCGTGGGGGCGTTCGTGCTGCTGCTGATCGGCGTGCTCGTGATGCAGATGGATCTGGTGGCGAGCCTGGAGTCCGAGATCGGCAAGCGCCGCGAGGAGCAAAGTCGCCGCGTCGCACTCGAAAAGGCCCTGGCGGTGCCGCTGGCCAGCGGCCGCGTGACGCTCAACGAAGGCCGCATCGGCATCAGCGGCAGCGTGTTGTTCGCGCTCAACTCCGACGAGCTGCGGCCTGACGGGCGCGAGCTGCTGCGCAGCCTGGTGCCGCCGCTTCGCGTCTATCTGGCCGAGCGCGACGAGATGCTCATGGTCAGCGGCTTCACCGATGACCGGCCGATCCAGCAGGGCAACCGGCGCTTTGCCGACAACCTGGAGCTGTCGGCGCAGCGCGCGCTGACGGTGACGCGCGCGCTGATCGAGGAGGGCCTGCCGCCCGCCCAGGTGTTCAGCGCGGCCTTCGGGCCGGAGCAGCCGGTGGCGTCCAACGACGCCGAGGAAGGGCGGGCGCTCAACCGGCGTGTGGAGATCGCACCGGTGCCCAAGGCGCGCGCCGACCAGGAGGGCGGCTCCCGTGAATGAGGTCGGCCGCGGCAGGCAGGGGGCGGCACCGCTGCGCGCCGAGGTCCGGCGCGACCTGTGGCGCCAGTTGCGCGAGCACGCGCGCGAACAGGGCGATCGCGTGCTGGCCGACGCCGGTCTGCTGGCGCACACGCCGCGCGACGGTCTGCCGCCGCTGCGCAGCGCCCTGCGTTTCCAGGCGCTCTGGCAGCGCATCCGCACCGAGGACGAAATCCGCGACGCGGTCGCACGGGCGCCGGAAAACGCCGGGCCGCTGAACTCGCACCGGCTGGCACTGCGTGCGCTGGCGCTGATGCAGGCGCTCTCGCCCGACTACCTGCGCCACTTCGTCACCCATGCCGAATCGCTGATGTGGCTGGACGGCGCGCAGGACCAGTTGCGCCGCGGCAGCGCCACCGCGGCGCCGGGCAGGAAGCGAACGCCCCGCGCGCGCAAATAGCCGTCCCTCCGGCCCCATCCGGGGGCGCTCCGGCCCCTTCACCCGGGCTGTTCAGGGGGCGCGGACGAGGAGGGGCCCGGCGGGGTGCGGTGGCCCGCCTGTCGTGCCTGTTCATGGGCCAGGATACGGTCGAACAGGTCCAGCAGCGTGGCTTGCTGCTCGTCGCTCAGGCATTGCAGCAGCTCGATATTGCGCCTCTCGATCAGGGGCATCAGCTTGCGCCACAGCGCCTTGCCGCTGGCGGTGAGCGTCAGTGAGACGCTGCGGGCGTCGTGCGCACGGGTGTTCTTGACCACCAGCCCCTTGTCGGTCAGCGCCTGCGCCGCCCGGCTCGCGTGGCTCTTGTCCAGGTTGGCCTCGAAGGCCAGCTGGTTCACCGTGAGGTGTGGAAAGGAGCCGATCGAGGACAGACAGCGCGCCTCGGGCAGCGACAGCCCCGTGCCACGCAGATAGGCGGCCTGGCTCGCCATGTCGTTGAGCTTGCTCAGCGTGTTCAGCCGGTAGGTGAAATAGCGCTTGAGAACAGGCGTGGACGACATGGCAGACAGGTCTTGCCGGACTTACTTGCCGCTGTGCTTGGCGATCAGCGCACGGGCGTCGGCCAGCAGGGCCTTGCCATCCAGGCCGCGCTTGTCCATCTCGGCCACCCATTCCTGGACCACGCCTTCGGAGGCCTTGCGCCACTTGTCCAGTTCGGCCTTGTCCAGGATGGTGATGACATTGCCGCCGGCGATGACCTTCTCCTTGCTGGGCTTGTCGTTCTCGGACATCATGTGCGCGAACTTGACCGACAGGTCGCGGCCGGCGTGCTTGTCGATCACCTTCTGCAGGTCCGGCGGCAGCGATTCGTAGCGCTGCTTGTTCATCGCCATCACGAAGAAGGCCGTGTAGATGCCGCCCTCGGCCGGATCGGCCTGCGCGACGTAGCGCGAGAGCTGGTCGAGCTTGATGGTCGGGGCGATTTCGTAGGTGGTCACGGCACCGTCGATCACACCCTTGGACATGGCATCGGGAATGGCCGGGATGGGCATGCCCACGGGCGTGGCACCCAGCGCCGAGACCATGCGCGTGATCAGGCGGGTCGGGCCGCGCAGCTTCAGGCCCTTCATGTCGTCGAGGGTTTTGACCTGGCGCTTGCTGGTGTAAACCACACCGGGGCCGTGGCCGTGGATGGCCAGCACCTTCACGTCGCCGAACTCATCGCGGGCATTTTTTTCGTAGTAGTCCCAGGCGGCCGCGCTGGTGGCCTCGGGGGTGGACATGATGAACGGCAGCTCGAACGCCTCGATCTTGGGGAAGCGGCCAGCGTTGGCGCCGGGCAGGGTCCACACGATGTCGGCCACGCCATCGCGCGCCTGGTCGTACAGCTGCGGCTGCGTGCCACCCAGTTGCATGGCCGGGAAGATCTGGCACTTGAGCCGGTCGCCGGAGTCCCGGGCGATGTCGTCGCACCACTCCTTGAACATCTTGGTGTGCTGGATGGACGTGGGGCTGAGGAAGTGGTGGATCTTCAGGGTGATGGTCTGGGCCTGGGCGGCCGCAGCACATGCCAGGAGGGCGGCGAGCGCACCCAATTTGACGGATTTCTTCATGGCAGGCATCTCTGAAAAGGGTTGGATAGGAAGCCTGCACTATGCAAGATGGTTGCGAAGACAACGAATGGGGTTAGTACCTAGGCTTATTTAATTCGTTGAAAACAAACGAAATATTTTTCCAGACCATGGGCAATCAAGGGTTTTCATCTAGTTGCGTGCGCAACCAACAATACCTAGAATGCGAGCATTGCCCACCCCGATGCCACCATGCCACCGTCTTCCGTCACCGCCGCGCCGGGCCCTGCCGAGGTACCGCTGGATCGCACGCTCAGCTACCGCCTGCATCTGCTGAACAAGCAGACCGATCTGGACAGCCAGCGTGCCTACCTGCTCAGGGCAGGCCTGTCGCTCAGCGATGCCCGCTGCCTGACCACCATCGGTACCTTCGAGCCGCTGTCGGTCAAGGACCTGGCGCACAAGGCCAACCTCAACAAGGGGCAGGCCAGCCGGGCGGCGCAGGCACTGGTCGATCAGGGTCTGGTGCTCAAGCAGGACAGCACCAGCGACGGACGTGGCGTCGTGCTGACCCTCACGCCGGCCGGCCGCCAGGCCTTTGCACGGACCATGGCCATGGTCCATGCACGCAACCGCGAGATCTTCGGCTGCCTGAGCGAGGCCGAACAGCAGCAGCTCAGCATGCTGTTCGACCGCCTGCTGGCACACAACCGGGCCGCCTGATCCCTTCCACAACGCCGCCCCCGACGACCGACCATGCACCAGCCCAGCGCCACGCCCCGTCCCTCGATCTATTACCGCTACCGGGTTTTCGAGCCCTGGCGGCCATCGGCCCATCCGGCGCAGCCGCGCCAGCGCGTGGTGATTGCCGGCTCGGGCCCGGCGGGCATGGTCACCGCGCTCGAACTGGCCCGCCACGGCGTGGCCAGCGTGATCCTGACCGCCGAGCGGCAGTTCTCGCAGGGCAGTCGCGCCATCGTGTTCACGCGCCGCTCGATGGAGATCCTGCAGCAGGTGGGGGTGGCCGACCGCATGACCGAGGGTGGCCTGCCCTGGCGTTTCGGCAATTCCTTCTACCGTGGCCAGCGGGTGTTCCGCATGGAAGCACCGCACGATGCCGACGACCGCTTCTATCCCATGCTCAACGTGCAGCAGCAGTACATGGAGGAGTACCTGCACGACGCGTGCGCGGCCAATCCGCTGATCGACTTCCGCTGGGGCAACAAGGTGGTCGGTGTCGAGCAACACCCGGACCATGCACGGCTCACGGTGGACACACCCGAGGGCGAGTACCTGCTGGAGACCGACTGGCTGGTGGCGGCCGACGGCGGCCGTTCCGACATCCGAGCCATGCTCGGCCTGAAGATGGAGGGCGCCTCCTACGAGGGCTTTTTCGTCATCGCCGACATCCGCGTCGACCTGCCGCTGCCGACCGAGCGGCTGGCCTTCTTCGACCCCGACTGGAACCCGGGCAACACCGTCCTCATGCACCGCGAGCCGCATGGCATCTGGCGCGTGGACTACCAGTTGCCGCCGGGCGAAACGCCCGAGCAGGCGCTGCGCCCCGAGTCGCTGCAGGCGCGCATCGACGCCCAGCTCGCGATGATCGGCCACGCCGGTGCGCCCTGGGAACTGGACTGGTGCTCGGTGTACTCGGCGCGTACCCTCACGCTGCCCGACTACGTGCACGGCCGTGTGATCTTCACCGGCGATGCGGCACACCTGCTGCCCATCTTCGGCGTGCGCGGCGCCAACACGGGTTTTCAGGACGCGCAGTCGCTGGGCTGGCACCTGGCCTTCGTGGTCAGGGGGCTGGCCGGTCGCAAGCTGCTGGCCAACCACAGCGCCGAGCGCGTGGGCGCGGCGCGCGAGATCATCGACGAGGGTGGCAAGAGCGTGCGCTTCATGACCCCGCCCACGCGCGGCTTCGCGCTGCTGCGCAACGCGGTGCTGTCGCTGTCGCTGCAGCACGGTTTCGTGCGCCCGCTGTTCCACTGGCGCACCTCGCGTCCGCACGAGTACACGCATTCCATGCTCAACAGCCCGGGTGACGACGACGCGCTGTTTGCCGCCGGCCCCGCACACGGTGCGCCGCCGTGCAACGTGCGCCTGGGGCCGGACGACTACCTGCTCGACCACCTGGGTGGGGGCTTCGATCTGCTGTACTTCACCGGGGCCGATGCCGTGCCCGCGCCGTTGCGCGAGGTGGCCGACGCGTTCCGTGCCCGTGGCGTGCCGCTGCGCATCACCGCCATCGGTGCGGCCGGCCCCGTGGCCGGTGCCGACCAGGTGCTGCCCGACGCCGATGGCCACTGCCGCGAGCGCTACGGTGTGCCCGCCAGTGGCGGTGCCTACCTGCTGCGCCCCGACCAGCATGTGTGCGCCCGCTGGCTCACGCTGGATGCCATGCGCCTGCGCGCCGCCCTGCAGACGGCGCTGCCCGAATGATCGCCTTGCAACAGGAGTGACCACCATGAACACCACCCCGGCATTGCCCATCGAAGGGCTGGAGCAGGTTTACGACACGCTGGCCCAGGCCATCGACCAGGCGGGTGCCGACAAGGCCGACCTGTTCCTGGTCAAGCTCGCTTTGCTCAACGCCCACGCGCTGGCGGACCCGGCGCTTTTCGAGCAACATGTGCAGGCCGCCCTCCAGGACCTGTGAACCCCCACCCCACCCACCCCAAGGAGACCGACATGTCCATTGTCAAAGGCGTACACCACGTGGCCTACCGCTGCAAGAATGCCAAGGAAACCGTCGAGTGGTACAAGAAGTACCTCGACATGGATTTCATCCTCGCCATCGCCGAGGACCGGGTGCCCTCGACCCAGGAGCCCGATCCCTACATGCACATCTTCCTGGACCTCGGTGGTGGCAACATCCTGGCCTTCTTCGAGTTGCCCACCAAGCCCGAGATGATCGCCCCATCCGACGCCAACACGCCGGCCTGGACGCAGCACCTGGCGCTCAAGGTCGATTCCTACGACACCATGATGGCGGTCAAGGCCCGGATGGAAGCCGATGGCATCGAGGTGGTGGGGCCGACCGACCACACCATCTTCAAGTCCATCTACTTCCGCGACCCCTCCGGCCACCGTCTGGAGCTGGCCACCGACACCGCCACCCCGGCCATGAACCAGGCACTCGATACGGTGAAGTGGGACATGCTCAACGAATGGGACAGGACCAAGAAGGCGCCGACCCATGCCCGCTGGATGCACGACGGTTCGGCCGCCCCGCAACCCTGAGAAACCGTATGACGATGCTCAATGAAACCCACGACCCGGCGCTGCGCAGCTGGGTCGCCTCGGCCCATGTGGCCGGGGCGGACTTCCCGATCCAGAACCTGCCGTTCGCGAGCTTCCGCCGCCAGGGCAGTGCCGAGCCCTTCCGCGGTGGTGTGGCCATCGGCGACCAGATCGTGGACCTGGCGGCCGTGGCCCGGGCCGGCGTGTTCACCGGCGAGGCCGGCGAGGCCGCCGCGGCGGGCGCGCAGGCCCAGCTCAACGCCCTGATGGCGATGGGCCCGTCGGCCTGGCGTGCGCTGCGCCTGGCGCTCTCGCGCGCGCTGCGTGAGGGTGCCGCCGGGCAGGCGGCCCTGCAGGCCTGCCTGGTGCCCCAGGCGCAGGCCGAATACGGTGTGCCTGCCCGCATCGGCGACTACACCGACTTCTACACCTCGGTGCACCACGCCACCAACATCGGCCGGCTGTTCCGCCCGGACAACCCGCTGATGCCCAACTACAAATGGATTCCCATCGGCTACCACGGCCGCGCGTCCAGCATCGGTGTCTCGGGGCAGGCTTTCCACCGGCCGGTCGGCCAGACCCTGCCGCCGGGGGCCACACAGCCGTCGTTCGGTCCCTGCCGGCGCCTGGACATCGAGCTGGAGCTGGGCATCTTCATCGGCACGGGCAATGCGCTGGGCGAGCCGGTGAGCATGGCACAGGCGGAAGACCACGTGTTCGGCATCTGCCTGCTCAACGACTGGTCGGCACGCGACATCCAGGCCTGGGAGTACCAGCCGCTCGGCCCATTCCTGGCCAAGAACTTCGCCACCACCATCTCGCCCTGGGTCGTGACGCTGGAGGCGCTGGCGCCGTACCGCGTGGCCTTCGAGCGGCCGGCGGACGATCCGCCACCGCTGCCCTACCTGGACAGCCAGGCCAATCGCCAGGGCGGGGCCTTCGACATCCAGTTGCAGGTCGGCCTGCAGACGCCGGCGATGCGCGAAGCCGGTCAGGACGATGCCAGCATCTGCCGCACCAGCTACCGGCACGCCTACTGGACGGTGGCCCAGATGGTCGCGCACCACACGGTCAACGGCTGCAACCTGCAGCCCGGCGACCTGTTTGGCAGCGGCACCCTCTCGGGCCCGTCGCTGGACCAGGCCGGCGCGCTGATCGAGCTGACCGCTGGCGGCAAGCACCCGCTGTCCCTGCCCAACGGCGAGACGCGCACCTTCCTGGAAGACGGTGATGCCGTGGTCCTGCGGGGCTGGTGCGAGAAGGCCGGCGCCGCGCGCATCGGCTTTGGCGAATGCCGCGGGACAGTGTTGCCGGCGCGCCGCTGAGACGGGACACGCCGGTGGCCGTCAGGCCATCTGCGTGATCGCGCGGCGGAACCAGCGCAGCGACAGCCCGAACAGCACGGCACCGATCAGGCCCAGCGCCAGCAGGGCGGGCCAGACCACCTCGAAGCCGGCGCCGCGGTAGAGGATGGCCTGGCTCAGCTCGGTGAAGTGGGTCGTGGGTGCGAGCGACATCAGCCACTGCACCCACTGCGGCATGCTCTCGCGCGGGGTCATGCCGCCCGAGAGCATCTCCAGCGGCATCATCACCAGCATCACCAGCAGGCCGAACTGGGGCATGTTGCGGGCCATGGTGGCCATGAAGATGCCCATCGAGGTGGTGGCGAACAGGTGCAGGCTGGCACCGAAGAAGAACAGGGTCAGCGAGCCTTCGATGGGTACCTGCAGCAGCCAGCGGATGATGCCGTTCATCGACACGATGGCTGCCAGCAGCACCACCAGGCCCATGGCCCAGACCTTGCCCAGCATGATCTCGGTCGGTGTCACCGGCATCACCAGCAGGTGTTCGACCGTGCCGTGCTCGCGCTCGCGGATCAGGGCGGCGCCGGTCAGGATGATGGAGGCCATGGTGATCTGCCCCACCAGTTCCATCAAGGCGCCGAACCACGCGTTCGACAGCGTCGGGTTGAAGCGCATGCGGGTGACGAGCTCGACGGGTGACACCGCGCTCTCGCGGTGGCCCTGGAGGAACTCGGCCACCTCACCGGCCACGATCTGCGCGGCCAGCCCGCTGCCGGTGAAGGCCTGGCTCATGCGCGTGGCGTCCACGTTCAGTTGCACGGTGGGCTGGCGCCCGGCCAGCACATCGCGCTGGAAGTGCGGTGGAATCACCAGCACCAGGGTGTAGTGGCCGGCATCGAGCATCGGGTCGACGTCGGCCTGCGAGATGCGGGCCGGGGTGTTGAAGGCCGGCGGGTAGAAGGCGGTGAAGATCCGGGCCGACAGTGCCGAGTCGTCCTCGTCGACGATGGCCACCGGCGTCTGCTGCAGCGTCTCGGGCATGGCCGTGCCCGCGGTGTAGACCGCCACCGTGAAGACATAGATGATCAGAAAGAGCATCGTGGGGTCGCGCCAGAGACTCCACAGCTCCTTGATGCCCAGGCGGCGGATGTTGGCCAGGTGCTGCAGCAGGCGGCGCATCGGGCTCACTTCTCCTGCTTGCGCAACAGCACCACCGCCACGGTCAGGATGACCAGGGGCGCGATCGCCAGCGGCCAGATGGAGCCGGCCAGATCGTCAAAGCCCAGTGCCTTGTTGAAGACGCCGCGGCTGATCGTGAACATGTGGCTGGCGGGGTAGATCTCGCCGATCCAGCGGCCCAGCCCCTCCAGCGAGGACACCGGGTTGATCAGGCCACCATACTGCATGGCCGGCAGCATGGTGCCGATCATGGTGAAGAACATGGCGGCCAGCTGGCTCTTGACCAGCGCCGAGGCCAGCAGGCCCAGGCCGGTGGCGCTGATGCAGAACAGCAGGGTGGACAGGGTCAGCGTGGCCAGGCTGCCGGTGATGGGCACGTCGAACGCCGTCACCGCCAGCACGGTCATCATCGCGAAATTGACCATCGACAGCCCCAGGTAGGGCAACTGCTTGCCGAGCAGGAACTCGGTGCGGCTCGTCGGGGTGACGTAGAAGTTGACGATCGAGCCCAGTTCCTTCTCGCGCACCACGGCCAGCGCGGTCAGCATCGACGGCAGCATCAGCAGCAGCATCGGAATGACCGCCGGCACCATGGCCGGCAGGCTCTTGACGTCGGGGTTGTAGCGGAAGCGCGTTTCCACGTTGATGCTGCCCGCCGGGGCCTGGCCCGTGGCCTCGGTCATCTTCTGCACCAGCCAGTACTGGTGCATGCCCTGCACGAACCCGGCCACGGTTTCGGCACGCTGGGGCATGGCGCCATCGATCCAGGCGCCGATCTCGGCGGTCTCGCCCCGGTGCACGCGCTGCGCAAAACCGGACGGTATCTCCAGCGCCAGCGAGATCTCGCCACTGCGCAGCCGGTGGTCCATGTCGGCGTCATCGGCCAGTGGAGGCTGTTCGATGAAATAGCGCGAGCCCGACAGTTGCAGGGCGTAGTCGCGGCTGAGGCTGGTCTGGTCGCGGTCGAGCACCGCAAACCGCAGGTCCTCCACGTCCATGCTGATGCCATAGCCCATCACGAACATCAGCATCAGCGAGCCCAGCAGGGCCAGCGCGCCGCGCACCGGATCGCGCTGCAGCTCCAGCGACTCGCGCCAGGCGTAGCTGAACAGACGCCGCCGGCTGCGGCGCCAGCGGCTGTCCCTGCGTGCGGCCGGCCGGGCGCTGTCGGTGGCCAGCGGGGCCTGCGTGTCGTGTTCGGCGCCGCCGCCCGCCTGCACCAGGCAGTCGATGAAGGCCTGCTCCAGCGTTTCGGCGCCGTGGGCGTCGATGATGGCCTGGGGGGTATCGCTGGTGAGCACCTGGCCGGCGTGCATGAGCGAAATGCGGTCGCAGCGCTCGGCCTCGTGCATGAAGTGGGTCGAGATGAAGATCGTCACGCCGTCGCGGCGCGAGAGTTCGATCATCAGGCGCCAGAAATTGTCGCGCGCCATCGGGTCCACGCCCGAGGTCGGTTCGTCCAGGATGAGCAGCTCGGGCTTGTGCACCATGGCCACGGCCAGCGACAGCCGCTGGCGCATGCCCAGTGGCAGCTTCTCGGGCAGCTCGTCCATCACGTCCTGCAGGCCGAAGCGCCGGGCCATCTCGTCCACGCGTCCGGGCAGCACGGCCTCGGGCACATGGAACAGGCGGGCGTGCAGCACCAGGTTCTGCGACACGGTCAGCTCGCCGTAAAGCGAGAAGCTCTGCGACATGTAGCCCACGCGCCGGCGCGTGGCCATGTCGCGCGGGTCCACCCGGTGACCGAACAGCAGGGCCTGGCCTTCGCTGGCCGGCAGCAGACCGGTCAGCATCTTCATGGTGGTCGTCTTGCCACAGCCGTTGGAGCCGAGGAAACCGAAGATCTCGCCCCGGCGAATCCGGAAGCTCACGTTGTCGACGGCCGTGAAGTCGCCGAAGCGCATGGTCAGGCCGTGCGCCTCGATGGCCACCTCGTGCGCCTGATCGTGCGGCAGCGGCGGGATGACCACCGGTTCATGGCCGCGTCGCCGCTCCTCGGGCAGCAAGGCGATGAAGGCGGCCTCCAGGCGATCGGTGCCGGTGCGGGCCATCAGCCCGGCCGGCGTGTCCTCGGCCAGCACCCGGCCCCCGTCCATGGCCAGCAGCCAGTCGAAGCGCTCGGCCTCGTCCATGTAGGCGGTGGCCACCACCACGCTCACGCGGGGGTTGTGCCGCCGGATCTCGACGATCAGGTCCCAGAACTGGGCGCGTGCCAGCGGATCGACGCCGGTCGTCGGCTCGTCCAGGATCAGCAGGTCCGGGTCGTGGATCAGCGCGCAGCACAGGCCCAGCTTCTGTTTCATCCCGCCCGAGAGCTTGCCCGCCGGGCGCGACAGGAAGGGATGCAGGCCGGTGGCCTTCGTCAGGCGGTCGATGCGCCGCCGCCGCTCGGCGCGGCCGTGACCGAACAGGCGGGCGAAGAACTGCAGGTTCTCCTCGACCGAGAGGGTGGGGTAGAGGTTCTTGCCCAGCCCCTGCGGCATGTAGGCAATGCGCGGGCAGACGCGGCGGCGGTGCGCGGCCATGGCCATGTCGCCACCGAGCACCTGCACCTGGCCCTCCTGCACCGCCCGGGCCCCGGCCAGCAGCGCCAGCAGGCTGGACTTGCCCACGCCGTCCGGGCCGATCAGGCCGACCATGCGTCCCGCCGGTATCTCCACGCTGACGTGGTCCAGCGCACGCACCTGGCGGTACTGCAGGCTCACCGCCTGCAGGCGGGCCACGACGGTGTCCGCCGCCGGGGTGCTCACGGGCGCAGCACCTGCGACAGGAAGGGCGGCCAGTCGGCCTGGTCGTCCAGCCGGATCCAGGCGACACCGGGCAGCCCGGTCTTGACCTGCTCTTTGTATTTTTGCAGCAGCGCCCTGTCCACCTGGGCGCGCACGCGGAACATCAGCTTCTGCCGTTCGCTGGCGGTCTCCACCGTCTTGGGCGTGAACTGGGCGGTGCTGGCGACAAAGGACACGCGGGCGGGAATCGCCACCTGGGGCGCGGCGTCGAGCACGATGCGCACCTCGCTGCCGAGGGCGACCCGGCCGGCCACGGTCTCGGGCAGGAAGAAGGTCATGTAGACATCGCCGAGGTCGACCAGGTTGAGCACCCGCCCGCCGCCGGCCACGATCTCGCCCGGGTGGGCGACCAGGAACTGCACGCGCCCGTCGCGCGGTGCCTTCAGTTCGCTGTCGGCCAGCTCGACGTCGATGCGTTGCAGTGTCGCCTGCAGGGCATCGAGATTGGCCTGGGCCGCCGCGACCTGGGCCTCGGCCGCATCAATGCCTGCTTCGGCGGCACGCGCCTGGGCCTGGGCGGCCGACAACAGGGCGGCCAGCGACCGCACGCGGGCGCGCTCGTCGTCCAGGGTCTGGTCGGCGTAGAAACCGTCGGCGGCCAGTTTTTCCACCCGCGGCAGGCGCCGGCGCGCGCTGTCCAGGTCGGTTTCGCGCTGCACCACGGCGGCCTGGGCGGCCTGGTGGTTGCTTTGCGCCTGCGCCACCTGGGCCCGGGCCGAGCCCAGGGCCTGCCGCGCCTGCTGCAGGCGGGCCAGGGCTTCGGCCCGTTGTGCCTCAAGGCTGTCCATCTGCAGCCGTGCCAGGACCTGGCCGGCCTTGACGAAGTCACCCTCGCCCACCAGCACCTCCTGCAGCCTCCCCGGCAGCCGGGAGGCGACCGCGATCTCGGTGCCCTCGATGCGGCCGTTGCCGCTGACGAAGGCGTCGGCGATCGCATCCTGGCGCCAGGGGGCCTGGCGCCAGACCAGCGCCGCGATCAGGACGATCAGCAGGA
>NZ_JAQVEJ010000049.1 GCF_028698005.1 Hydrogenophaga sp.
CCATGGTCAACGTGGGCGATGATGGCGATGTTGCGGATTTGAGTGCTCATGATGCAATTTCCAGGATTTGCTGTATGTCGACGGGGCTCAGCAGACGCCCCGGGATGAGTTCGCCAGCCTGGGTACGGGCAGTGCCGAGCAGCACGGGCTGGTGTTGGGTGGCTTGGGGGGGCGGACCGTACACGGCGACGTGTGACTGGTCTGTCCAGGCGCCGCGGCGGCGCATGCCGCTCAGGAAGCGCGCGGCGTTGTCGGCGTCGAGCGTCACCTTGGCATGCCCTTCGAGCAGCGCATCGACCGGCAGCAGGCAGGCCAGGCGCGCCGCCTCGTCCATGGCCTCCAGCGCCTCGAGCGTGATGCAGCGACCCACCGCGAACGGTCCGGTGGCGATGCGGCGCAGCATGGTCAGGTGACCGCCGCAGCCCAGCGCCTCGCCGATGTCTTCGCCCAGGGTGCGGACGTAGGTGCCCTTGGAGCAGTGCACGCGCAGGTGCAACTGGGGCACATCGCCCTGCAGTTGCAGGTCCAGCAGCTCCAGTTCGTGGATCACGACCTCGCGCGGCTCGCGCTCCACCGTTTCGCCATCGCGGGCGTACTCGTAGAGTGCCTTGCCGTCCCTCTTGAGCGCGCTGTGCATGGGCGGCACCTGCCGGATCGCTCCGGTGAAGCGGTCCAGCACCTCGACCACCTGCCCCACGGTGCAGTTGACCGCGCGCGTGTCGATCACCTCGCCTTCGGCGTCTGCCGTGGCGGTGCGCACGCCCAGCCGCACGATGGTCTCGTAGGTCTTGTCGGCATCCAGATGCAACTGGCTGAACTTGGTGGCGGCACCAAAGCACAGCGGCAGCACGCCAGTGGCCAGCGGGTCGAGGGTACCGGTATGGCCGGCTTTTTCGGCGCGCAGCAGCCATTTGACCTTCTGCAAGGCCTGGTTGCTGGAGAGGCCCAGCGGTTTGTCGAGCAGCAACACCCCATGCACGGGGCGACGCTGCACCCGTGCACGAGGAGCAGCCGTCATGTCACTGTCCGTCCTCTTTGGAGCGCGACGCGACGGCCTTGGCGATCAGGGCATTCATGTCGGCCGCGCGCTCGGTGGTGCGGTCGAACACGAAATGCAGCGTCGGCACGGTGTGGATGTGCAGGCGCTTGAACAGGCCGTTGCGCAGGAAACCGGCGGCCGCATTCAGGCCGGCCGTGGTTTCCTCGGGATTGCCCGTGAGCAGGCTGAAAAACACCTTGGCGTGCGCGTAATCGGGCGTGACCTCGACCGCGTTGATGGTGACCATGCCCACCCGCGGGTCCTTGAGCTCGCGCGCGATCAACTCGGACAGATCGCGCTGGATCTGATCGGCCACGCGGAACCCGCGGTTGGGGACAGAGGATTTGCGCACCATGGCTTACAGCGTCCGGGCGATTTCCTTGATCTCGAAGAACTCCAGCTGATCACCTTCCTTGATGTCGTTGTAGTTCTTGAGCTTGATACCGCACTCGAAGCCTTCCTTGACTTCGCGCACGTCGTCCTTCATGCGCTTGAGCGACTCGACCTCGCCGGTGTAGATGACCACGTTGTCGCGCAGCAGACGGAAGTGCGCGTTGCGCGTGACCTGGCCGGACGTGACCATACAGCCGGCCACCGTGCCGATCTTGGAGGCCACGAACACCGTACGGATCTCGGCGGTACCGATGTCTTCCTCGCGCTTTTCCGGCGCCAGCATGCCCGACATCGCTGCCTTCAATTCGTCCACGGCGTCGTAGATGATGTTGTAGTAGCGGATGTCGACATCGTTGCCCTCGGCCAGCTTGCGCGCGCCGGCGTCGGCGCGCACGTTGAAGCCGATCACGATCGCGTGCGAGGCAATCGCCAGGTTCACGTCCGACTCGGAGATGCCACCGACACCGGTGTACACCAGTTGCACCTTGACTTCGTCGGTCGAAAGCTTGAGCAGCGAGGCAGACAGCGCTTCCTGCGAGCCTTGCATGTCGGCCTTGATGATGATCGGCAGGGTCTTGACCTCGCCGGCCGACATCTCGGCGAACATGTTCTCCAGCTTGGCGGCTTGCTGCTTGGCCAGCTTGGTGCTGCGGTATTTGCCGGCACGGTAGGTGGCGATTTCGCGGGCACGACGCTCGTCGGCCAGCACCATGAACTCATCGCCGGCCTGCGGCACCTCGGCCAGACCCTGGATCTCCACCGGAATGGAGGGGCCGGCATCCTTGGCATTGCGGCCGTCCTCGTCGAGCATGGCGCGCACGCGGCCCGACGTCTGACCCGCCAGCACCACGTCGCCCACCTTCAGCGTGCCGGACTGCACCAGCACCGTGGCCACGGCACCGCGGCCCTTGTCCAGGCGAGCTTCGATCACGAGGCCCTTGGCCATGGCGTCCACCGGGGCCTTGAGCTCCAGCACTTCGGCCTGCAGCAGGACCTGCTCCAGCAGGTCGTCGATGCCCTGCCCCGTCTTGGCCGACACGGCCACGAAGGGCGACTCGCCACCGAACTCTTCGGGCACGACCTCCTCGGCAACCAGCTCGGACTTGACCCGCTCGATGTTGGCCTCGGGCTTGTCGGCCTTGGTGATCGCCACCACGATGGGCACCTGCGCCGCCTTGGCGTGCCGGATGGCTTCCTTGGTCTGCGGCATCACGCCGTCATCGGCCGCACAGACCAGGATGACGATGTCGGTAGCCTGGGCGCCACGGGCACGCATGGCCGTGAAAGCCTCGTGGCCCGGAGTGTCCAGGAAGGTGACGGTGCCACGCGGCGTATCGACGTGGTAGGCGCCGATGTGCTGCGTGATGCCGCCGGCTTCGCCCGCGGCCACCTTGGTGCGCCGGATGTAGTCCAGCAACGAGGTCTTGCCGTGGTCGACGTGACCCATGACGGTCACCACCGGCGCGCGGGGCAGCGCCTCGGCCTGCTGGCCCTGCACTTCCTCTTCGGTGAAGGCCTCGGGGTCGTCCAGCGCGGCCTGCACCGCCTTGTGGCCCATTTCCTCGACCACGATCATGGCCGTGTCCTGGTCCAGCGACTGGTTGATGGTCACCATCTGGCCCAGCTTCATGAGCTGTTTGATGACCTCGGAGGACTTGACCGCCATCTTGTGCGCCAGCTCGGCCACGGTGATGGTTTCGGGCACATGGACCTCGACCTGCTTGAACTCGGTGGGCGCGACGAAGGCGCTGGCACTGTCGCGGCTGTCGCGGTCGCCACGCCGCCCCTTCGGGCCGGCGCGCCAGTTGCCGCGGCCCGAGGAGGTGTCGCCGCGGGTCTTGATTTCCTTCTTCTTGGCCGCGTCGTCCTTCCAGGTCGACGACAGATTCTCCGACTTGACTTCCTTCTTGCCGGTGGTCGCCGCGGGAGCACCCGCCGGCTTGGCAGTGGCGGCACCCGTGGCGGGTTTGTGCAGCGTGCCCTTGGTCTTGGCGTCGGCCGGCGGCTCGGGTTTCTTGGCCACGAGCGTGCGCGCCGGCGCAGCCATCATGGCGCGGATGCTGGCCGCCTCGGCCTCGGCCTTGCGGCGGCGCTCTTCCAGATCGCGGGCCCGCTGTTCTTCCTGCCGCTTGGCCTCCGCGTGGTGGTCCGCCTCGGCCTTGGCCGCTGCGGCACGCTGCTCGGCAGCGGCCTTGGCCTTGGCCTCCTGTTCGGCCTGCCCTGCCTGCTCGGCGGCGGACTGCTCGGTCTTCGCCTGCTCGGCCCTGGCCCGTTCGGCTTCGGCGGCCGCCTCGGCCTCCTGGCGGGCACGCTCCTGTGCCTGGCGGGCTTCCTCGGCCTCGCGCTCGCGGCGCTTCTGCGCCAGTTCTTCTTCCTGACGGCGCAGCAGCTCGGCCTGACGGCGGGCCTCTTCCTCACGGCGGGCGAGCTCGGCGGCATCGATCACCGGCGCGGCCGGGGCAGCGTCCTGGGGTGCCTGCTCGACGGCCGGCGTAGCAGGTGCCTCATCCTCGCGCTTGATGAAGGTGCGCTTCTTGCGCACTTCCACCTGGATCGTGCGGGCACGGCCTGTGGCATCGGCCTGCTTGATCTCGGTGGTGGACTTCTTGGTCAGCGTGATCTTGCGGCGCTCGGGAGCGGCCGAGCCATGGCTGGCCTTGAGGTAGTTCAGCAGCGACTGCTTGTCGGTTTCGGACACCGGATCGGAGTCGGCGCTTTTGCGCACGCCGGCGGCCGACAGCTGTTCCAGCAGGACAGCCGTCGGTTTGTTCAGTTCAGCGGCCAGTTCGGCAACGGTGGTGGTACTTGTCATGAATATCTTTCCTCCTCCGCAACTCAGGCCGACGCAGCATCGTCACCGGAGAACCAGTGCGCACGGGCCTTCATGATCAGGGCCGTGGCTTCTTCATCGGACTGACCAGTAATCTCGGTCAACTCATCGGTGGCCAGATCGGCCAGCTCATCACGGGTGTGCACGCCGGCCTCGGCCAGTTTGGCCAGCAGCTCGGGCGTGAGGCCTTCGAGGTCCTTGAGATTCTGCGAAACCTCGCCGACACTTTCCTCACGGGCAATTTCCATCGTCAGCAGGGCATCCTTGGCGCGGGCGCGCAGCTCGTTGACGGTGTCCTCGTCGAAGGCCTCGATGTCGAGCATCTCCTGCAGCGGCACATAAGCCACCTCTTCGAGGCTGGTAAAGCCTTCCTCGATCAGGATGTCGGCGATTTCCTGGTCGACGTCCAGCTTGGCCATGAACAGCTTGCGGATGGAGTCGGCCTCCTCGGCCTGTTTCTGGGCCGATTCATCGGCCGTCATGATGTTGATCTTCCAGCCCGTCAACTCGGAGGCCAGGCGCACGTTCTGGCCACCACGGCCGATGGCGATGGCGAGGTTTTCCTCGTCGACCACGACGTCCATGGCGTGCCGTTCCTCGTCGACCACGATCGACACCACGTTGGCCGGAGCCAGCGCACCAATCACGAACTGGGCCGGGTCTTCCGACCACAGCACGATGTCCACGCGCTCGCCGGCCAATTCGTTGGTGACGGCATTGACGCGCGAGCCACGCACGCCGACGCAGGTGCCGATGGGGTCGATGCGCTTGTCGTGCGAGAGCACCGCGATCTTGGCGCGCGAGCCGGGGTCACGGGCGCACGACTTGATCTCCAGCAGGCCCTGCTCGATCTCGGGCACCTCCTGGCGGAACAGCTCGATCATGAAGGCCGGGGCAGAGCGCGACAGCAGGATCGGCGCGCCGCGCAGGGTCAGGTCCACTTCCATGATCATGGCGCGCACGCGGTCGCCGGTACGGAAGTTTTCCTTCGGAATCATTTCGCTGCGGCGCAGGCGGCCTTCGACACGGCCGCTCTCGACGATCAGGTCGCCCTTGTCCATGCGCTTGACGGTGCCGACGAAGATCTTGTCGCCACGCGACATGAAATCGTTGAGCAGCATCTCGCGCTCGGCGTCGCGGATCTTCTGCAGGATGACCTGCTTGGCGGCCATGGCACCGATGCGGCCGATCGGCACGCTCTCGACGGGCTTTTCGATGTAGTCGCCGACTTCGATGTCGGGGATGTCGTCGCGCGCGTCGCTGACCAGCTCTTCCGCATCGGGGTTTTGCAGACCGGCCTCATCGGGCACGACCAGCCAGCGGCGGAAGGTCTCGTAGGCGCCGGTGTCCGGGTCCATGGCCACGCGGATGTCCACGTCGCCCTTGTACAGCTTCTTGGTGGCCGAGGCCAACGCCTGCTCGACGGCGCCCAGCACCACGTCGCGCTCGACGTTCTTTTCGCGCGAGATGGCATCGATCAGCATCAACATTTCGCGGTTCATATCAATCGCCCACCTTTCCTGATCTTGTTTCTATCGTATTGTTTGTCACTTGTGTCCAGCCCTGCAGCGGACCGTCATGCCTTGGGGGCCGCGCGGCGCCCCTTGAAATCCACCAGCGGCGCCAGACGCGCCTGCTGCAACTCGTCCAGCTCGAAGGTCAGGGCCTGCAGCGGCGCCGGTGCACGCTTGGCGCTGACCCGCTGGCCGGGCTTGGGTGGCGGCTCGTCGCTCCAGACGATGCGCCAGTGCTGGCCGTCGTCGGCACGCTCGAGCGTGCCGCGGAATTTCTTGCGATTGGCCGCGACACCGCTGCCGGTGGCGCCGATGGGCGCCTTGAGCGTGATGTCGATCACCTGCCCCGTGAAACGCAGAAAGTCGTTCTCGTGGCGCAGCGGGCGGTCGATGCCGGGCGAGCCGACCTCGAGGCGCTGGTAGTCCACCCCTTCGACCTCCAGCAGATACTGCAACTGGCGGGTGACGGTTTCGCAGTCCTCCACCGTCACGAACCGCTCCGGTGCCGGCTCTGCCCCATCGGCCGGCGGGGTCCAGGGCATGTCGATGGTGATGCGCAGCAAGCCGCCGGCGGATCGTTCAATATCCACCAGGTCGAATCCGAGTCCGGTCACGGTTTGTGTGACGGTTTCCTGCCAGCCCATCAGTGCGCTATCTGTCCTGTGTTCGTGCCCGACGTCCGCCCGGACCGCCCCCGTTTGCCGGAGAACTGGCCAAAACCGGCCGGAAATCGATCAGCCAAAAAAAAAGGGCCGGTAAGTACCCGCCCGTTTGGTCGTGAAGCCAGTATTCTAACCGTGTAAAACGATACTGGCAAGCGTCTTGCTACGACTTTAGATACCCAGGACCCACTGGATGACGTTTTTGGCCAGAAATCCGAGCATGCCGAGCGACAGCACCAGAAACAGGATGAAGGTGCCGAACTTGCCGGCCTTCGATTCGAGGGCCAGGTTCAGCACGATGAACAGCATGTAGAGGATGAAGGCACCGACGCCGAAGGTCAGTCCGAATTGGGCGATCTGCCCCTCTGTGTAGCCGAAGATGGTGTTTTCCATGGATCCGAGCGCCGGGCCACTTCATGGGCGGCCGAGCGTTTTGTAGGGGGAGCGCGCCGTCAACTCGATGTAGGCGTGCCAGCTGGCGTGGGCCAGCCATGGGATGATCACGATCAGGCCCAGCAGGCCCGTGAGCATGCCCACGCCCGAGAGCAGCGCCAGCACCGCCGCCCACAAGGCCATGAGCAGCGGCTGGCTGGCCACAGTGCGCCAGCTTTCGGCAACCGCCATGCTGACCGGCACGCTGGTGTCCACCAGCATCGGAATGGCCATCACCGACGAGGCGAACACCGGCGCGGCCAGCAAGGCCCCCATCAGCAACCAGATCTCGAACAGGCCGATCTCAGGGACCAGCACCACGTGGCGCAGGAAATCGGCGGGCCGCTCGACCGGCGCATCCGACAACAGGGTGATCAGGCCGGCGGAGGTCAGTACCCAGCCGGTGCCGGCCAGCGCCAGCAGGCAGCCGAAACGCACCAGCCGCCGGTCGCGCGAGCGCCACAGTGCCAGCACCTCGCCGGTGCTTGCCTGCTGCCCCTGCGCCTGGCGGCGGCTGATCTGGTAGAGCCCGGTGGCGATGATGGGGGCGACGATCAGGAAGCCCGAAAACGCGCCGGCCAGCAACCAGAACCGGTCACGGGCCAGCCACAGCAGCAGCCAGCCGAAGACCGTGATCAGCAGGCCATGCAGCAGACCCGGGACGGGCTGGGCGCGCAGGTCGGCCCAGCCCCGGGCCAGCCAGCGCATCGGCGCGCCCAGACCTGGGTCGGTGATGGGGGGGAATTCCGGGTGTGATTGCATGAAAAGTCGGCGCATGGAAACAGGAACCCGGCACCGGGTCTCGTTTATAGAGGGAGTGGGCAGCTTATGGCTTGACAATAATCAAGCCAACCATACACCAGGATCAGCCGGCGGCGGCCACGAGTTCCCGGGTATAGGCCTGTTGGGGCGCGTCCAGCACGTCGCGGCAGTCACCCGATTCGACGACGCGGCCATCCTTCATCACCAGCACGTGGTGCGCCATGGCGCGGACCACGTCCATGTCGTGGGTGATGAGCAGGTAGCCCAGCCCGCGCTCGCGCTGCAGGCGTTGCAGCAGTCGCAGCACCTGCTGCTGCACGGTGACGTCCAGCGCACTGGTGGGCTCGTCAAGCACCAGCACGGTGGGTTCGACGATGAGCGCGCGGGCAATGGCCAGGCGCTGGCGCTGGCCGCCCGAGAATTCGTGCGGGTAGCGCTGCAGCCAGGCGGCGCCGTCATCGCCATCGGCCAGCAGGCCGACCTCGCGCAGCATGGCCAGCACGCGCTCGCGCCGGGTGGCCACGCTCCACCCGGGTTCGTGCACCCGCAGCCCCTCCCCCACGATCTGCTCGACCGTCATGCGCGGCGAGAGCGAGGAAAACGGGTCCTGGAACACCACCTGCACCTGCCGCCGCAAGGAACGCTCCTGGGCACTCTGATGTCTGGGCCAGGGTTGGCCGTTCACGGCCAGCCCGCCGGATGCCCGGATCAGGCCCAGCACCGCCAGCGCCAGCGAGGTCTTGCCCGAGCCTGATTCGCCGACCACGCCCAGGGTGTGGCCTGGCTGCAGCGCAAAGCTGGCGTCATGTACCGCGACGTAGCGGCCGCGGGAGAACCAGCCGCGGATGCCGGGCAGCGGGACCGGATAGGCGACCTGGAGGTCTTGCGCCTGCACCAGCGTCGGCCCCCCGGGAGGCGTCTCGACGACATCACGCACCGGTTTGCTGCCCAGCAGCTTGCGGGTGTAGGCATGTTCGGGGGCGTCGAAGACCGAGGTCACCGTTCCCTGCTCGACGATGTGTCCCTGCTCCATCACGGCCACCCGGTCGGCAAAGCGCCGCACCAGATTCAGGTCGTGGGTGATCATCAACACGGCCATGCCATGCTCGCGCTGCAGCTGGTCCAGCAGGCCGAGGATCTGGCCGCGCACCGTCACGTCGAGCGCCGTGGTCGGTTCGTCGGCCACCAGCAGGCGCGGTCGGCTGGCCAGCGCCATGGCGATCATGGCGCGCTGGCGCTGGCCACCGCTGAGCTGGTGCGGGAAGGCGCCGGCCCGGCGCTCGGGCTCGGGAATGCCGGTGGACGCCAGCAGGGCCACCGCCTCGCGCATGGCCTGGTTGGCCGACATGCCGCGCTTGAGCTGCAGCACCTCGGCGATCTGCCGGCCGACGGGGAACAGCGGGTTCAGCGCTGACATGGGCTCCTGGAACACGAAGGAGATCGCATCGCCGCGCACCGCGCGCAACTGGCGCTCGCTGAGCGACAGCAGGTCCTGCCCCTCGAACACGGCGCGCCCCCGGACCTCGGCGCCCAGCGCCAGCCGCAGCAGCGACAGGGCCGACACCGTCTTGCCCGAGCCGGATTCCCCGACCAGCGCCAGCTTCTCGCCGGGCATGACGGAGAAATCGATGCCGTGGACCACATCGCGGCCCTGGAACGACACCGTCAGGCCGCGGACGTCCAGCAAAGGCGTGGCGCTTGTGCTCATGCGTCCTGCTTCCTCGGGTCCAGGGCGTCGCGCAGCGCGTCGCCGGTGAAGGTCAGCAGCAGCAGCGTCAGCACCAGCACGCCGAACGTGGACAGCGAGATCCACCAGGCGTCGATGTTGTTCTTGCCCTGGCGCAGCAACTCGCCCAGCGAAGGGGTGTCCGGTGGCACACCCAGGCCCAGGAAGTCCAGCGAGGTCAGCGCCAGAATGGCGGCGCTCATGCGGAACGGCAGGAAGGTGACCACGGGCGTCATGCTGTTGGGCAGCACATGGCGCCAGATGATCTGCCCGTTCGGCAGGCCCATGGCGCGGGCGGCGCGCACATAGTCGAGCTGGCGGTTGCGCAGGAACTCGGCCCGCACGTAGTCCGACAGGCCCATCCAGCCGAACAGGCTCAGCAGCACCAGCAGCAGTGCCACGCTGGGCGCGAACACCGCCGAGAAGATGATGAGCAGGTACAGCTCGGGCATGGATCCCCAGATCTCGATGAAACGCTGGAAGGCCAGGTCGATCCGGCCGCCGTAGAAGCCCTGTATGGCCCCGGTGACGACGCCGAGCAGCACGCCGATGGCCGTGAGCGCAATGCCGAACAGCACGTTGACCCGGAATCCGTAGATGAGCTGCGCCAGCAGGTCGCGCCCGCGGTCGTCGGTGCCCAGCCAGTTCGCGGCCGAGGGCGGCGCCGGGTTGGGCGCCTCGGCAAAATAGTTGAGCGTGCGTGCACCATAGCGGTTGGGCGCGAACAGCGCCCAGTTCTCGCCCTCGCTCAGCCTCTGCTGGATGAAGGGGTCGAGGTAGTCGGTGGGCGTTTCAAAGTCGCCGCCGAACACCGTCTCGGGGTAATCGTTGACGAGCGGGAAATAGGTCTTGCCCTCGTAGCGCACGACCCAGGGCCGGTCGTTGGAAACCAACTCGGCCGCCAGGCTCAGCACCACGAGCAGACAGAACGCCACCAGGCTCCAGTAACCCAGCCGGTTGCGCCGGAAACGTCGCCAGGCGCGGCGCGCGGGCGAGACGGAAGAGATCTCAGAATTTGACACGGGGATCGACCCAGACATAGCAGAGATCGGAAATGAGTTTGGTCAGCAGGCCGATCAGCGTGAACAGGAACAGCGTCCCCATCACGACCGGGTAGTCGCGCCGGATCACGCTTTCGTAGCTGAGCAGGCCCAGGCCGTCGAGCGAGAACAGCGTCTCGATCAGCAGCGAACCCGTGAAAAAGGCGCCGATGAAGGCGGCCGGAAACCCCGTGACGATGGGGATCAGCGCGTTGCGCAGCACGTGGCGCCACAGCACCTGCCGCTCGCTCAGGCCCTTGGCCAGCGCGGTGATGACGTACTGCTTGCGGATTTCCTCCAGGAAGGCGTTCTTGGTCAGCATGGTCGTGACCGCGAAGCTGCCCAGCACCATGGCCGTGACCGGCAGGGTGATGTGCCAGAGGTAGTCCACGATGCGCGCGCCCCAGGACAGCTCCTCCCAGTTGGCCGAGGTCAGGCCCCGCAGCGGGAACCACTGCAACTGGCCGCCGAAGACCACCAGCAGCGCGACGCCCAGCACGAAGCCGGGTATCGCGTAGCCCACCAGCACCAGCAGCGTCGTCACGAAGTCGAAGCGCGAGCCGGCCCGCACCGCCTTGGCCACACCCAGCGGCACCGCCACGAGGTAGCTGATGAAGAAGGTCCACAGGCCCAGGCTGATGGACACCGGCATTTTCTCCAGCACCAGCTCGCCCACCGACTTGTTGTGCATGAAGCTGGTGCCGAGGTCGAAACGCGTAAAGCGGCCGAGCATGTCCCAGAAGCGCACGTGCGCGGGCTTGTCGAAGCCGTACAGCGCCTTGATCTCTTCCAGCCGCTGGGGATCGACGCCCTGCCCGCCCCGGTAGCCCATGCCGCCGCCCTCGGCGCCGCCGGCACCCGCACGCGCCTCGGCGATGTACTGCTCCACCGGCCCGCCGGGCACGAACTGGATCACCACAAACGTCACCAGCAGCACGCCGAACAGCGTCGGGATCATCAGCAGGAGGCGTTTGAGGATGTAGGACCACATAGGCGAGCGTCAGTGTGTCAGGTAGCGGCGTGGCCTTATTTTGCCCACCAGGTGTGGATCGCCCAGTCCTCGCCGCTCGCGTAGGGTGGCATCTGCTCCGGCCGCGCCAGCCGCCACTGGTTGTAGGCGATGCGGTGCGTGGGTGCCGACCACTGCGGGATCAGGTAGTGTCCATGTGAAATCACACGCTCCAGCGCCCGGCAGGCGGCGAGAAAGTCGGGCTCATGGCGGGCGCCGGCCATCTGCTGGATCAGCCGGTCCACGGCCGGATGGCTGACGCCGGCGAAGTTGCCGGAGTCCTCGGTCCTGGCGGCCTCGCTGCCGAACAGATCCATGTACTCGGAGCCGGGGTTGTGGGTGCCCGAAAAATTGAGGGTGATGATGTCGAAGTCGAAGCTGCGCAGGCGCTGCTGGTAGAGGGCGAAGTCCACCGGCCGGAAACGCAGTTGCACACCGAGCTTCTCGAGGTTGCGCGTCCAGGGGGTCACCACCCGCGAGCCGCCCTCGTTGCTGTCCAGGTACTCCAGCACCAGTGGCTGGCCCTGGGCATTGCGCAGCGCACCCTCGCGCCAGGTCCAGCCGGCCTCGCGCAGCAGCGCCTGCGCGCGCCGCAGATTGCCGCGCAAGCCGTCTTCACCGTCGGTGCGCGGTGGGGTGTATGCCGCCCCGAACACCGTGGCCGGCAACTGGTCCCGCCAGGGCTTGAGCAGTGCGAGCTCGGCTTCCGAAGGCTCGCCCCGGGCGGCGCAGGCGGTGTTGCCGAACAGCCCGCTGACCCGCTCGTAGCTGTTGTAGAACATCTGGCGGTTCATCCACTCGTAGTCCAGCGCCAGGCCCAGCGCCTCGCGCACGCGGATGTCGTCCAGCGGCGGGCGGCGCGTGTTGAGCACGTAGCTCTGGAAGCCCGTCGGCAGGCTGTGGCGGAATTCACCCTTGACCAGTTCGCCCGTCTCGAAGCGCTTGCCGTTGACGCGGCGCGCCCAGTCACCGGCCGAGAAAAAGCGCATCAGATCGAACTCGGCCGCCTTCAGGGCCTCCAGGCGGGCCGTCTGGTCCTGGTAGATCTTGACCACGATGCGCTCGAAGTTGTCCATGCCGCGGTGCACGGGCAGGTCTCCGGCCCAGTAATCGGGATCGCGCACATAGGTGATGTCCTTGCCGAACTTGACCGGGCCGATCCGGTAGGGCCCGCTGCCGATCGGGATGTCCATCACCACCTGGTCGAAGGTCTTGCGCCGGCCGGTCTTCGGATCGATTTCGTCGCCCCAGTCACGGCTGAAGATGGGCAGGCCGCCCACCACCAGCGGCAGCTCGCGGTTGGGCTGGCGGAAGCGGAAACGCACGATCCGCTCGCCCAGCACGTCCAGCCCGGCCACGTCCGCCAGCAAGGTCTTGTAGGCCGGCGAGGTGTGCGGCCCCATCAGGGTGTCGAAACTGTGCTTGACGTCGGCGGCCAGCACCGGCTTGCCGTTGTGGAAGCGCGCCTCGCGCCGCAGGCGGAAGGTGGCCGAGAGCCGGTCCGGCGCCACGTCCACGTCCTCGGCCAGCAGGCCATAGCCCGACGCGGTCTCGTCCATCGCGCCCGTGAGCAGGCTGTCGAACATCAGCGAGCTCAGGTAGGCCGGCGCGCTGCCGCGCAGGGTGAACGGGTTGTACTTGTCGAAGGTGGACACCCGCAGGTTGCTCACCAGGCGCAGCTCCCCCCCCTTGGGCGCATCGGGGTTGACGTAGTCGAAATGCGCAAAGTTGTCGGGGTATTTGAGTTGTCCCCACATGGCGTACCCATGGGCAGCGTGGGCTGCGGGCCACAGCGCGACGGCCAGCCAGACGCCTGCGCACAGTGAGATCATTCGCCGCCGAAAGCCGATCGGGATACACATGCGACAATTCTGCCGGTATTTTTCTGGAGACTGACACATGGGTTTTCTTTCCGGCAAGAAATTGCTGATCACCGGCGTTCTGTCCAACCGATCCATTGCCTACGGCATTGCCAAGGCCTGCCACCAGCAAGGTGCCGAGCTGGCCTTCAGCTACGTGGGTGAACGTTTCAAGGACCGCATCACGGAATTTGCGGCCGACTTCGGCTCCTCGCTGGTATTCGACTGCGATGTTTCGGACGATGCCCAGATCGAGAAACTCTTCGCCGACCTCTCCCAGGTCTGGCCGACGTTCGACGGCTTCGTGCACAGCATCGGCTTCGCGCCGCGCGAAGCGATCGCCGGCGATTTCCTCGATGGCCTGTCGCGCGAATCGTTCCGCATCGCGCACGACATCAGCGCCTACAGCTTTCCGGCCATGGCCAAGGCAGCCCTGCCCTATCTGAACCCCAACGCCGCCCTGCTGACGCTGTCCTACCTGGGCGCGTTGCGCACCATCCCCAACTACAACACCATGGGCCTGGCCAAGGCCAGCCTGGAGGCCTCGGTACGCTACCTGGCCGAATCGCTGGGCCCCCGCGGCATGCGCGTCAACGGCATCAGCGCCGGCCCGATCAAGACGCTGGCCGCCAGCGGCATCAAGGACTTCGGCAAGCTGCTCGGCTACGTGGCCGCCGCCGCCCCGCTGCGCCGCAACGTGACGATCGACGACGTGGGCAACGCAGCCGCCTTCCTGCTGTCCGATCTGGCCAGCGGCGTGACCTCGGAGATCATGTACGTGGACGGTGGCTTCAGCCAGACGGCGGGGATCAGCCGCGACAGCGCGTAATCAACCCGCAGCCGCACAGAGCCCCCTCGCCCCGATCGCAGGGGGCCGTTGTGGCGCTGCCTTGCAAAGGCAACGCGAAAAAAATGCCACCGATGGTGGCATGGGACGCTGGCGTCCTGTCAGGCGCCTGAGGCGGCTGCTTTTTTCAGCAGCTCGTACAACTGATCCTTGATCGCCAGTTTTTCCTTCTTCAACTGCTCGATCTCAAGCTGGGTCCCCGGGCGGGTGCCGGCTTCCCGGCTGCTGATCTCGTGGTCCAGTTCGTTGTGCTTGTCGAACAGACGGGTGAAGTGGTGGTCGTTGCCTTTGAGGCGGCTGATCAGTTCTCGGTACTCTGGGAACATCCTCGATCCTGTTGTCGTTGATACAAAAAGCAGCTTATCCCTTTTTGACGCAATCGGCAAAATAGCTGACCATTCCGTCCAGGGTTGACTCCTGCACCAGACCGTGGATATCGGTCTCGAAGCCGGGGCACTCGCGCGCAAATTCACGGTTGAACTTGAGGTAATCAACGATCTTGCGGTTGAAGACCTCACCCGGGATCAGCAGCGGAATGCCCGGCGGGTACGGCGTGACGAGGCTGGTGGTGATGCGCCCTTCCAGCTCGTCGATCGGCACGCGCTCGGTGGTGCGGTGCGCGATGTGGGCGAAGGCATCGGACGGCTTCATGGCCGGCGTCAGGTCGCTCAGGTACATCTCCGTCGTCAGACGCGCCACATCGTACTTGGCGTACAGCTGGTGCACGTGCTGGCACAGGTCGCGCAGGCCCATCTGCTCGTACCTGGGCTGCTTGGCGCAGAACTCCGGCATGATGCGCCACATGGGCTGGTTCTTGGCGTAGTCGTCCTTGAATTGCTGCAGCGCGGTCAGCAGCGTGTTCCAGCGGCCCTTGGTGATGCCGATGGTGAACATGATGAAGAAGGAGTACAGGCCGGTCTTCTCCACCACCACGCCGTGCTCGGCCAGGAACTTGGTGACGATGGAGGCGGGGATGCCCCAACTGGCGAAGTCGCCCTTGAGGTTCAGGCCCGGCGTGACGATGGTGGCCTTGATCGGGTCCAGCATGTTGAAGCCCGGCGCCATGTCGCCAAAACCGTGCCAGTCCTCTTCCGTGGCGGTGTCGTCCTTCTTGCGGTTGAGCACCCAGTCACCGGCCTTGCCCACACCTTCATCGGCCAGTTCCTCCGGCCCCCAGACCTGGAACCACCAGTCGCCTTCGCCGAAGTCGGCCTCCACCTGGCGCATGGCGCGGCGGAAGTCCAGGGCTTCGGCAATGCTCTCCTCCACCAGGGCGGTGCCGCCCGGCGGCTCCATCATGGCAGCGGCCACGTCGCAGCTGGCAATGATGCTGTACTGCGGCGAGGTGGAGGTGTGCATCAGATAGGCCTCGTTGAAGAGGTGTCGGTCCAGCCGGGTGCTCTGCGAGTCCTGCACGAGCACATGGCTGGCCTGGCTGATGCCGGCCAGCAGCTTGTGGATGGACTGGGTGGCATAGACCATGGAATGCGTCGGGCGCGCCCGTTTCTTGCCCATCGCATGGAAGGTGCCGTAGAACGGGTGGAAGGCCGCGTGCGGCAGCCACGCCTCGTCAAAGTGCAGGTTGTCCACGTAGCCATCGAGCATCTGCTTGATGGTCTCGGTGTTGTAGAGCACGCCGTCGTAGGTGGACTGCGTCAGGGTCAGGATGCGCGGCTTGACCGTGTCGGCATCCACGCCGGCCAGCAGCGGGTTGGCCCGGATCTTGGCCCGGATCGAATCGATCTCGAACTCGCTCTGCGGGATCGGCCCGATGATGCCGTAATGGTTGCGCGTGGGCTTGAGGAACACCGGTACCGCGCCCGTCATGATGATCGAGTGCAGAACCGACTTGTGACAGTTGCGGTCCACCACCACCACGTCGCCCGGCGCCACGGTGTGGTGCCAGACCATCTTGTTGCTGGTGCTGGTGCCGTTGGTGACGAAATAGCAGTGGTCGGCGTTGAAGATGCGCGCGGCGTTGCGCTCGGAAGCACCGATGGCTCCGTTGTGGTCCAGCAGTTGACCGAGCTCCTCCACGGCGTTGCACACGTCGGCGCGCAGCATGTTCTCACCGTAGAACTGGTGGTACATCTGCCCCACCGGGCTCTTGAGGAAGGCCACGCCGCCCGAATGCCCCGGGCAGTGCCAGGAATAGGAGCCATCCTCGGCGTAATCCAGCAAGGCCTTGAAGAACGGCGGCTGGATGCCTTCGAGGTAGCTCTTGGCCTCGCGGATGATGTGACGCGCCACGAACTCGGGCGTGTCCTCGAACATGTGGATGAAGCCGTGCAGCTCGCGCAGGATGTCGTTGGGCAGGTGACGGCTGGTCTTGGTCTCGCCGTGGATGTAAATGGGCACATCGGCGTTCTTGCGCCGCACCTCACCGATGAACTTGCGCAGGTTCAGCACCACCGGGTCCACGTCGGGCCCGACGCTGAATTCCTCGTCGTCGATCGAAAGGATGAATGCGCTGGCCCGGCTTTGCTGCTGGGCGAACTGGCTCAGGTCGCCGTAGCTGGTCACGCCCACCACCTCGAAACCTTCGGATTCGATGGCCTGTGCCAGCGCGCGGATGCCCAGGCCGGACGTGTTCTCCGAGCGGAAGTCCTCATCGATGATCACGATGGGAAAGCGGAATTTCATGGCGTTCTCCTGCCTGGCACCAGCGACAGGCTCAACAATGGATCCGAAACAGGCGCGAAGTGTACGGAATTCCTGCACCCCGATCCGGAAAAGTTGCCGCCGCTTGTCGCAGAATGTGGTGGTTGGCCGACAACCAACACCATACCCCAAGGAGGACACATGAGCGAATCGACTGTCTGGTGGTTGCTGGCGGGCGTGCTGGTGGCGCTGGAATTGTCCACCGGCACCTTCTACCTGCTGATGCTGGCCGTCGGCGCAGTTGCTGGCGCGCTGGCGGCCCATGCCGCTCTGGCGCTGACGGGCCAACTGGTCGTGTCGGCCGTGGTGGGCCTGGCCCTGGTGGTGGGCTGCTACCTGGTCAGGCGGCGCAAGCCCGGCGATCCATCCGCCCGGGCCGAACGCAGCGTCAACCTGGATGTGGGCGAAACCTTGCAGATCACGCAGTGGCAGGATGACCGCACGGCATCCGTGCGTTACCGCGGGGCACAATGGACGGTCTTGCTGCGTGAGGGTGTGTCGCCCGAACCCGGTCTGTATCGCGTCACCGAACTGCAGGGCAACCGCCTGGTGGTCGACAAGGCCTGATCTCCCTCCTCTTCCAACCCACACTGGAGCACGTCCCATCATGGAAGTCGCCGCCGTCCTGTTTGTCATTGCCGCCATCTTCATCGTCCGCTCGATCAAGGTGGTTCCACAGCAGAATGCCTGGGTGGTCGAGCGCCTGGGCAAGTACCACGCCTCGCTGTCGCCGGGCCTGAACTTCCTCGTGCCCTTCATCGACCGGGTGGCCTACAAGCACAGCCTGAAGGAAATCCCGCTGGACGTGCCCAGCCAGGTCTGCATCACCAAGGACAACACCCAGTTGCAGGTGGACGGCATCCTGTACTTCCAGGTGACCGACCCGATGCGGGCCAGCTACGGTTCGTCCAACTACATCATGGCGGTGACGCAACTGGCGCAGACCTCGCTGCGCAGCGTGATCGGCAAGCTCGAGCTGGACAAGACCTTCGAGGAGCGCGACATGATCAACGCGCAGGTGGTGTCGGCGATCGACGAGGCCGCGCTCAACTGGGGCGTGAAGGTGCTGCGCTACGAAATCAAGGACCTCACGCCACCGGCCGAGATCCTGCGCGCCATGCAGGCGCAGATCACCGCCGAGCGCGAAAAGCGTGCCCTCATCGCGGCGTCCGAGGGGCGCCGCCAGGAGCAGATCAACATCGCCACCGGCGAACGCGAGGCCTTCATCGCCCGCTCCGAGGGCGAGAAGCAGGCCGCCATCAACAAGGCCATCGGCGAGGCCGAGGCCATCAAGGCCGTGGCTGACGCCACGGCACAGGCCATTGCCCGCGTGGCCGAGGCGATCCGCCAGCCGGCCGGTGAACAGGCCGTGCAGCTCAAGGTGGCCGAGAAGGCCGTGGAGGCCTACGCCCAGGTGGCCAGCGACGCCAACACCACGCTGATCGTGCCCAGCAACATGACGGAAGTCTCCGCCCTCATCACCTCCGCGATGAAAATGATCGGGACCGGTGGCCGCCCAGCGGGCTGAGCGGCCAGATTCACTGCTACAATCTAAGGCTTCGCGGAGAGGTGGATGAGTGGTTTAAGTCGCACGCCTGGAAAGCGTGTGTGGGTTAATCCCCACCGCGGGTTCGAATCCCGCCCTCTCCGCCAGTGCATTGAAAAGCTATAATCCATGGCTTTTCTGCTCATGGTGGGCAGATGATGATGCAAGCGTGGGACGTTAGCTCAGTTGGTAGAGCAGCGGACTTTTAATCCGTTGGTCGTGGGTTCGAATCCCTCACGTCCTACCAAAAAATACCGAAGAAAATCAAGCACTTAGATCAGAAATGGTCTAGGTGCTTTTTTCTTTCTCACGAGCCTCGTCCCAGAATCGTCCCAGAATTTAGGCCGTTGCCCACTTCCCCTGTTTTCCTGGGACAGCCAGCATGCTGG
>NZ_JAQVEJ010000203.1 GCF_028698005.1 Hydrogenophaga sp.
CGGCCTGGCGCAGGCCTTCGAAGGCCTGCGGGCTGGTGACCTCGTGCACCAGGTGGCGGTCGATGTAGAGCACGGCGGTGCCGTCTTCTTCGGTGTGGACGACGTGTTCGTCCCAGATCTTGTCGTACAGCGTGCGTGCCATGTGGGGATTCCTTGTCGTTGATGAATTTTATGCGGGGGTACCAGCCTCGGGAGTGTCGCCGTGCGCCTTCAGGTGCTCCACCAGCAAGCGGGCGGACATGGGCAGGGTGTTGAAGTCGCGCGCCACGAGATCGATGCGGCGGCGCGCCCAGGTATCGGTAAGTGGCACGCAGGCCAGCGTGCCAGTGCCTTGCATCAGCTCGAAGGCGCGCAGGGGCATCAGGCCGACGCCCAGGCCGTTGTCGATCATGCGGCACATGGCGTCCAGGCCGGTGACACGAATGCGCAGCCGGATGCCGCGGCCGGCCGCGGCGGCGGCCGCGTGCATGGCCCGGTAGATGGAGCTGTTGGCGTGCAGGCCGACATGGTCCCAGTCCAGGGTGTCGGCAAAAGCCAGGGGGCCGCGTGCCGCCAGGGGGTGGTGCCGTGGCATGGCCAGGACCAGGTGGTCTTGTCGGTACGCCTGCCGGTGCAGCCCCCCGAGGTCGCCGCCGGCCCCGGTGTGGCAGATGCCCAGGTCGGCGGCGCCTTCGTGCACCGCGCGGATCACTTCGAAGGACAGATGCTCCTCCAGATCGATCTTGACGGCGCCGTGCGAGCGGATGAAGGTGCCGAGGTCCTCGGGCAGGAACTGTACGATGGCCGAGATGTTGGCGTGTACCCGCACGTGCCCGCGTACGCCGTCGGCGTATTCGGCCAGCTCGTGGTGCATGCGGTCGAGGCTGAACAGCATGCTGCGGGCATGGTGCAGCAGGCTCTCGCCGGCCGGCGTCAGGCGCACGCCGCGCGCATGCCGGTGCAGCAGCAGCGTGCCCAGCGTGGCTTCGAGGTCGGACAGGCGCTTGCTGACCGCCGATGCGGCGATGAATTCATGCTCGGCCGCGCGGCCGATACTGCCGTGCTCGCACACCGCCACGAAAAGCTGCAGTGTGGTGAGGTCGATCTGACGGGTGAAATTGCGGTCGGACAGCATGGCGATCAGGCATCGAATACTGCGATGTCTGATCCTTATTTTCCTATGAAGTTCGCGTTTTTTGCATCTTCAAATGCGATGTCTTCATTGCCGTACGACGCAGCACCAGCTTCTCGATCTCTGCGATCGCAAACACCATCGCGCCCGCCAACAGCACGCGCAGCCATTCGCCGGGCGACAGATCGACGGAACCGAACACGGCCTGCAGCCAGGGTGTGTGCACGAAAGCCAGTTGCAGCAGTGCGCACACGGCGATGGCCACGAGTGCCTGCGGGTTGCCCAGCAGACCCTCGCGCGTGAGCGCGCTGCGCAGGATGTGGCGGCTGCTGAGCAGGTAGAACATCTCGGACGCCACCACGGCGCTCACGGCCATGGTGCGGGCCTTCTCCAGGCCGGCGCCGCGCTCGAGCTCCCACAGAAAGAGCCCGAGCGAAGCTGCTGCCATGAGCAGCGACACCATGAGCACGCGCCACACGAACAGGCCCGAGAGCAGCGATTCGCGTGGATCGCGCGGCGGGCGCCGCATCACGTCGTGCTCGGTTGGCTCGAAAGCCAGTGCCAGGCCCAGCGTGCCCGAGGTCGCGAGGTTGATCCACAGCACCTGCGCGGCGGTGAGCGGCAACTGCAGTGCGAAGGCGATGGCGGCGAACACGACCAGCGCCTCGCCGCCGTTGGTCGGCAGCATGAAGAGGATGAACTTGCGCACGTTGTCGTACACGCCCCGGCCCTCGCGCACGGCCGCGCCGAGGGTGGCGAAGTTGTCGTCGGCCAGCACCATGGCGGCGGCGTCCTTGGCGGCCTCGGTGCCGTTTTTGCCCATGGCCACGCCCACGTCGGCGCGCTTGAGGGCCGGCGCGTCGTTCACGCCGTCGCCCGTCATCGCGACGACCTCGCCGCGCGCCTGCAGCGCCTGCACCAGCCGGATCTTGTGCTCGGGGCTGGCGCGGGCGAACACGTCCACGCCGCTCACCACCTCGCGCAGCGCGTCGTCGTCCATCAGCTCGATCTCGGCGCCGGTGAGGGCGGGGCGTCCCAGACCAAGGCCCAGCTGCGCGCCAATGGCGCGGGCCGTCTCGGCATGGTCGCCGGTGATCATCTTCACGCGCACGCCCGCCGCGTGGCATTCGGCCACGGCGGCCAGGGCCTCCGGGCGCGGCGGGTCCATGCTGCCCAGCAGACCGAGCAAGGTGAAGCCGCTTTCCATGTCGTCGAAGGACAGGGTGTGCTGCTGCGCGGGCACGCGCTTGATGGCGATGGCCAGCACGCGCAGCGCGCGTGCCGCGCAGTCGTTGACGGCTCGGCGCCAGTAGGTGTGGTCGAGGGCAGCCGTGTCGTCCTCGCCGGGCCCGCTGGCCTGTGTTGAGCACATGTCGAGCACGCGCTCGGGCGCGCCCTTGACCATGATGAGCGCATGGCCCGCGTGGTCGTGATGCAGCGTTGCCATGAAACGGTGCTCGGACTCGAACGGGATGGCATCGATGCGCGGCAGCGCGGCCTGGGTGGCGCCGCTGTCCAGACCGGCCTTGAGGGCGAAGGTGAGCAGCGCGCCTTCGGTCGGGTCTCCCGTGAGCGACCAGCCCTCGGCGCCATGGTGCAGCGTGGCGTCGTTGCACAGCAGGTCCACGCGGGCCACGGCCTGTAGCCGGGGCTGCTCGGCCGGTGCCACGGCACGACCGCCGGCCTGGAAGCCGCCTTGTGGCGCGTAGCCGGTGCCCGTCACGTCGTACACGCGCTCGGCTGTGATCGCGCGCTGCACCGTCATCTCGTTGCAGGTGAGGGTGCCGGTCTTGTCCGAACAGATTACCGTGACCGAGCCCAGCGTTTCCACCGCCGGCAGGTGGCGTACGATGGCGCGGTGCTGGGCCATGCGCCGCACGCCCAGCGCCAGGGTGATGGTCATGATGGCGGGCAGCCCCTCGGGGATGGCCGATGCCGCCAGCGCCACGGCCATCATGAACATGTCGGAGGGTGCCTGTCCGCGCCAGAGCACGCCGATGGCAAAGGTGAGCGCCACGAACAGCAGGATGGCCCCTGCCAGCCAATGGCTGAAGCGCGCGATCTGGCGCATCAGCGGCGTGGTGCTGGCCTCTACCTGGGCCAGCAGCGTGCTGATGCGCCCCAGCTCGGTGCGCGAGCCTGTGGCCACCACCACGCCCACGGCCGTGCCGGCGGCCACCAGCGTGCCCGAGTAGAGCATGCCGCGGCGGTCGCCCAGCGCAGCGTCCTCGGCCACCGGAGCCCCGGTCTTGTCGCTGGGCACGGACTCGCCGGTCAGTACGGCCTCATCGGCGCGCAGGCTCTTGGCAGAGACGATGCGCAGGTCGGCCGGCACCTTGTCGCCCGAGGCCAGCAGCACCACGTCGCCGGGCACGAGTTGCTCGGCCGCCACCATCTGCCGCTCACTGCCGCGCAGCACCGTGGCCTGGGGCGAGAGCATGCGGCGGATGGCGTCCAGCGCCGATTCGGCCTTGCCTTCCTGCACAAAGCCGATGAGTGCATTGATGATGACCGCGCCGAGCAGCACGCCGGTGTCGATCCAGTGACCCAGCGCGGCGGTGACGGCGGCCGATCCCAGCATCACGTAGATCAGCACGTTGTGGAATTGCGCCAGCAGCCGTCGCCATGCGGGTCGGCGCGGCGATGCGGGCAGGCGATTGGGGCCGTGTGCGGCCAGGCGGCGCGTGGCCTCGTCAGGGTGCAGGCCGGTTTGCGCGCTGGTGCCCAGTTGGCGAGCGACGGCGTCGGCGCTCAGGGCGTGCCAGACGATGTCGGGGTGGTCGTTAGAGGGTGTCAATGGCATGTGTGGTGCGCATGCATGAAGTTCCAGGCCACCAGGCCTCGCGGGAGAATCAAACAGCGCAACATCCCAGTCTAATGCGGTAAAAAAACGCCCATCGGGCCATTGCGGCGCGATGGGCGTTCGGGTGTGCCGCGTCCGCGGCACGGGGGCAGGGGTGTTAGGCTTTGCTGCCCGGCACGTCGCGGCGCGGCGCACCCGTGAACAGCTGGCGCGGACGGCCGATCTTGTACTCGGGGTCGGCCAGCATCTCGTTGAGCTGGGCGATCCAGCCGACGGTGCGGGCCAGCGCGAAGATGCCGGTGAACAGGCTGACCGGGATGCCGATGGCGCGCTGCACGATACCGG
>NZ_JAQVEJ010000204.1 GCF_028698005.1 Hydrogenophaga sp.
ATGCGGGCGGTCTCGAGGTTGGCTCGGGCCACCGCCACATCCGCGCTAGCCTGTGCCACGGCGGCTTGGCTTTCATCGTTGGCCTGCGCGCTGATGGCGTCGATCTTGACCAGTTCCGCGTTGCGGCTGGCGTTGGCCTGCAGGGTCTTGAGCGAGGTTTCGGCACGTGCCAGAGCGGCCGCCGCGCTGGCTTCGGTGGCCCGCAGCGAGGCGTCGTCGATCTGGTAGAGCGGCTGCCCCGGCCGCACCAGATCGCCTTCGTTGAACAGGCGCTTGTGGAGGATGCCCGAGATCTGCGGCCGCACCTCGGCGCTCTGGAAGGCCCGTGTGCGCCCCGGCAGGATGGTGTCCAGCTCCTGCCGCTGGGGGGTCACGGTGACAAAGCCCACCTTGGGCAGCGCAGCCTCTGGCTTGGGCGCGGGGGCGTCATCCTTGCCGCAGGCGGCCAGCAGACCCAGCGCCAGCACGCCGGTCAGCGCTTTGACGGCGGCGGCCCCCCGCCAGCGGGAGGGGTCTGGATGGTGGTGGTCGGTGGTGGTGGTGGGCGTGGGCGTCGGGAGCGCGGTGGAGGGAGCCGGGGCAACGCAGGAGCAGAACAGCATCGTGGTGGGCGTGGTGTGTTTCTCGTCGTAGGGGCAGGGCCGCCGTGCGGGGCCGACGCGCAAGATAGCAATGATGCCATCACTGACCAAATGTTGCGGCCGGTTGCCATTGTGCGGGCACTTTGTATCTGGTGTGTGAAGGGCGCGCGCCGGCCTCCGCCAGGGAACCAAGCACCGACTGGGGTATCTTCTGACCCTATGATCCAACGATTGACCCATGGCCGCTGGCGCCGACCGGCGTGCCTTCCGAACCTGCTGCGCCTGCTGCTGGGTGTGTGCGTGCTGTCGCTGGCTGCGCTGGCGACCGCCGCGACCCCCGACGAGGGCGTACCGCGCCAGTTCACGCTGTCCAATGGCATGACGCTGATCGTCAAACCCGACCGCCGGGCGCCGACGGCCGTGCACATGCTGTGGGTGCGGGTGGGTGCCATGGACGAGGTGGATGGCACCTCGGGCGTGGCACATGTGCTGGAGCACATGATGTTCAAGGGTACGCCCAGCGTGCCGCCGGGCGAGTTCTCGCGCCGCGTGGCAGCCCTGGGCGGAAGCGAGAACGCCTTCACCTCGCGCGACATGACGGCCTACCACCAACAGGTGCCGGTGGGGCACCTGGAGGCCGTCATGCGGCTGGAGGCCGACCGGTTCGAGAACAACACTTGGGACGACGAGGAGTTCCGCCGCGAAATCGAGGTCATCAAGGAGGAGCGCCGCCAGCGCACCGAGGAGTCGCCGCGCGCGCGCATGTTCGAGCAGATGAACGCCACGATGTTCGTCGCCAGCCCCTACCGGCGCCCCATCATCGGCTGGATGAGCGACCTGGAAGCGATGACGCCCGACGATGCCCGGGCCTTTTACCGCCAGTGGTATGTGCCGGCCAACGCCGCGGTCGTGGTCGTGGGCGACGTGGATGTCGAGCAGGTGCGGGGCCTGGCCGAATCCGTCTACGGTCGCATTCCGGCCCGGTCGGTGCCGCCGCGCAAACCCCGTGCAGAACCTCCGCAGCAGGGGCCCAAGCGGCTGGAATACCGCGCCGCCGCCGAGCAGGCGCTGGTGGCACTGGCCTGGCACATGCCCAAGCTGGAAAAGCTGGACGGACAGGACCAGGACAGCATCGACGCGCTGGCGCTGACGCTGCTGGCGGCGGTGCTCGACGGCTATCCCGGCGCCCGGCTGGAGCGCTCGCTGGTCAAGGGCACCGGCGCCGATGGCCGTCGCATCGCCGACAGTGCGGGGGCCTCGTACGGGCTGATGGGCCGGGGGCCGCAGGTGTTCTGGCTGACGGCGGTGCCGGCGCCCGGTGTCACGCCCGAGGCGGCCGCCGATGCCCTTCGGGGCGAGGTGGCACGCATTGCACGGGAAGGCGTGGGCGAGGCCGAATTGCGCCGGGTGCTGGTGCAATGGACGGCTGGCGAGGTCTACAAGCTCGACTCGCTGTTCAACCAGGCCCGGGAGCTGGGCAGCCAGTGGGTCAATGGCACGGGGGTGGACACGTCCGAGCGCCTGATGCAGCGTCTGCGCGAGGTGACGCCGGCGCAGATCCAGTCGGTGGCCGTGCGCCTGTTCGGTGACGAGCGCCTGACGACGGCGGTGCTGGTGCCTGACGCAGGCAAGCGCGACACCGCACAGGGCAAGACGAAGGCGATGGTCCCGTCGCGCCACGGATCCGAATGACCGAACGAGAACGAAAGTTGCGGATGCTGACCCTCATTCCTTTTTTTGCGCGTCGGCTGGTATCGGGCCGGACGGCTCGCGCGCTGGTGGCTTGCCTGATGCTGGTCGCAGGCCACGCCGCGCACGCGGCCATTCCCATCCAGCACTGGCAGCATGCCAGCGGTGCCAAGGTCTATCTGGTGGAAAGCCCGGTCATCCCCATGCTCGATGTCCAGATCGATGTCGATGGCGGCAGCCGGCGTGATCCGGCGGGCCAGGCAGGACTCGCGTCGGCCACGGCGGACATGCTGTCGGCAGGCACGCTGGCGCATGAAGGCCAGTCGGCACTGGATGAACACCAGCTCGCCGAGGCCTGGACCGACCTGGGTGCCTCGTTCGGCGCCGAGGTGTCGGGTGAACGCTTCACGCTGAGCCTGCGCACGCTGACCGAACCCGCCCTGCTGCGGCAGGCGGTGGCCCTGGCCGCGCGGCAGATGGCGGTGCCGGCCTGGCCTGGCCCGGTCTGGCAGCGCGACCGCGAACGCTGGGCGCAGGCCTTGCGCGAGGCCGACATGCGGCCCGGCACGCATGCCGACCGCGCCTTCGGACAGGCAGTCTACGGCGACCACCCCCTGGGCAGGCCGACCACGCCGGAAACGCTCGCCGCCTTCGGCGTTGACGACATGCGCGCTTTCTACCGGCAGCATGTGGCAGCCTGCCGCGCCAACGTGACCCTGGTGGGGGCCATCAACCGGCAGACGGCCGACGACATCGTGGGCCGTCTGATATCAGCCATTGCGCCAAATGGCTGTCCCCGGCTGGCACCGGTGCCGGCCGTGGAGCCGCTGCAGGCCGCCGTCGAGCAGCGAATGCCCTTTGATGCCGCGCAGGCGCAGGTGCTCATTGGCCAGCCGGGTATCGCTCGCAGCGACCCCGACTACTTCCCGCTGTTTGTCGGCAACTACATCCTGGGCGGCGGTGGCTTCGTTTCGCGCCTGATGACCGAGGTACGGGAAAAGCGCGGCCTGACCTATGGCGTGTACAGCACCTTCATGCCCGGATTGCAGCCGGGGCCGTTCCAGATCGGCCTGACCACGCGGCCCGATCAGGCCGCACAGGCGGTCGCTCTGGTGCGCGAGGTGGTGGCCCGGTTTGTGGCCGAGGGACCGACCGAGGACGAGCTGCGTGCCGCCAAGGACTACCTCGTCAACAGTTTTGCCCTGCGCATCGACAGCAACCGCAAGCTGTTGGGCAATGTGGCCAACATCGCCTGGAACGGTCTGCCGCTGGATTACCTGGACACCTGGACGGATCAGGTCAAGGCGGTGACGACGGCCGACATCCGGCGCGCGTTCGGGCGCGTGCTGCAGCCGGAGCACCTGGTGACGGTGGTGGTGGGCGGTCGATAAGGTCTCCCCCTGCGCCGTGGCGCCGCTCGGTGCCGCCGGCTTGGGAAATTTCCAGCGCGTTGGCTGGGCTGGTTTCTTGGGAGCTTGGGGCCGGGTCGCCTTTGGCCTTTGTGGTGTGTCCCTCGCAGGGGGAGGGGCTCAGGCGCTGGCGTCCAGCGAGATGGTGTGGCCGGGCGGGACCATGTGGGGTGGTTCGAAGTCGGCGATGACGAAGAGCCGGTCCTGGCTGTGTGCGGCGTCTGCCAGCAGCTCGGTCACACAGCGCACGGACGGGCCGTCCAGGGCGGCGAAGGGCTGGTCGATCAGCACCACGGGGGCCATGCTGGCGATGGCGGCGGCGATCCAGGCCTTGCGGCGGCTGCCGGTCGAGAGCATGTGGAAGGTCTTGTGCCGGTGTGCGTCGAGCGAGAGCGCTGCGACCAGTTCCTGCAGCAGGGCGCGGTCGGCTCCCGGGAAACGGCGTGGCAGATCGGCCAGGTAGTGATCCAGCACCACGGCCTCGAAGGCGTCGGTGCGCGGGTCGGTCCAGGCGACCGCGGCGGCCAGTGCCCGGGGTGCCGCCGGCCGGCCATGGAGCTCGATGCGGCCGC
>NZ_JAQVEJ010000205.1 GCF_028698005.1 Hydrogenophaga sp.
CACCGGCAGGCCGGCCAGGCGTGCCATGGTCAGCCAGCGCTGGGCCTTGACCAGGCCACCGGCCTTTTGCAGCTTGATGAACAGGCCGTCGGCGGCGCGGCGGTCGATGATTTCCTTGATGTTGTGCAGCTCTTGCGCCGACTCGTCGGCGTAGATGGGTGTGCGCACGGCCGCGCGCAGGCGGGCCATGCCCTCGATGTCCCAGTGCGGCAGCGGCTGTTCGATCAGGTCCAGACCCGCGGAGTCGATCTTCCGGATGATGTGCAGGGCCTTTTCGTAGCTCCAGAAGCCGTTGGCGTCGATGGTCAGGTAGGCATCCGGACCGACCGCCTCGCGCACGGCATGCACCATGTCGATGTCGTCCTGGATCGTGCCATAGCCGATCTTCATCTTGAACAGCGCGAAGCCGATGTCCTTGGCCTTCTTGGCTTCGGCGGCGACGTCGTCGGGCTTGCCCGCCGACAGCACCCAGCCCTGACGGGCTCCTTCGACAGTGCGACCGCCCAGCAGTTCGTACACCGGAACGCCCAGCAGCTTGCCCTTGAGGTCGTGCAGCGCGAAGTCGACCGTGGCCTTGGCCTGGTTGTTGTCGCGCACCAGCAGGTCCATCTTGGCGACGATCTTCTCGATGTGGCACGGGTTCTCGCCCAGCAGGATGCGCGGTGCGATGACGTTGCAGATCATCGCGATGATGCTCTCCTGCAGCTCGCCCCGGTACCACGACGAGGTATCCCCGGAGTCGGCAATGCCCACGGTGCCGTCATCGGCCGTGATCTTGAGCACCACGCTGTCGATGGACGTGATGCGGGTGTTGGGCATGATCACCGGCTTCTTCAGGGGGGTGGATACGGGCAGGCATTCCACCTTGACGATCTTGCGGTCTTTGATGCTCATGTTGAGTTGTCCTCGGCGAGGGGGTCACTGAAGCTGGAAGTTGGTCTTGCGCACCTGCTCGGCCCAGAAGGCCTGGCTTCTGTCCACATAGGCCTCGAGCGTTGCGGCATCGGCGTAGGACGCTTCCATGTTCGTGGACGCGATCTTCTTCATCACCGCGGGGTTGTCGAACATGCGGCGCGTTGCTTCTTCGATGCGCTTGTACAGAGCGGGGTTGAAGTTGGCCGAGGCGTAAACGCCCAGGAAGCCGTCGGCGGGCATCTTCAGGCCGAGTTCGGTGAAGGTGGGCACGTCGGGCATGAAGGGGTTGCGGGTGTCGGCGGCCACGGCCAGCACGCGGGCTTTGCCGGTCTTGCGGTGCTCGACCAGCGCGTCACACGGCACGATCACCGACGGCACCTGCGCACCGATCAGGTCGGCGATGGCGGGTGCGGCACCACGGTAGGGCACCGGCACCATCGAGGCGCCGAAGTGCTGGCCCATCACGTAACCGACAAACTGCGCCTGGGAACCGGGTGCCGGCACGCCGTAGCTGCCCTGCGAAGAGTCCTTCTTCACCAGTTCCACGTACTCGGCCACGGTCTTGGCAGGCGAGCTCGACGGCACGGCCAGACAGGTGTAGATATTGGTGATGCGCGCGATCGGCTTCATGTCCTTCTTGAGCTCGAAGCCGGGGTTCTTGGTGATGATGGGCAGCATCACGATCTGGTGATCGATCGCGAACAGCAGCGTGTTGCTGTCGGCCGTGGAGGCCTTGAGCAGCTGGTTGGAGATCAGGCCGCCCGCGCCGGGCTTGTTCTCCACCACGACGGTGGCGCCCAGCGCCTCGGTCAGTGCCTCGCCATAGATACGGGCCAGCACGTCGGTGCCCGCACCGGCCGGGAAGCCGACCAGGATGCGGATCACGGACTTGTCCTGGGCGTGGGCCGGCGCGGCGGCGCCGCCCAGCAGGGCGAGGGCTGCGCTGGCGGCCAGCAGGGTGCGACGGGCGGTGCGGCGCAGGCTGAAACGGATGCTCATGTCGATGTCTCCTTTGTGTTTGTGGATGGAATCAGAGTGGGTAGGTGGGGGCTGTATTGCGCACCGTCGTCCATTGCCATTGGGTGAATTCGTCCCAGTTGGCGGGGCCGCCATGGCGTGAGCCGTTGCCCGATGCACCGCGGCCGCCCATGGGCATCGTGCCGTCGTCGTTCACGGTCTGGTCGTTGATGTGCACCAGACCCACGTTCAGTTGCTCGGCAAGCGCCATGCCGCGGCCGGCGTTGCCGGTGTAGATGCCGGCGGACAGACCGTATTCCGTGTCGTTGGCCAGGGCAATGGCTTCGGCTTCGTCCTTGAAACTGGTGATGGAGATGACCGGGCCGAAGATCTCTTCCTGGAAGATCGGCATCTTGGGTGTCACGCCAGTCAGCACGGTGGCCGGGAAGAAGCGGCCGTTGGCCTTGCCGCCGGCCAGCACTACGGCACCCATGCGCACGGACTCGTCCACCAGGCGCTGCACGCGCTCGGCCTGCTTGTCGGTGATCAGCGGACCGAGGGCCACGGGCTCGGTGTGCGGATTGCCCACCGGCAGCGCCTTGGCCTTTTCCGTCAGGCGCTGCGAATAGGCTTCCAGCAGCGACTCGTGCACCAGGTGGCGGCCAGCGCTCATGCAGATCTGGCCCTGGTGCAGGTAGGACGCCCAGGCGGCGCCGCACACGGCCAGGTCGAGGTCGGCGTCTTCAAGCACGATCAGCGCGTTCTTGCCGCCCAGTTCCAGTGCGACCTTCTTCAGGTGCTTGCCGGCCAGTTCGCCCACGCGCCGGCCCACGGCGGTGGAGCCGGTGAAAGAGATCATGGCGACATCGGGGTCGGTCACCAGGGCTTCACCGGCCTCGGCTTCGCCTGGGAGCATGTGCAGCACGCCGGCAGGCAGGCCGGCCGTTTCCAGCAGGCGTGCCAGCAGCACACCGCCGCTGACCGGCGTGCGCGGATCGGGTTTGAGCACCACGGCGTTGCCGCAGGCCAGCGCGGGCAGCGTGGCACGGCTGGTCAGCAGGAAGGGGAAGTTGAAAGGCGAGATCACGCCAACCACGCCGTGCGGCACGCGGCGCGCCAGGCTGGTCACGCCATCGATGCTCGGCAACACCAGACCCTTGGGCTGGGTGAGCATGGCGGCGGCTTCGTGCAGCAGGTGCAGCACCGATTCGATCTCGAACATGGCCTTGGGCTGGATGCCGCCGGTCTCGCGAATGATCCAGGTGGCGTAGGCGTCACGCTGACCCTCCAGCAGCGCAGCCGCCTTGCGAAACACGGCCGCACGGGCCTGATAGGGCATGGCCGCCCAACCCTTCTGGGCATGCCTGGCCGCCTGGCAGGCGCCGCGCATGTCCTGCGCGTTGGCCAGGGCAACCCGCGAGATCGTGCGGCCCGTGGCCGGCTCGACCACGTCGATGGCGCCGCCTCGCAGTGGCTGCCAGCCCTTCGCACCAAAGGCCTTACCTATCCACTCATTGTTTGACAAAAGATCGGTCTGCATGCTTGCTCCTTGGGGTGGTTGTCTCTAGGGTTTGGACGGATATTTCGTGTTGATGGCGGATTGTGTCGGCGAATCTGCAATTTGTCAATCAACCGGTTGGTTGACTTTTTTGAGCGAGATCGCCACAATCCGCTTCCACTGCAACATGGAGACCCCGATGACTTCAACTTACCGTTCGCCCTGGATGACCGAGGAACTCGACATGCTGCGCGTGACAGCGCGCCGCTTCTTCGAGGATGAAGTCGCGCCCAAGGCCGAGAAATTCCGCCGCCAGCACCGTATCGACCGTGATGTCTGGGAAAAGGCCGGTGAACTGGGCCTGCTGTGCATGAGCATCCCCGAGGCCTACGGTGGCATGGGCGGTACCTTCGCGCACGAAGTGGTCATGATGGAAGAGCAGGCGCGCATCTGCGACACCACCTTCGGCTTCATTCCCGGGGCCCTCAACAGCCCCGGTTTCTTCCATGGCACGGCCAGCCACGAGCAGCTGCTGAGCTGGATGCCTGACATCGCCAGCGGCAAGAAGATGATCGCCGTGGCGATCACCGAGCCCGACGCGGGCACCGACGTCAAGGCCCTGCGCACCACCGCCCGCCGTGAAGGCAATGAGTACGTGCTCAACGGCAACAAGATCTTCTGCACGCTGGGCGATCAGGCCGACCTGGTGCTCGTGGCCGCCCGCACGGGCGAGGCCGGCTCCGGCGCCAAGGGCATCTCGCTGTTCATGGTCGAGAAGGAAAAGTGCCCGGGCTTCAAGGTCAACAAGATCATCGAGAAGATCGGTCAGAACGCGCTCAACACCGCCGAGATATTCCTGGAA
>NZ_JAQVEJ010000050.1 GCF_028698005.1 Hydrogenophaga sp.
TCACGCCTTCGGGGTTGATCACGAACGTGCCGCGCAGCGCCAGACCTTCTTCAGCGATGTGCACGCCGAAGGCGTTGGTCAGCTGGTGCGTGGGGTCGCCCACCAGGGGGAACTTGGCCTTGCCGACAGCAGCGGAGGTTTCGTGCCACACCTTGTGCGAGAAGTGGGTGTCGGTGGTCACGATGTAGACCTCGGCACCGGCCTTCTGGAACTCGGCGTAGTTCTCGGCGGCGTCTTCGATCTCGGTCGGGCAGTTGAAGGTGAAGGCTGCCGGCATGAAGATCAGGACCGACCACTTGCCCTTGAGCGATTCCTCGGTGACTTCGATGAACTCGCCCTTGCCGTCGCGGTTGACGAAGGCGGTGGTCTTGAACGGCTGGACTTGGGTGTTGATCAGGGACATGCTCTCTCCTAGAGTTGCGTTGATGGGGAAACGATGACGGCGCATTGGGTGCGCTGTCATAGGGTATATCATAGTTCATATCTATGATTTTTTTGTATTGATAGATTCTATCTGGTTCATAGCTTTTCACCACCGCGACCGGCATTTTTTCGACACAAACTGCAAATGCGAAGAATTCGCATTTATAATCTGTGCATCTTGTTCAGCGCGTATTGCGCACTCCGCCATGGCCCTCACGCTTTCCATACTCGGTGGCAGCCTTGTCCTGATCGTTGCCGCTGCGCTGTGGGCGTTGCGCCGCTGATGGCATCATCTCTTAGACCATGAACGACTCCGCCGCTGCTCTTGCTCGCCCTGCCCTGGGTGCACAGCGTCGGTCTGCCCCCGACAGTTCCCACGTGCACCGCCGCCTGCTCATCATTGCCGCCGTGATCGGATTTCACGTCCTAGCCTTATGGGCATTGCAAAGCGGGCTGCTGCGGCGTGCCGTGGAAATGGTGATCCCCGTGGAGGTCATGGTCGAGCTGATCGAGCCACCCCGGCAGGAAGCCCCGCCAGCGCCGCCACCGCCGGAACCCAAACCGCAAGTCCGGCCACAGCCCAAACCGCAGCCCCGGCCGGTTGCGAGGAAGCCGGAGCCCACGCCCTTGCCGGTGGCCGAGGCCGACCCGACACCCTCGGACAACGCGCCGGCCGTTCCGGTCGCGCCAGCGGAACCGGTACCACCGGCCCCGCCCGCGCCCCCGGCTCCACCCGCGCCGGCAGCGCCAGTGGTGGAGATGCCGTCCAGCTCGGCAGGTTATCTGCGCAACCCGGCGCCGGTCTACCCCTCGCTGTCGCGCCGTCTGGGCGAGCAGGGCCGCGTCACCCTGCGCGTGCTGGTGCAGGCCGACGGCACACCGGGCGACATTCAGGTCGCCACCTCCAGCGGTTTTAAACGGCTGGACAAGGCCGCCGTCGATGCGGTGCGCCGCTGGCGCTTCGTGCCCGGCAAACGTGCCGGCGTTCCCGAAGCGATGTGGTACCTCGTACCGATCAACTGGGTACTCGACTGATCCCCCGGCGACGGCCCGCCGATTTCCATTCCAAGCAACCTCCGGACAACAATTCCCATGGATTCGAACTTTGCCTCCTCCGGTCTGGTCCACGTGTGGACCCAGGGCGATGCCGTGACCCGAACGGTCGCGATCGTCCTGCTCATCATGTCGCTCAGCACCTGGATCATCATCCTGTGGAAGCTGCTGGACCTGCGCGCGCACCGCAAGCAGGCGGCCGGGGTGGAAGGCTTCTGGCACAGCGCCGACTTCGCCGAGGGCCTGGACAAGCTGGGCCCGGCCGATGGCAATCCGTTTCGCGCACTGGCCACAGAGGGGCGCGAGGCCGCGCGCCACATCTTGCACCAGGACGGCCGCCATGCCCCGCAGCTGCACGACAACCTGGACCTGAGCGACTGGGTCGAGCGCAGCCTGCGCCACAGCCTGGACGACCACACCGCCCGCTCGCAAAGCGGTCTGACCGTGCTGGCTTCGGTGGCCTCCACGGCGCCCTTTGTCGGCCTGTTCGGGACCGTCTGGGGCATCTACCATGCCCTGCTGGGCATCGGTGCCTCCGGCCAGGTCAGCATCGACAAAGTGGCCGGCCCGATCGGCGAGGCCCTGATCATGACCGCCCTGGGTCTGCTGGTGGCCATCCCGGCCGTGCTGGGCTACAACGCCCTGGTCCGTGCCAACAAGGCCATCACCCACAAACTCAACCGCTTTGCACACGACATGCATGCCTACTTCGTCACCGGCGCCCGCGTGACGGCCGTTGGTGACGTCAAGGTCCTGCCGATGAAGAAGGCCTGAGGAGCAAGACCATGGCGATCGGAACCCAGGAGGACAGCGAGGCGATGATGAGCGAGATCAACATGATCCCGTTCATCGATGTGATGCTGGTGCTGCTGATCATCTTCATCATCACCGTGCCCGTCATCAAGCACGCCGTCAACATCGACCTGCCGCGTGCCAGCAACGAGAAGGTGCTCGACAAGCCCGAGAACGTCCGCCTGTCGGTGGCCGCGGACGGCGCGTATTACTGGAATGACGCACCGGTCGAGGATGCCGACTTCGAGCAGCATCTGCTTGACACCGCTGCCCAGGAGCCACAACCCGAGCTGCACATCCGCGGCGACAAGGCGGTGCGCTACGAACGCGTGGCCCAGGCCATGGCGGCCGCCCAGCGCGCAGGCATCAGGAAGATCGGGTTCATCACCGAACCGGACTCACCATAAACCCGGCCAGAGCCACCAGGAGCATCGCCATGTCCGATTCCATGACACAGGCCGCTGCGCACCTTGCGCAGGGCAACGCGGCCGCGACGCGCCGGCCCGACCCCGCCGGTCAGCATCCGATGAGGGTGCGCAGCGGCGACCTGCTGCAGGGCCGGAACGCGATCATCATCGAACACAACGGTGCGGCCTACCGCCTGCAGACCACCCGCCAGGGCAAGCTCATCCTGACGAAATGAGGGCTTTTCAGCCACCGAGCGCCGCAATGCCCGCTCGAGCGATCTGCGCATCCTCGTTCGACTTGACGCCGCTGACACCCACGGCCCCCAGGCACTGACCCTCGCGCAGGATGGGCACACCGCCTTCGAGCATGCCCTCGATCAGCGGCGCGCTCAGGAACGATACCCGGCCCTGGTTGATCATGTCTTCGTAGATCTTGCTTTCACGCACACCCAGCGCCGCCGTGTGCGCCTTGGCCGTGGCGATGCGCGCCGAGACCGGCACCGCCCCATCGAGCCGTTGCAGCCATACCAGGTGACCACCGTCGTCGACGATGGCGATGCACACCGGCCACTGGTTCTTCAGCGCCTCGGCCTCGGCCGCCGCCGCGATGGCCTTCAGATCGGTCAATTCAAGGACAGGTTTGCTCTTCATGAACTTTTTACCGGTGTCGGTATTCCATATAGTATGGTGTGCGGCACATCAGGGTAGCGCCCATGGCGACCATACCGCAGAAATTGCGTGGATGAACGTCACAACAGTCTGACCCTGCCCCGCAAACCCGGCCTTCCCATTCCGGCTCAACCCGACGGAGAACATCGAGATGAACCAGCCTCATTCCCTGCCCACATACGGCCGCAGCTCATCCGCGCTGTCCGCCACACGCAACAAGGTGATGCGCAACACCTACTGGTTGCTGGCACTGTCTTTGCTGCCCACCGCCCTCGGGGCCTGGGTGGGCCTGCGCACCGGTATCGCCATGGGTCTGACCGGCGGGATCGGGCTGGTGGTGTTCCTGGGCGGCGCCTTCGCCTTCATGTTCGCCATCGAGAAGACCAAGCACTCCGCCACGGGCGTGGCCGTGCTGCTGGCGTTCACCTTCTTCATGGGCCTGATGCTCTCGCGCATCCTGGGCATGGTGCTGGGCCTCAAGAATGGCTCCGACCTCGTCATGACGGCCTTCGGCGGCACCGCCGGCGTATTCCTGGTCATGGCCAACCTGTCCACCATCATCAAGCGCGATCTCTCGGGCATGGGCAAATGGCTGTTCGCCGGTGCCCTGGCCATCCTGATCGGTGGCGTCATCAACGTGTTCGTCGGCAGCCCGGCGGCCTTCGCCGCCATCGCCACGCTGGCCATCCTGGTGTTCAGCCTCTACCTGCTGTATGACCTCAAACGCATCGTAGATGGTGGCGAAACCAACTACATTGCGGCCACGCTGGGCCTGTACCTGAGCCTGTACAACATCTTCCAGAGCCTGCTGGCCCTGCTGGGCATCTTCGGCGGCGAGGACTGAACAACATCGCGCCGGCGACACCGGTCGCGACGCGATGAACCTGAAAAAAGGGAGCCCGCGGGCTCCCTTTTCCGTTGCCGGCCCGGGGCAAGCGCCACGCGCCTGCCTCCGCAGCCTGGGTCCGGCTGGTCAGGCGGCGCGCTCGAACACCGCGATGCTTTCCACATGTGCGGTGTGCGGAAACATGTTGACCACGCCGGCCGCCACGCAGCGGTAACCCGCCTGGTGCACCAGCAGGCCGGCATCGCGCGCCAGCGTGGCCGGGTTGCAACTGACATAGACGATGCGCCGTGGCGGCACCCAGGCTTCGCCACCGGTGGGCAGCGGTGGTGCTCCTTCGGCACCCAGACGCGACTGGTGCAGGTCGGCCAGCGCCTTGACCAGCGCGAAGGCGCCCTCGCGCGGTGGATCGACCAGCCAGCGGTCGGCCACGCCGTCGGCCACGAGAAGTTCCGGGGTCATCTCGAACAGGTTGCGCGCGACGAACTGGGTCGGCGCGAGGCGGCCACCCTGGCGCTGCTGGTTGTACTGCAGGTTCTGGCGCGAGCGTGCCACCAGCGCCTCGCTGCCCTCGATGCCCAGCACCTCGCCGGCCATGGTGGCGATGGGGAGCGTGAAGTTGCCCAGGCCGCAGAACCAGTCGATCACGCGCTCATTGGGGCGTGCCTCCAGCAGACGCAGCGCGCGCGCCACCAGCACGCGGTTGATGTGCGGATTGACCTGCGTGAAATCGGTCGGTTTGAACGGCATCATGATACCGAATTCGGGCAGGCGGTACGCCAGCTGAGGCCCTCCTTCGTCAAGCAGGTGAACCGTGTCCGGCCCCTTGGGCTGCAGCCACCATTGCACGCCATGCTGCTGGGCGAAGCCGCGCAGGCGCGCCTGGTCGTCCTCGCTCAGCGGCTCCAGATGGCGCAGCACCAGCGCCGTGACCTCGTCACCGGCAGCCAGCTCGATCTGGGGACAGGTTTCGCGCGCGTCCATGCTGAAGATCAGCGCCCGCAGCGGCACCAGCAAGGCACTCACGTGCGGCGGCAGCACATGGCAGACCGCCATGTCGGCCACATAGCGGCTCTTGCGTTCGTGAAAGCCGATCAGCACTTCGCCTTTCTTGTGCACATGACGCACCGACAGGCGCGCCCGGTAACGGTAGCCCCAGGTCGGCCCCTCGATCGGGCGCAGCAGCGTCTCGGCCTTGACCTTGGCCAGATGCCAGAGGTTGTCCTCCAGCACCCGCTGCTTGACGGCCACCTGGGCCGCCGGATGCAGGTGCTGCATCTTGCAGCCGCCACAGGCGCCGGCGTGCAGCCCGAAATGCGGGCAGCCGGGGCGCACGCGCTGGGGCGACTCGCGGTGGATGTCGGTGACGGTGGCGGCCTCCCAGTTGTTTTTGCGGCGGTGGACCTGGGCGCTGACGATTTCGAACGGCAGCGCGCCTTCGACGAACACCACCTTGCCATCGGGCCGGTGAGCAATGCCCTGGGCCTCGATGTCCAGCGATTCGATGGCCAGCCAGCCTTCGGGCAGACTGGCTGACGGGGATGCGGCAAGGTCTTGCGTGGAATTGTCTTGACTCATGCCCCGATTGTCTCAGGCCTCATCGCTACCCACCGGTGCGCCTCATTCGAGCTTGAGGACATCGCGCAGAAAGCCGGCGGTGGCGTGGCGCGCTGGCGGCAGGTTCAGCAGCGTGTGCGGCGCGCCGGGAATCAGCACGATGCTGGCATTCTTGTGATCGCGCAGCGCATCCCCGCAATGGCCCTTGGCCGCCGGGTTGCCCAGCCAGGCATTGGTGGGTGAGAAATACACATCGGTGCTGCTCATGACGTTGAGCACCGGCTGCCCGGGCGGCAACACGCTGCGGTGCGCCTGCACGAAGTAGTTGTCCTCGCAGCTCCACGAATAGATGATGCGTCCGGCGAAGCCGGTGCCGTCGTGGCGGGCCACGGCCGCCGCCCCCTCGCTGGTGCCGGCAAGCACCAAGCGCGACGTGTCGGCCCAGGGCTGCTGGCGCAGCGCCTGCAGCGCCAGTGCCACCTCGGACAGGCGCAGCGCGTGCACCTGCTCATAGACCGCCTTGCTCACCGGCGATTTGTAGGTGATGCGATCGGGCAGCGCAAACGAGTCGGGCGCCACGCTGGCCACCCCCAGACCAGCCAGCCAGCGCTGCCATTCGCCGATGGCCTTGAGCCCCAGCCCCGAAGAGCCGTGCAGGAACACCACCACCGGCACCGGCGCGCCACCGGTTCGCGGCGCATCGCGCAGCGGGCCCGCGTAGATGCCCGTGCCCGTGGCACGGGCCGGCAACACCAGGGCGGCGTTGTCCATCACGCCGCGCGCCGAGGCCGCCGTGTGCGTGACGGCCGTTCCCTTGACCTCGCCGGCCGGCACGGCCACCGATGTCGGTGGCGCCGGCAGACTCCCGCAGGCCACCAGTGACCCCGCGGCCGCCACAGCGGTGCTCCAGGATTTCAGGACAGTGGTGAAGTGCTTCATGTGCCGCTCTCTCATGAGGATTTCGGGTGGATGGAAGGTGGAAGAAGCGACCCAATGTAGGCCTCACGAATGAAAACGTCCAATGCATTGATGGGTTTTATTCATAATCAGATGCTATGAATTGGACGCAGCGGCAGTTGAAGATGTTCGTGACCACGGCGGCGCTGGGCCATGTGACGCGCGCCAGCGAGGCGCTGCACATCAGCCAGCCCGCGCTCACGCGCGCGCTCAAGGAATTCGAGGCGCAGTTGGGCACCGTGCTGTTCGAACGCACCACCCGGCGCCTGGCGCTGACGCACGAGGGCCGGCAACTGCTGCCGCTGGCCCAGCGCCTGCTGCGCGACATGGACACCGCCCTGGATACGCTGCGCGGCCCAAGCGGCCAGGTGCATGGCAGCGTGACCCTGGCGGTGGGCACCGCCTTCGGCTGCACCGTGCTGCCCCGGGCCGTGGAGCGGCTGATGCGCACGCATCCGGGCTTGCGCCTGCGTGTGCTGGACGACAACAGCGCCGGCATCACCGCGCGCGTGCAGCGGTCCGAGGCCGATCTGGGCATCGGCACGCCGGTCGGCGACACGTCGGCGCTGACGTGCGAGCGGCTGTTGAGCGCACCCATCGGCCTGCTCGGCCAGGCCGGACGCTTCGGCCTGCGCCGCAGTGCCTCACACGCCGATCTGGCCCGCCTGCCCCTGCTCAAGGAGCCGGCGGACACCAGCATCGTGCATACGCTGTCGCTGCACGGATCCGACCTGGTCGCGCTGATGGCGGGCGGAGTGGAGGTCAGCAACCTCGCCCTGCAACTGTCCATGGCCCAGGCCGGCGTGGGGGTGGCCGTGCTGTCGGCTCTGGGGGCCTCGCACCCGCAGGCCAGCGGGCTGACGTTTGTCCCGCTGCGCCCGCGCGTGGCGCGCGAGGTGTTCCTGATGCACCGGCGTGATCAGCCGCCCAGCCCCGCCGCACGGGCGCTCGCGCAGGCACTGCGGGAATGCCTGCGCACGGTCTCCGGCCTGCATCCCGGCGTCAGCATCCACACGGCCGGATGAAGCCGGTTGTCAGCGCCAGGCCTTCAGGTACTCGTCCCAGTGCGGCTCGCTGTGGGCGAGATCGCCCAGCGTCGCCCTGACGAAGTCGATCTCCTGTGCGTACTCGGCCTCGGTGAAGCCACCGCGCATCTTCTGGAACCGGCAGTACATGAGGTAGGTGTTCAGGACATCGGTCTCGCAGTAGCGCCGGATGTCCTCCAGACCGCCCTGCAGGTACTGGGCGTACACCTGCGAGCCATCCATGCCCAGCTTGCCCGGGAAGCCACACAGTTTGGCCAGCGCGTCGAGCGGCGCGTTGTTCTTCGGCGAATACAGGGCCAGCAGATCCATCAGGTCGAGATGGCGCAGGTGGTAGCGGCCGATGTAGTGGTTCCACTTGAACTCGCGGTCGTCCTCGCCCATGTCCCAGTACTTGCTGGCCTCCACGCCGTGGCACAGGCCACGGTAGTGCAGCACGGGCAGATCGAAGCCGCCGCCATTCCAGCTCACCAGTTGCGGCGTGTGCTTCTCGATGATGTGGAAGAAGGTCTGGATCACCTTGCCTTCGCTGCGGCCATCCCGATCGACCAGGGAATGCACCCGGAGCCCTTCGGCATTGCGGAACACGCAACTGATGACCAGCACGCGCTGCAGGTGCAGCGGCGCAAAATCACCCTTGCCCTCGGACTGACGCCCGGCCAGCCAGGCCTGGTAGACCTGCTCGTCGCGCCAATCGGCCGGATCATCACGCAGCCGGCGCATCCCCGCCACGTCGGGGATCGACTCGATGTCGAAAACCAGTACCGGCCACGCCATCGCGCGTCTCCCCTTCAGAGCGGTCAAGTCATGCCGTCGCGCTCAACGCCTGGGCAGGTAGTTCAGGGGATCCACCGGCTTGCCCTGACGCCGCACCTCGAAGTGCAGTTTGACGCGATCGGTGTCGCTGCTGCCCATCTCGGCAATGCGCTGGCCCTGACGCACCTGCTGGTCCTCGCGCACCAGCAGCGCCTGGTTGTGGGCGTAGGCCGTCAGAAACGTGTTGTTGTGCTTGAGGATGATGAGGTTGCCGTAGCCACGCAGGCCGGCCCCCGCGTAGACGACGCGGCCGTCGGCGGCCGCCAGGACGGGGTCACCCAGCTTGCCGGCGATGGACACGCCCTTGTTGCGGGCTTCGTCGAAGCTGGCGATGACCGAGCCCTGTGCCGGCCAGACGAAGGCGACCTCGTCGGCACCGGCGGATTCGGGCACCGACGCTGTCGCCGGTGCTGCCGGTGCGGCGCCATTGGCGGCAGACGCAGGCGGCGCCGCGACACCGGCCTGCCCCAGGGGACGGCCCACCACCGCGCTGCCGGGCAGCGGCGCGGCCACCGGCGCCGTGGCGACCGATGCCGGTGGTGCCACGCGCAGCACCTGGCCGACCTCGATCAGGTTCGGGTTGGCCATGTTGTTCCAGGTCTGCAGGTCGCGCGGCGCCTGACCGTGTTCCAGCGCGATGCGGTACAGCGTGTCACCGGGTTTGACGGTGTAGTAACCCGGCTTGCCGGCGTTCTCGGCGCCCGGCAGCGCTTTGCCCGCCTCTGGTGCGGCAGCACCCGCGCGGTCTTCGACCGGCGCCGGCTGGGCCACGCGCCGCGTGGAACACCCGGCGGTCAGCACCAGCCCGACCGTCAGGACCAGCAGGCCCGCACGTTGCCAGGCAGCCAACCCAGGCCGGCGCCCGCCCCGGCTGGACTCCAGTGCGGTACGAGGGTGGCATAGCGGCGTCCATTGCCGCCCGGTCATCGGCAGGTCCTGCGGCAGAAACTGTGCGCAGTGGTTCATGGCAGACATCTCCCGTGGAGTCGTTGACGCAAAGCGTCACCGACAATGACATTCAAGCTAAGCAGCCGGCACACGGACACGCCGCACACCGGTCAGGAAATACCTGATTTTAGAGGCACGAACAACACGGGTTCGAGAACCTTCTGCACAACCCCGGTACGGGTCTTGTCCAGCACCACCAGCCGCTGGCCGCCTGCACCGAACTGGGCGGGCGCCACCAGCCGCCCGCCCACTGCCAGTTGGTCGACCCAGGCCTGCGGGATGGCCTCGCCACCGGCCGCAGCAATGATGGCGGCATAGGGCGCGCCTTGTGGATAGCCCAGCATGCCGTCGCCAAACAACAGGTGGACATTGGGCAGGCGGAAGTGGCGCAGATTGGCCCGCGCGCGCTCATGCAAGCCCCGCAGCCGCTCCATGGTGTAGACCTCGCGCGCCAGGTGGCTGAGCACGGCCGCCTGGTAGCCCCCGCCGGTCCCGATCTCGAGCACACGCCCCAGGCGCTCGGTATGGCCTTCGCACAGCAGCTCCAGCATACGGGCCACGACGTTGGGTTTGGAGATCGTCTGCCCGAGCCCGATCGGCAGACTGGTGTCCTCGTAGGCCTGGTTGGCCAGCGCGGAATCGACGAAGCGGTGACGCTCGACCGCCCCTATCGCAGCAATAACGGCCGGATGGCTCAAACCCTGTCTCTGGAGCTTGTGCACCATGGCAGCCAGCATGGCCCGGGCCGGCACGGTACCCGCCGAGCCGGCCACCGGCGCGGCCGGCGCCGGCCGCGCCGGTGCGGGCGCCGGGCCGCCACTGGACGGCAGGCGCGCGGGGAACGCCGGCCGCGGCCGGGGGGTGCCGGCCGGCGGTGGCGCGGGCTTCTTGATGCTCACGGCGTGCCGTCTTCGGACAGTTGCTGCGCCAGGGGCACCCAGTACGGCAGGCGCTCATGGTCGGTCAGATCGATCTGCAGCGGGGTGATCGTGACATGGCCCTGCGCAACCGCGTGGAAATCGGTGCCCTCGGCGGCGTCCTTGGCCGGGCCGGCGCCGCCGATCCAGTACATGGTCTCGCCACGCGGGCTTTGCTGCATGATGACCTGCTGGGCCGCATGGCGCCGACCCAGCCGCGCCACCTTGAAGCCCTTGAGTTCGGACGCGGGCCGGTTGGGCACGTTGACATTGAGCAGCCACGGCTCCCCGCGCTCGCTGGCGTCGGCCACCGAAGGCAACAGGCGCTTGACCAGCTCGGCCGCCTTGTCGGCCGCCGCATCCAGGTGAGACCAGCCCCTTTCGGTCTGGGAGAAGGCGATGGCGGGAATGCCGAACAGATAGCCCTCCATGGCCGCGCCCACCGTGCCGGAGTAGATGGTGTCATCACCCATGTTGGCGCCATTGTTGATGCCCGAGACCACCAGGTCGGGCCGGTAGCCGAGCAGACCCGTCAGCGCGATGTGCACGCAGTCGGCCGGGGTGCCATTGACGTAGCGGAAGCCGTTGGAGGCCTCGTGCACGTACAGCGGCGAGTGCAGGGACAGGGCATTGGACTTGGCGCTGTTGTTGTGCTCGGGCGCCACCACCTCGACGTCGGCCAGCGGCCGCAGGGCTTCGTACAGGGCTTCGATGCCCGGAGCCCGGAAGCCGTCGTCGTTGCACAGCAGAATTCTCATGCCGAGGATTGTAGGAGTTGCGCGGGGAGGCGGCTTTCCGTCACGCATGGGACAAGCGCCGCCGCGGTGAAGCTGGCGGGCAGCGCGAGTCTCCCTATCATGGCGCGTGAGACCGCCACCCATCAGAACCGAGGAGACACGATGCAAGCCTGGCTGTGCGAGAACCCCGTGGGCGTCGAGGCCCTGACCTGGCAAGAGCTGCCGCCCCCCGAGCCCAAGGCGGGCGAGGTGCTGGTGGAGATCCAGGCCGCGAGCCTGAACTTCCCGGACCTGCTGATCGTCCAGAACAAGTACCAGATCAAGCCCCCCCTGCCCTTCGTGCCCGGATCCGAATACGCGGGCATCGTGCGCGCCGTGGGCGAAGGCGTCACGCACCTCCAACCCGGGCAGGCGGTGGCCTGCCTCAGCGGCACCGGGGGCTTCGCTACCCACGCGCTGGCGCCAGCGGCGCTGTGCATGCCGCTGCCCGATGGCTTTCCGGCGGTCGATGCGGCCGCCTTCATCATGATCTACGCCACCTCGTGGCACGCGCTGATGGACCGGGCGCAGCTCCAGGCCGGCGAGACGGTGCTGATCCTCGGCGCGGCGGGCGGCGTCGGCACGGCGGCGATCCAACTGGCCAAGGCCGCCGGCGTGCGCGTGATCGCCGCGGCATCGAGCGACGAAAAATGCGCGCTGTGCAAGGCGCAGGGTGCGGACGCGACCATCAACTACAGCGTGCACACGCCGCAATCCGGCCTGCGCGAGGAAATCCGGCGCCTGACCGATGGCAAGGGCCCCGATGTGGTGTACGACCCGGTCGGCGGCGAGTTCGCCGAACCGGTTTTCCGCTCCATCGCCTGGCGCGGGCGCTATCTGGTGGTGGGCTTCGCCAGCGGTCCCATTCCCAGCCTGCCGCTGAATCTGGCGCTGCTCAAGGGTGCCAGCGTCGTGGGCGTGTTCTGGGGCGATTTCGCCAAACGCGAGCCCAAGGCGAACGCCGCCATGATGCAGACGCTGGCCGGCATGTACCTGAAAGGCCAGATCAAGCCGGTGATCGACCAGACCCTGCCGATGCGGGAACTGCCCAAGGCCTACGCCATCATGGGTGCGCGCTCGGTCAAGGGCAAGCTGGTGCTCGTGAACCCGTGATCCTTCAGGCGGGCAGCAGACGTGCCTGCTCGCGCACGCAGACCTCCTTGAGAAAGGCCCACACCGCCTGCATGCGCGCCTGGTGCTTGGCCTCTTCCGGCATGCTCATCCAGAAGGTGCGCGTGAAGCGCGCGCGCTGCGGCAGCACGCGCACCAGCAGTGGATCACCATCGGCCAGGAAGGCCGGCAGCACGGCCAGGCCGGCGCCGGCGCGCACGGCGGCGTACTGGGCCAGGATGCTGGTGCTGCGAAACGCGAAACGCTCGGGCGGTTGCAGTTCATCCAGAAACTGCAACTCGCGGGTGAACAGCAGGTCGTCCACGTAGTTGACGAAGCTGTGGTGGCGCAGGTCGGCCGTGCCGGTCACCAGCGGTCGGCGGGCCAGGTACTCGCGCTGGCCATACAGATGCAGCACATAGTCGGTGAGCCGGGTGACGATCACCGAACCCCGTGTGGGACGCTCCAGCGAAATCACGATGTCGGCCTCGCGCCGGCTCAGGTGCAGCATGCGCGGCAGGGCCAGCAGATCGACCGACAGCGCGGAGTGCTGGCGCGTCAATGCGGCCAGGTGCGGTGCCAGCACCTCGGTGCCGAAGCCTTCCGTGCAGCCCACGCGCACCAGCCCCGAAGGCCCCTCGTCCTCGGGCGGACGCACACGCTCGACGCCGAGAACGGCCGACTCCATGGCCTCGACGGCGGGCAGCAACTGGCGCCCGACCTCGGTCAGGCGGTGGCCACCGGCCTCGCGCGCGAACAGCGGCGCCCCCATCTGCTTTTCCAGCGCCTGCACGCGCCGCGCCACGGTGGTGTGCTCCACCCCGGTGCGGCGCGCGGCCGCGGCCAATGTGCCCGAGCGTGCCAGTTCCAGGAAGTAGCGCAGGTTGTCCCAGTCCATCGCGATCTCCTATGTGCATATTTGCAAAATCAGAATGCATATATGCGTATTGCCATGGCTATTTTGCACATATACGATGGCCGGCATGAGGACTGGCCCGTCCTGGGCCGTCCGGCATCCACCACCGAGGAGACCTGCCATGAACGCACCCCAGGCCAGCACCGTGCTGGCACCCACCGTCCCGCTGCTGATCAACGGCGAGCTGGTCGATTCCAAAACCACGCAATGGCGCAATGTGGTCAACCCGGCCACGCAGGAGGTGCTGGCGCGCGTGCCGCTGGCCACGCCCGAAGAGGTCGAGGCCGCCGTGGCCGCCGCCAAGGAGGCTTTCAAGACCTGGCGCAAGACCCCCATCGGCGCACGGGCGCGCATCTTCCTGAAGTACCAGCAGCTCATCCGTGAAAACATGAAGTCGCTGGCGGCCACGCTGACCGCCGAACAGGGCAAGACCCTGGCCGATGCCGAGGGCGACGTGTTCCGCGGCCTGGAGGTGGTCGAGCACGCCGCCGCCATCGGCAACCTGCAGCTGGGCGAGCTGGCCATGAACGTGGCCGGTGGCGTCGACACCTACACGCGGCTGCAGCCGCTGGGTGTGTGCGCCGGCATCACGCCGTTCAACTTCCCGGCCATGATCCCGCTGTGGATGTTCCCGATGGCCATCGCCTGTGGCAACACCTTCGTGCTCAAGCCCTCGGAGCAGGACCCGATGGTGACCATGGAACTGGTGAAGCTGGCCCTGGAGGCCGGCATTCCCAAGGGCGTGCTCAACGTGGTGCACGGCGCCGCCGAGGTGGTGGATGCGATCTGCGACCACCCCGACATCAAGGCCATCAGCTTCGTGGGTTCGACCAAGGTGGGCACCCATGTGTACAACCGCGCCTCGCTGGCCGGCAAGCGCGTGCAGTGCATGATGGGCGCCAAGAACCACGCCATCGTGCTGCCCGACGCCCACAAGGAGCAGACCCTCAACGCGCTGGTCGGCGCCGCGTTTGGTGCCGCCGGCCAGCGCTGCATGGCCGTCTCGGTGGCTGTGCTGGTCGGCGAGGCGCGCCAATGGGTGCCCGAGCTGGTGGCCAGGGCCAGGACGCTCAAGGTCGGCCCCGGCAAGGAGAACCTCGACCTCGGCCCGCTGATCTCGTGTGCGGCCAAGGAGCGCGTGCAGTCGCTGATCGACCAGGGCGTGGCCGAAGGCGCAACGCTGGAACTGGACGGACGCCATCCGGCGCTGGCCAGCGGTTCGGCCAATGGCAACTTCGTCGGCCCGACCATCTTCTCGGGCGTCAAACCCGGCATGAGCATCTACGAGCAGGAAATCTTCGGGCCGGTGCTGTGCCTGGCCGAAGCCGAGACGCTGGACGAGGCCATCGCCCTCATCAACGCCAACCCGAATGGCAACGGCACGGCCATCTTCACGCAATCGGGCGCGGCGGCCCGCAAGTTCGAGGAAGACATCGACGTCGGCCAGATCGGCATCAACGTGCCGATCCCGGTGCCGGTGCCGATGTTTTCGTTCACGGGCTCACGTGCCTCCAAGCTGGGCGACCTCGGCCCCTATGGCAAGCAGGTGGTGCTGTTCTACACCCAGACCAAGACCGTGACGGCCCGCTGGTTCGAGGATGACGTGTCCTCCGGCGTCAACACGACCATCAGCCTGAAATGAATTTCGAGCTGTCCGAAGACCAGCGTGCCTTCCAGCAGACGGCGCGCGAATTCGCCCTGAACGAACTGGCCCCGCATGCGGCCCGATGGGACGCCGAGGCTCATTTCCCGCGCGAGGTGATCGCGCAGGCCGGGGAGTTGGGGTTCTGCGGCCTGTATGCATCCACCGACCACGACGGGCTGGGCCTGACGCGACTGGACGCCACCGTGGTGTTCGAGGAACTGGCCGCGGCCGATCCCTCGACCACGGCCTTCATCACCATCCACAACATGGCCACGTGGATGGTGACCAGCTTCGCATCGGCCGAGGTGGCCGCGCACTGGGGCCCGCTGCTCACGAGCGGGCGCAAGCTCGCCTCGTACTGCCTGACCGAGCCGGGCGCGGGCTCGGACGCGGCCTCGCTCAAGACCGCGGCGCGGCGCGAGGCCGATCACTACGTGCTCGACGGCAGCAAGGCCTTCATCTCGGGCGCCGGATCGACCGACGTGCTGGTGGTGATGTGCCGCACCGGCGGCCCGGGTGCGGCCGGTATCTCGGCCCTGGTCGTGCCGGCCGACAGCCCCGGCATCCAGTACGGCAAGAAGGAAGAGAAGATGGGCTGGAACAGCCAGCCCACGCGCGTCATCAGCTTCGACGGCGTGCGCGTGCCGGCCACCCATCTGCTGGGCCAGGAGGGCGACGGCTTCAAGATTGCCATGAAGGGGCTGGACGGCGGGCGCATCAACATCGCCACCTGCTCGGTGGGTGCGGCACAGGGCGCGCTGAACGCAGCCCAGCGCTACATGCACGAGCGGCGTCAGTTCGGCAAGACGCTGGCCGAGTTCCAGGCCCTGCAGTTCAAGCTGGCCGACATGGCGACCGAGCTGGTGGCGGCGCGCCAGATGGTGCGGCTGGCAGCCAGCAAGCTCGACGCCGGCCACCCCGACGCCACCACCTACTGCGCCATGGCCAAGCGCCTGGCGACCGACCTCGGCTTCGAGGTGTGCAACCAGGCGCTGCAACTGCACGGCGGCTACGGCTACCTGCGCGAGTTTCCCCTGGAGCGCCTGCTGCGCGACGCGCGCGTGCACCAGATCCTGGAAGGCACGAACGAGATCATGCGCGTGATCATCGCGCGCCGCATGTTGCAGGACAACGCGACGGAGACCATTCGATGAGCGATACCTACACCGGACTGAAACTGGAAAAACGCGGCCACACCGCCGTGGTCACGCTGGACAATCCGCCGGCGCACACCTGGACCGACCAGAGCCTGCCCGCGCTGGCGCGCCTGGTGCGCGACCTGGAAAACGACCGCGACATCTACGCGCTGGTCATCACCGGCGCGGGCGAGAAATTCTTCAGCGCCGGTGCCGATCTCAAGCTGTTCGCCCCCACCGAGAGCGGCACCGACAAGGCCACCGCCGCCACCATGGCGCGCCGCTTCGGCGAGGCCTTCGAGACGCTGGCCGCCTTCCGCGGCGTGAGCATTGCTGCCATCAACGGCTACGCCATGGGCGGCGGCCTGGAGTGCGCACTGGCCTGCGACCTGCGCGTGGCCGAGGAGCACGCCGTGATGGCGCTGCCCGAGGCCAGCGTCGGCCTGCTGCCCTGCGCGGGCGGCACGCAGTGGCTGGCCTGGAACGTGGGCGAATCCTGGGCCAAGCGCATGGTGCTGCTGGGCGAGCGGGTCGATGCCGCCACCGCGCAGCGCATCGGCCTGGTGGACGAGGTGGTCGGCAAGGGTCAGGCGCTGGAGCGGGCCCTGGCGATGGCCGAGAAGGTGGGCCGGCAGAGCCCGAGCGCCGTGCGCGCCTGCAAGCGCCTGATCCAGGGCGCCCGCCACACGCCGCCGCAACAGGTCCTGCCCGCCGAGCGCGAGACCTTCATCGACCTGTTCGACACCGCCGACCGCAGCGAAGGTGTCACCGCCTTCCTCGAAAAGCGTCAACCCGCATGGAAAAATGCCTGAATGACGACCTCTGACCAACCCGTTCTTTTCGACACCATCACCACCGCCAGCGGCCACCGTTTCGGCCGCGCCACGCTCAACGCACCGGCCAGCCTCCATGCGCTGTCGCTGGCCATGGTGGATCTGCTCGACCCGCAACTGAAGGCCTGGGCCGACGACCCGCAGGTGGCCGGCGTGATCCTGGACGCCACGGGCGACAAGGCCTTCTGCGCCGGTGGCGACGTGGTCGGCCTGTGCCACGCCATCCGCGCCCTGCCCGCCGGCGAGGTGCCGCCCATCGCGCACGACTTCTTCGAGCGCGAGTACCGGCTCGATCACCGCATCCACACCTACCCCAAGCCCTTCGTCTGCTGGGGCCACGGCTTTGTCATGGGCGGCGGTATCGGCCTGATGGCCGGCGCCTCGCACCGTGTGGCCACGCCCCGCACGCGCATGGCCATGCCCGAGATCAACATCGGCCTGTACCCGGACGTCGGCGGTAGCTGGATTCTCTCGCGCCTGCCCGGCAAGACCGGTGCTTTCCTGGCGCTGACCGGTGCGCACCTGAACGCGGCCGACGCCCTGTTCGCCGGACTGGCCGATTTCGCCGTGCCTCACGAGCGCCATGCCGACCTGCTGCAGGGCATCGCGGCCGCCTCGTGGGCCGGCGAGCGCGAGGCCGATGACGCGCAACTGAGCCATCTGCTGGAGCGGCTGGGCCAGGGTGTGGCGTTGCCCGCCTCGCCCCTGCGCACGCATTTCGATCGCATCAACGCCGTGATCGGACACGACCGCTTGAGCGACATGGCGCCCCGGCTGGCCGCCCTGGCCAGCGACAGCGACCCCTGGCTGGCACAGGCCGGCGCCACCTTCACCAAGGGTTCACCCACGTCGGCCGCGCTGAGCCTGGAAATGCTGCGCCGCGCGCGCCTGCTGTCGCTGGCCGACACCTTCCGGCTGGAGTTGCAGGCCTCGGTCGGCTGCTGCGCCCACCCGGACTTCGCCGAAGGGGTACGGGCCCTGCTGGTGGACAAGGACAAGAACCCGCGCTGGCAGCCGGCCACGCTGGCCGAGGTGACGCACGAATGGATCGCCGACCACCTGCGACCGCGCTTCACCGGCCCGCATCCGCTGGCCGACCTGACGTAGTCCGTTCGACCCGGCCCACGATTTCACATACACACCAAGGAGACAAGCATGAGCAACAGCAACACCCGCGTCGCGTTCATCGGCCTGGGCAACATGGGCGGTCCCATGGCCGTCAACCTGCACAAGGCCGGCTATGCCGTCAGCGCCTTCGACCTCAGCACCGACGCACTGGCCAAGGCGCGCGAGGCCGGCGTGGGCACGGCCGATTCGGCCCGCGCGGCGGCCGAGGGCGCGCAGGTGGTGGTCTCCATGCTGCCCGCCAGCAAGCACGTCGAAAGCCTGTACCTGGGCGACGACGGCCTGCTGGCGCACCTGGCGGCCGGCACGCTCGTGATCGACTGCTCGACCATCGCACCGGCGTCGGCGCAGAAGGTGAACGCCGCCGCGCAGGCGCGCGGTCTGGCCATGATCGATGCCCCCGTTTCCGGTGGTGTGGCCGGCGCCGCGGCCGGCACGCTGACCTTCATCGTCGGCGGCGAGGCCGACGCGCTGGA
>NZ_JAQVEJ010000206.1 GCF_028698005.1 Hydrogenophaga sp.
GTCATCGACTGCAGCCACAGGCGCTGCACCGGTTTGCCCAGCGGCTTGCCGCCACCGGCGTACTGCTCGATCAGGCGGAAAATCAGTTCACCCTCGCGGCCGGCGTCACAGGCATTGATCAGGCGCGCCACATCCTTGCGCTTGGCCAGCCGGACCACCGCGTTCAGGCGCGACTTGGTCTTGTCGATGGGCTTGAGCTCGAAGTAGGGCGGCAGCACGGGCAGGTGGGCAAAACTCCACTTGCCGCGCTTGACGTCGAACTGCTCGGGCGCGGCGATTTCGACCAGGTGGCCCACCGCCGAGGTGACGATGTAGTGCTCGTTCTCGAAGTGGTCGTCGTGCTTGTCGAACTTGCCCGCCACCGGCGTGAGCGCACGCACGATGTCCTGCGCCACGGAGGGCTTCTCGGCAATGACCAGTGTTTTGTTCATCTCTACAATTCGGCTTCACGCGCGTGCACACGCGCAGGTGGGTGCACGCGCATACGCGCGCACCTGCATGAAATAACCTTACCAAAATTTCTGGCTGTGACGAAAACGCCCTCCCGACCGAGCCGCAACGGCACCACCGCCACCCGGCGCATCCAGACCCGCCGCTCGGGCGTGCATGGCAAGGGCGTGTTCGCACTGGTCGACCTGGCCGAAGGCGAGACCCTGATCGAGTACACGGGCGAGATCATCACCTGGGCCGAGGCGCTGCGCCGCCACCCGCACGACCCGTCGGACCCGAACCACACCTTCTACTTCCACATTGATGAGGACCACGTCATCGACGCCAAGGTGGGGGGCAACTCGTCGCGCTGGATCAACCACAGCTGCGATCCGAACTGCGAGGCCGAGGTGGAGGACGGGCGGGTGTTCATCCGCACGCTGCGCCACATCCCGGCCGGCCAGGAGCTGTTCTACGACTATGGCCTGGTGATCGACGAGCCCTACACCAAGGCCCTGAAGGCCCAGTACCCCTGCTGGTGCGGCGCCAAGGGCTGCCGTGGCACGCTGCTGGCCCCCAAGCGTCCCGGCAAGGCCTCGAAGCTGGGCTGAGCAAGGCATGACCACCACTCCCGCGACGGCATCGCTCCTGTCCCACGCCGAATCGGTGTGGCAGGCCGTGGCGCCCGCGCTGCCCGGCTTCACCGTCGAGGTGCTGCCCACCGTCGACTCGACCAACACCGAGCTGATGCGCCGCGCCCGCGCCGGCCAGAACGCACCCGTGCTGCTGGTGGCCGAAACGCAGACCGCCGGGCGCGGCCGCCTGGGCAAGAGCTGGCACAGCCGGCCGGGCCAGTCGCTGACCTTCTCGCTGGCCCTGCCGCTGGCGCCCGCCGACTGGTCGGGGCTGTCGCTGGCCGTGGGCGTGAGCCTGGCCGAGAGCCTGCACCCCGACGTCCGCCTCAAGTGGCCCAACGATCTGTGGTGGCAGGAGCGCAAACTCGGCGGCATCCTGGTTGAAACGGCCAGCCCCACCACCGCCAGCGGCCACGCGCCACGCACCCTGGTGGTGGGTATCGGCCTGAACGTCAATCGGCCCGAGGCCACCGCGGCTGTGCCGCCAGTGCCCGGCGCCCTGCCACCCATGCCGCCGGCGGGCGTGGCGGAACTGGTCATGGGGGTGACGGCCGGCGAACTGCTGGAGCAGGTGGTGCCCGCCCTGGTGCGCGACATCCAGCGTTTCGAGACCGACGGTTTTGCCGCCTTTGCCGCCCGTTTCGCAGCACGCGATGCGCTGCACGGGCGCGCGGTGGTGCTCAGCGATGGCGGCACCGGTGTGGCCGCCGGCGTCAGCGCCCAGGGCGGCCTGCGGGTGCGCACGGCCGACGGCCAGCTGCACGAGGTGACCAGCGCCGAAGTGAGTGTGCGCCCATGCTGAGGACCCTGGTTGTCTTGCTGGTGCTGGCCAACGCGGCGTATTTCGCCTGGACGCAGAGCTACCTCGCTCCCCTGGGCATGGCCCCCGAGGACCCGACCGAACCCAGACGCCTGCAGGAGCAGGTCAACCCGACCCTGGTCCGCCTGCTCAACGCCGCGTCGCCGCCGTCCGCGCCCGCGTCGGCCCCGGTGGCACCGGCCACCCCCTCCGCACCACCCTCCATGCCCGTGGCCACCACCAGCGAACCGGCACCGCTGCCGGCCGCCTGCTGGCGCGCCAGCGGGCTCACCAAGGCCCAGGCCCGGCAACTGAGCACGGCGCTGGGTGAGGTGGCCGACCTGCAGGGCCTGTGGAAAATGGACGAGGCACAGACCGGCGGCCGCTGGGTGGTCTACATGGGCAAACTCAGCAGTGAAATGATGCAGCGCAAGAAGAACGAACTGCGCGCGATGAAGGTGGACTTCCGCGAAGTGCGCGTGCCGCATCTGAGTCCGGGCCTGGCCCTGGGCACCTACTCCAGCGAAGCCGCCGCCCAGCAGGGCCTGCAGGACGTCATGCGCAAGGGCGTTCGCACCGCCCGCGTGGCCCAGGAGCGCGAGGAAAGCACCAGCCACACCCTCACCCTGCCCGCGGTCACTCCCCCCCAGCACGAGCAGATCCAGGCCCTCCTCGGCGACACCACCCTCAGCGCCTGCGAATAACCCGCTGAAAAAACAAAACCGGGGCCAAACGGCCCCGGTTCCTGTCATGAAATAGCCCCAGGGCAGCGAGGGTCCGGCTCCGCCGGCCCAAGCTGCCGTCCCCCCTCCGGCACCGCAGGTGCCAGAGAGGGGGGAAGCGGCGTCAGCCGCGCAGGGGGGTGTTCATCACTTCCCCACCACGCGTGCCATTTCCAGGCACTTGTTGGAGTAGCCCCACTCGTTGTCGTACCAGGCCACGACCTTCACGAAGGTCTTGTCCAGGGCGATGCCGGCCTCGGCATCGAACACCGAGGTGCAGGTCTCGCCGCGGAAGTCGGTGGCCACGACCTTGTCTTCGGTGTAGCCCAGGATGCCCTTGAGCGCGCCTTCGGACTGCGCCTTCATTTCGGCGCAGATCTCTTCGTACGAGGCTTCCTTGTTCAGCTCCACGGTCAGGTCCACCACCGACACGTCGGAGGTCGGCACGCGGAAGGACATGCCGGTCAGCTTCTTGTTCAGCTCGGGGATCACCACGCCCACGGCCTTGGCAGCACCGGTGCTGGAAGGAATGATGTTTTCCAGGATGCCGCGGCCGCCGCGCCAGTCCTTGTTGGACGGGCCATCCACGGTCTTCTGGGTGGCGGTGGCGGCGTGCACGGTCGTCATCAGGCCACGCTTGATGCCCCACTTGTCGTTCAGCACCTTGGCCACGGGCGCCAGGCAGTTGGTGGTGCACGAGGCGTTGGAGATGATGTCCTGGCCGGCGTAGGTCTTGTCGTTCACGCCGTACACGAACATGGGCGTCGCGTCCTTGGAGGGAGCGGACATGATGACCTTCTTGGCGCCGGCAGCGATGTGCTTGCGGGCGGTTTCGTCGGTCAGGAACAGGCCGGTGGATTCGATCACCACGTCGGCGCCCACCTCGTTCCACTTCAGGTTGGCGGGATCGCGCTCCTGGGTCAGGCGGATCTTCTTGCCGTTGACGATCAGGGTGTTGCCCTCGACCGCGACGGTGCCCTTGAAGCGGCCATGGACGCTGTCGTACTGGAGCATGTAGGCCAGGTAATCGGGCTCCAGCAGATCGTTGATGCCGACGATCTCGATGTCCGGGAAATTCTGGACCGCGCTGCGCAGCACGTTGCGCCCGATGCGGCCGAAGCCGTTGATACCGACTTTGATGGTCATGACCTGTACTCCTGTGGATGAATGAACAAAGAAACCGAAACCGCTGTGATCACTTGCCGAGCACGGTACGCACCGTGTCGACAACGTTGGCCGGGGTGAAGCCGAAATGCTGGAACAGCACCGGCGCCGGGGCCGATTCGCCGTAGGTGTCGATGCCGATCACGGCCGACACGCCGTACTTCCACCAGCCGTCGGTGGCGCCCATCTCGACCGCGATGCGCGGCAGGCCCTTGGGCAGCACGGCGGACTTGTAGGCAGCGTCCTGGCGGTCGAAAGTGGTGGTGGAGGGCATGGAGACCACGCGCACGGCGATCCTGTGCTCCCGGGCCAGCAGTTCCTGCGCCTTGAGCGCGAGCTGCACCTCGGAGCCGGTGGCGACGATGACGGCCTGGGCCTTTTTCTTCAGGCCCACCTCACTGGGTTCGGCCAGCACGTAGGCGCCCTTGCTGATGTCCTCCAGGCCGGCCT
>NZ_JAQVEJ010000207.1 GCF_028698005.1 Hydrogenophaga sp.
GCAACTGGGTCCGCTCAAGAGCGCGAACCAGGGCGTGATCCGCATCACCGGCGACGACGGCAACGATTACGACGATGGCCGCTCGCTCACCAAGCGCCTGCGTGTGGTCAGCTCCTTCGTGTACGAGCTGCGCTGAGGCGCCGGCGGTTCACTCAGATGCTCTTGACGACCAGCCAGCCCTTGAACAGCCAGGGCAGGCTGGGGCCGCTGCCGGCGGGCACGCCGCCCTTGTTCTCGGCGCTGATGCCCAGTTCGGTGACGCCTTGCAGGGCGGCTTCGTCCACGGGCAGTTGCAGGGTCTTGTACTTGCTCTCGATCACGCCGATCGAGCGCGGGGGCGCATCGCCGGCGATGGCCCAGACCTGCATGCTGTCCTCGCGCCCTTCCTTGACATCGTTGAGCCGCTGAAGCGTCAGGGCCCGTTCCTGCGGGTTGAAGGTGGCGAGCATGGCGGGCTGGCCCTGGGCGTCGAGCAAGACCGCCACCTGCCGGATCTGGGGCACCTGGATCAGGCGCTTTTGCAGGTGGGTGATCTGGGCCTGCAACTGGGTGACCATGCTGGTGGCGGTGGCCCAGCCGAGCAGCAGCGCCAGCAACAGGGTGATGGCCAGTGCACGCCACCAGGGGCTGACGCGGCGGGATGGGGAGGGGAGCGGGGTTTCGGGGTTCATGGTGTGGATGAAGCGGTGAAGCGTGGTCTGCCCACCGAGTATGCCGTGACGGCGCGGTCGCGCCCGGCACACCGGCGATGGAGGCCATGGTTCTTTGCGCATACACTCGCCCTTTTTTGAGACCTTCCCCGCTGTGGCCCTGTCTGCATGCCTTCCACCGAAATCGTGATCTGGTCTGCCATGGCCGGTGTGCTGATGGCGCTGGTGACGGTGTTGCTGATCGATACCGTGCTGCGCCAGCGCAGCCTGCGCAGGCTGCGCGTGTGGCTGCTGTTGACGATGATGTCGGTGGCCTGCCTGGTCATGAGCGGGCTGCCCCAACTGCTGTGGCCGGCGCTGGCCGATGGCGCGCTGATGGTGGTCAAGGTGGCGCTGGGGCCGTTGACGGCGGCGGTGGCGCTGGCCTACCTGGGCCAGTGGTCCGGCGTGCGGGCCGATGACCGTCTGGTGCGCGTGCTCATGGGACCGGGGGCCGGGTGCGTGGCCCTGTCCGGCGCCGCCCTGCTGGTCTGGTATCTTGCCGGTGGCGACGGCCAGCAGGTGCTGGCCTGGTCCGCCCTGGTCAATGGCCTGGCGGTGCTGATGGGGGCGCTGGTGGCGACCCGCAGCGCGATTCTGGGCGACCGGCTGGCCCGCTGGATGGTGGTGGCCTGCCTGTGCCTGGCGCAGATGACGGCCGGCCTGTACGGCAAGGGCCTGGGGCTGGACATGAGCCTGCGTTACTGGCTGCTCACGGCGGTGGCGGCGGCCAGTTACTTCATCCTGGTCATGACGCTGATCAACATGCGCTACCGCGAACTGGCGCGCCTGCGGCGGCAGGCCAGCGGCGAGATGCCACGGATCGACCAGGCCGGACTGCCGCGCGGCGCGGCGCTGGTGGGCAAGGTGGACGATGCGCTGTGGCGCAGTGCACGCATGGGACGGCCCTGCGTGGTCTCGGCCATCGTCGTGACCAACCTGTATGCCCACGGCGAGGCGGCCGCCCAGGACGCCGAAACCGAGATCGTGCTGACGCTGGCGGCCCGCCTGCGCCAGGACGTGGGTTTTCGCAACGTGGTGGGATTGCTCCACCAGGGCTGCTTCGTGCTGGCGGTCTCGGCGGTGCAGGACCCGCACCACCACCGCGTGGTGGGCCGGCGGCTGATCAAGAATCTGCGCATGGCGGTGACGGTGAGCCAGGATCCGCTGGCCCTGCCGTTCCAGCCCGACGTGGCGATCGGCGTGGTGCATGTGCCGGCGGGTGCCGCCGATGCCGATGCCTTGCGGATCGTGAACCTGGCCGAGCAACTGGCGCTGGAGGCCAGCCATCTGCCGGTGCGCTCGCGCCAGGCCGTCTGGCAAAACCAGGCACCGTCACAGCCGCTTCCCTTCGTGGCGGCGGCCGCCACGGCGCCTGCCCCGCTGGATGGCTGAAGCCGCTGCACCGAGGCCGTGCACTTGGTACCATCGGAGCTGTTGAGCGTTGCTGCCACGGCACCCGCGGAATCCGCCAGTGAACCACCACCACCACGAAGAACCCCCCCCTGACTCCGCCAACGACACCGGCTGGTCCGAAAGCGATGGCCAGTGGCCGATGAGGCCCGTGGATCGGCTCATCTATGCGAGCCTGAGCCGGGTTGACAGATCGGTGCTCGACGAGATGCGGCGCATCCGTGACCACGCGGTGCGCAACAACGGCCCCGATGGCCTGCGCGTGGGCCTGATGCACATGAATGGCCACTTCATCGAATGGATCGAGGGCCCGGGACCGGCCATTGATGCCCTGATGGCGCGTGTTTCGCGCGACCCCCGGCACCACGGTTTGCAGGTGATCCACCGCAGCACGGGGCAGGCCCGGCTCAAGCGCCCCTGGATCGGCGCCATCGTGCAGGCGATCGAGCCGCCGAGCCTCTTTGCCGCGCGTGTGCACACCTGGCGTCTGCGCCACGAGGCCGGCCAGGTGTACGAGCCCGCGCATGTCTGGATGAACGTGTGCTCGCCGCCGGCACCCGACATGCCCCGGGCAGGCGAGGGCGCCGAGCGCGTGATGCTGCTGTCGGCCCGGCTGGCCTGGGCCTTCGACCTGCTGCGCTGGCTGGCCGGGGTGTCGTCACGCCGGCTGGTGCAGCGGCGCTATGCGGCCAGCGCCGACGACGTGCCCGACGTGGCCAGCGACTACCTGGATCTGCCGGATCTGGGGCCAGGCGGCATGCGCCTGATCGCCCACGCCCGCCGCGGTCTGACGATGGGCGTGGCACACGCCCTCATGCCGGCCCACGGGGCCGTGGTGCTGATCCTGGATGGGGACGCCGAGGCCAATGTCCGCCTGGTGCAGAAGGTGCTTGATGTCTGCAACCAGACCCAGCACGTCCCGACCATCATTGGCGTGGGTCCCCATGACAGCGTGACGGCCGAGCTGGCGGACCGGGTGCAGGCGAACGGCCATGCCTGGATCGGCGTGCGCAGCCCGCTGGCGCGTCCCGACGTGTCCGATCTGTGGGCGGTGCTCGAACCGGTGCTGGATCAGTTTGCCGGTCAGGCGAGCGGGTAGGAGCCGGGCAGCAGGATCGAGCGGTCGACGTTGCGGATGTCCGTGTGGCCGCAGAAGGCCATGGTGACGTCCAGCTCCTTGTGGATGATCTGCAGGGCCCTGGTGACGCCGGCCTCGCCCATCGCCCCCAGCCCGTAGGCCATGGCGCGGCCGATCAGGGTGCCGCGCGCGCCCAGTGCCCAGGCCTTGAGCACGTCCTGCCCGCTGCGGATGCCGCCGTCCATCCACACCTCCAGCCGGTTGCCCACGGCCTCGACGATGGGGGGCAGGGCCGAGATCGAACTCGGCGCGCCGTCGAGCTGGCGCCCGCCGTGGTTGCTGACGACGATGGCGTCGGCACCGGCCTCAACCGCCAGGCGCGCGTCTTCCTCGACCATGATGCCCTTGAGGATGAGCTTGCCGCCCCACTGGCGCTTGACCCATTCGATGTCGGCCCATGACAGGCGCGGGTCGAACTGCTCGTTGGTCCAGGCCGCCAGCGAGCTCATGTCGCTCACGCCCTTGACGTGGCCCACCAGGTTGCGGAAGGTGCGGCGCCGGGTGCCGGCCATGCCCAGGCACCAGCGCGGTTTGGTCATGAGATTGAGGATGTTCCTGAGCGTCGGCCTGGGCGGCGCCGTCAGGCCGTTCTTCAGATCCTTGTGGCGCTGGCCGATCACCTGCAGGTCCAGGGTGAGCACCAGCGCCGAGCAGTGGGCGTCCTTGCAGCGGCCGATCATGCGGGCCATCGCCTCGCGGTCGCGCATCATGTAGAGCTGGAACCAGAACGGCGCCCGGGTGTGGGCGGCGATGTCCTCGATCGAGCAGATGCTCATGGTCGAGAGCGTGAAGGGGATGCCGAACTTCTCGGCCGCGCGCGCGGCGTGGATCTCGCCGTCGGCGTGCTGCATGCCGGTCAGGCCCACCGGGGCGATGGCCACCGGCATGGTCACGGGCTGGCCCACCATGGTGGTGGCCGTGGTGCGGCCTTCCATGTTCACGGCCACGCGCTG
>NZ_JAQVEJ010000051.1 GCF_028698005.1 Hydrogenophaga sp.
GGCATGCCAACGAGGGCCAGCGCCATGATGGGGGTGCCGCCCATGGCGTAGACGTCGCTGATGGCGTTGGTGGCGGCGATGCGGCCAAAGTCGAACGGGTCGTCGACGATGGGCATGAAGAAATCGGTGGTGGCGATCAGCGCCTGCTCGTCGTTGAGGCGGTAGACGGCGGCGTCATCGGCCGTCTCGATGCCCACCAGCAGGGCTTCGGGCACGGGCATCGCGGCCGTGCCGCGCAGGATGTCCGAGAGCACGCCAGGCGCGATCTTGCAGCCACAGCCGCCCCCGTGCGACAGACTGGTCAGCCGGGGTTCGGTGCTGGTGGTGGTCGCGGGAGCGTTCATGGTGTCGATTGTCCTTGCAAGATGGCCATGCCGCGGCCACACCGGCCACGGCGCAAAAGGCTCATTGTGCGCGCAAGCTCATGACGGCGGCAGCAGGCGCAGCAGTTGCCCCTTGCCGTGGTCGGTCAGCAGGTAGATGTAGCCATCCGGCCCCTGGCGCACGTCGCGCACGCGCTGACCCAGCGCCCCCAGCAGTTTTTCCTCGCCCACCACGCGCCCCCCGCGCACCGTCAGGCGCGCCAGGTAACGGAACTTGAGGGCCCCCACCAGCAGGCTGCCCCTGGCCTGCGGCCCGTAGCGGTCGCTGGTGATGAAGGCCATGCCCGCCGGCGCGATGGACGGCGTCCAGTGCAGCACGGGCTGCTCCATGCCGCCCCGGGCAACGGCGCCCTCGCCGATGGCACCGCCACCGTAGTTCTCGCCGTAGGTGATCGCGGGCCAGCCGTAGTTGCGCCCCGCCTCGGGCCGGTTGACCTCGTCGCCTCCCTGCGGGCCGTGCTCGCTGATCCACAGCCGGCCGTCCGGGCCCATGGTGGCCCCCTGCGGGTTGCGGTGCCCGTAGCTCCAGATCTCGGGCAGGGCTCCGGGCTTGCCGGCGAACGGGTTGCCCGGCGCCGGGCCGCCCTCCTTGCGCAGGCGCACCACCTTGCCATGGTGGTTGTCCAGCGTCTGCGCATCGGCCATGCGGTGGAAACGGTCGCCCAGGGTCAGGAACAGATGCCCGTCGGGCGTTTCGGCAATGCGGCAGCCGAAGTGGGCGCGGCTGGCCGTCTTGGGTTGCTGACTGAAGATCACCCGCACGTCGTCCAGACGGGTGGCGTCATCGGACAGGCGCGCGCGGGCCAGGGCGGTGGAGTTGGTGCCGCCCTCGCCCGGCTCGCTGAAGCAGAAGAACAGGCGGCGGTTGCGGGCAAAGTCGCTGTCCGCCACCAGGTCCAGCAAACCACCCTGCCCCACGGCATCGACGCGTGGCAGACCGGCCAGTGGCGCGCCGATGCGCCCATCGGGCTCCACCACACGCAGGCGGCCCGGCCGTTCGGTCACCAGCATGCGTCCGTCGCCGATGAACGCCACCGCCCAGGGGTGAGCCAGCCCGGCGGCCAGCAGCTCGGTGCGCCAGTCCCGGACGGGCACGGTCGCGACCGACGGCGGCAAGGGCTGGGCGGCGGTCGCGGTGGCGGCCAGCGCCAAAGACAGAACGCCCAGACAGCGGTGCAGTTGATGCATGGCGGCCATCCTCAGTCCAGCAAGGCGGCCAGCCCACCGTCGGGCTCGAAACGCTGGCGGCGGCGCGTCAGCCGGGTGGGCCCCGTCCACGCCGCCTGCGGCACCGGATGCTCCGGGTCACCGGGGTAGCAGATCACACGGCAGCCATCACGGTCGAACGGGTGCGGTTCGATCAGCGGCGGCGTGCGGGCGGCAGCGTAGGCCCGGGCGGCGCCGACGCCGGGCAGACGGGCCAGCTCCATCAGACTCATGATCTGCGGCGGTGCCAGATCGATGTCATCGTCCCAGAAGCGCTCCAGCGCCCGCCGGGGCGACAGCCAGACGGCTTCGGTCGCCTCGTGGCCGTCGTGCAGCGCCGTCTGGCCGGCGGGTGCCACCGCCAGGAAAAAGCGCGTGTCAAAGCGCCTGCTCGACACCGAGGGCCGGCGCGGTGTGACCCAGCGCGACCAGGGCATGAGGGACGATACCGGCAGCACCCGGCCGAGCGAGGCCATCGCCTGTGGCCAGCTGTGTCCGCCATCGAGGCGTGCCGCCAGCGTCCGGTGTTCGGCCTCGGCAACCGGGCCATGCCCGATGAACAGCCCGACCTCTTCCCAGGTTTCGCGCAGGGCCGCCACGTGCAGGGCCACGGCATCGGCCACCGGCAGGCCGGGTTCCGACAACCGCCGCGCGCAGTCCTCGGGGGGCAGGTCCAGCGCACCCGCGTCGTCGACGGCATCCGTCGGATCGAGCTTGCCGCCCGGGAACACATGGGCGCCACCGAGCACGCCGGCGTTGCCGTGCCGGCGCACCATCAGAACCTCGAGGCCGGCGGCGCCGTCGCGCACCACCATGACGGTGGCCGACGGCACGGGGGGCGTGGTGATTTCTTCAGCGATGAATGACAGTGCCATCCCCGCATTGTGCGCCGGCGCGCTTCAACGTGGCACCAGGAAGGTGGTCTTTTCCTCCACACGGATGGCCTTGTCGCCCTCGGCCTGCAAGCGGAACGTGATCGGATGCGAGCCGGGCGACGCACCCGGGGGCACCTGCACGCGCACCGCCACGCTGCGCACTTCGGCGGGCAGCACCTCGACCCGGGCGTCGGACGCCAGCGCAATGCCGGGCAGACCCTCGACCTGGATGCCCACCATCTGGCGCTCCTCGGTGGCGTTCATGACCTGCAGCCGGTACACGTTCTCGATACGCCCGAATTCCACCATGCGCGCCAGTGCACCCCGATCGCGGATCACGTCCACCTTCATGGGCACCCGCAGGAACAGGCTCACTCCCACCGCCACGGCAATGGCACCGAGCACGAACGAGTAGATCAGCACCCGGGGCCGCAGTGCGCGGCGCACGATCTGCGCCCGGTTCCAGCCCTGGTTCATCGCGTTCTGGGTCGAGTACTTGACCAGGCCGCGCTCGTAGCCGAACTTGTCCATCACCTCGTCGCAGACATCGGCACAGGCGCCGCAGCCAATGCATTCGTACTGCAGGCCCTTGCGGATGTCGATGCCCGTCGGGCAGACCTGCACGCACAGGGTGCAGTCCACGCAGGCACCCAGCCCCCGGGAGGCCGGATCGACCTTCTTGCCACGCGAGCCGCGCGGCTCACCGCGGGCGGCGTCGTAGGTCACGATCAGGGTGTCCTTGTCGAACATGGCACTTTGGAAGCGCGCATACGGGCACATGTACTTGCACACCTGCTCGCGCATGAAGCCGGCGAAACCGTAGGTGGCAAAGCTGTAGAAGAAGATCCAGAAGGTTTGCCAGGGACCCAGCGCCCCGGCCACCACCTCGACACCCAGCGTCCGGATGGGCGTGAAATAGCCGACGAAGGTAAAGCCCGTCCACAGCGCGACCAGCAACCACAGCGCGTGCTTGCCGACCTTGCGTCCGAGCTTGGCCGCCGACATGGGTGCCGCGTCCAGCCGCATGCGCGCGGCACGGTCACCTTCGACCAGCTTCTCGATCCACATGAAGATCTCGGTGTAAACCGTCTGCGGGCACGCATAGCCGCACCACAGGCGCCCAGCCACCGCCGTGAACAGGAACAGCGACAGCGCCGACATCACCAGCAGACCGGTCAGGTAGATGAAATCCTGCGGATACAGCACCAGGCCGCCCAGGTAGAAGCGGCGCGAGAGCAGATCGAACAGCACCGCCTGACGACCATTCCAGTTCAGCCACGGCAGTCCGTAGTAGACGATCTGCGTCAACCACACCAGGGCCCAGCGCCAGTGGGCGAAGAACCCGTGCACGGCCTTCGGGTAGAGCTTCTTGCGCGACTCGTACAGCGAGATGGTCACCACATCGGGCGCATCCGGGGAGGCGGCAGACGGGACCGCTGACGGGGTCGGGATCGGGGACGTCATGGCATTGCTCCTATCGTGTCGCCCGGTTTCTTCAAGTTTCATGCCACCCGTCATGTGCCGGAAAAAACCAAGTCTGACAAGCAGTTGCAGACCATGTCGGCCGGCTGCACAGGATGTGATGTCATGACAATTGCACCCATTGACCGCCAAAACGTGACACTTCTGACATATTCATCCACCAGACCGTCGCGTCCTGCCGGGTCGGTCAATCCGAGCAGGGCAACGGCCCGCTCAGGGAAATGAAAGCATGGAACCATTTCATTAGCACTCGATCACAGAGAGTGCTAACATCAATACAATAGGAGGGTTCTCACATGTCCATGACGCTTGCCAACCCCAGCACACCCACCACCGGTGGTCTTGCCCTGGCGCACGGCTGGGCGGGGCGCTCGCTCACCCTGCCGCCGCTGGGCCATCTGGACGCGTACATCTCGGCGGTCAACCGGCTTCCCATGCTGACGCTCGAAGAAGAGCAGGAAGCCGCACGCCGCCTGCGCGACCACAACGATCTGGAGGCCGCCAGCCGGCTGGTGATGTCGCATCTGCGGCTGGTGGTGTCGATCTCGCGCCAGTACCTGGGCTACGGGCTGCCTCACGGCGACCTGATCCAGGAGGGCAACGTCGGCCTGATGAAGGCCGTCAAACGCTTCGACCCCGACCAGGGCGTGCGTCTGGTCAGCTATGCCATGCATTGGATCAAGGCCGAGATCCATGAGTACATCCTCAAGAACTGGCGCATGGTGAAGATGGCCACCACCAAGGCGCAGCGCAAGCTGTTTTTCAACCTGCGCAGCATGAAGCAGGGTTTCCGCGCCGGATCGGTCGACGGCGACACCCACCGCGAGGCACTGTCGGATGGCGAGATCGACGTGGTGGCACGCGACCTCAATGTCAAGCCCGAGGAAGTGCGCGAGATGGAAACCCGGATGGCCGGGGGCGACGTGGTGCTCGACCCGGCGCCGGCCGGTGATGGCGAGGAGGCCTTCGGCCCCATCGCTTACCTGGCCGACACCAGCCACGAGCCGACCACGGTCCTGGAATCGGCCCAGCGGGACCACCTGGCCACCGAGGGCATCGCCCGGGCGCTGGGTGAGCTGGACGAGCGCTCGCGCCGCATCGTGACCGAGCGCTGGCTCCAGGTCAACGACGATGGTTCGGGTGGCAAGACGCTGCACCAACTGGCCGCCGAGTACGGCGTGAGCGCCGAGCGCATCCGCCAGATCGAGGTGGCCGCGATGAAGAAGATGCGCAAGGCCCTGGCCAGCTTCGCCTGAACGCCCAGGCGCCGCCGGCCACTGTCGCGTCGGCGCCGCAGACGGGGCCGTCACCCCTGGCCGATGGGCCAAAAAGGCACCGACAGTGGTGCCCATGCCCACCGCTCCCGCCACCCAAGGAGACTCGCCTGCCTGGCTGGCCGCCTTGGCGGGATGGCGGGTCGCACTGGGAGCTGGAGCTGGCCAGAACCGGTGCCGACCGCGCCGACCTGTACTACCGGGACCCGCAGGGGCAGTGGCAACACCAGCAGGGCGGTGACCGCCTGCCGGTCGAGCAGTGGCATGCGCGCGACCGCTTTCCGGTGTCATACTGGCCGGCGGGCTGTGCCCGTCCCCCCGGTTGCCGGCTGGCGTGACGCTGCGCTACAAGATCGTGATCGCGCTGCTGCCCGACCCGGCCGCCGGGCTGCCGCTGGACGCGCAGCAACTCCTGGCCTGGCTGCTCGACGAAGCCGACGAGCTGCACTGGAACAAACAGCGCAACATCGCCACCATCAACTTCTGACCGGCGGCGTGCGCCTAGGCCTCCCGTCGCAACGCCGGGAACAGGATCACGTCGCGGATGCTGGGGCTGTCGGTGAGCAGCATCATGAGGCGGTCGATGCCGATACCGCAGCCACCGGCCGGCGGCATGCCGTATTCGAGCGCGCGCACGTAGTCGGCGTCGTAGTACATGGCCTCGTCATCACCGGCGTCCTTGTTGGCCACCTGGGCCTGGAAGCGCGCGGCCTGGTCTTCCGCATCGTTGAGCTCGGAGAACGCGTTGCCGAACTCGCGGCCGGTGATGTAGAGCTCGAAACGCTCGGTCACCTCGGGGCGTTCGTCGCTGGCGCGCGCCAGCGGCGAGATCTCGGTCGGGTGCTCCATGATGAAGGTCGGGTTCCACAGCTGTTCCTCGACCTTCTCCTCGAAGTACATCACCTGCAGGCCGGCCAGGCTGCGGTCCGACAGCCTGTCCTTCTCCTCGCTCATGCCCAGCTTCTTCAGCTCGCCACGCAGCCAATCGGCGTCGTCCGCGCGTTCGCCGGCGTCGGTGTACTTCTGGATCGCCTCACGGATGGTCAGGCGCTCGAAGGGTGCACCCAGGTCGACGGTGCGGCCCTGGTATTGCAGGCTGGTGGTGCCGCACACGCGCTGGGCCACGGTGCGGATCAGGCGCTCGGTGAAGTCCATCAGGTCGCGGTAGTTCCACCACGCCGCGTAGAACTCCATCATCGTGAATTCGGGGTTGTGGCGGACGCTGATGCCTTCGTTGCGGAAGTTGCGGTTGATCTCGAACACCTTGTCGAAGCCGCCCACCAGCAGGCGCTTGAGGTACAGCTCGGGCGCGATGCGCAGGAACATCTGCTGATCCAGCGCGTTGTGGTGCGTTTCAAAGGGTTTGGCGTTCGCACCGCCGGGGATCGGGTGAAGCATGGGCGTCTCGACCTCGAGGAAACCCTCGGCCACCATGAATTCACGGATCGTCGCCAGGGCCTGGCTGCGCGCGACGAAACGGCGCCGCGTGGCCTCGTCGGTCATCAGGTCGACATAGCGCTGGCGGTACTTGACCTCCTGGTCCTGGATGCCGTGGAACTTGTCGGGCAGCGGGCGCAGGCTCTTGGTGATCAGGCGCAGATGGTCGGCGTGGATCGTGAGTTCGCCCGTTCGCGTGCGGATCAGCGTGCCCTCGGCGGCGATGATGTCGCCCAGGTCCCAGTGCTTGAAGGCTTCCAGCGTTTTCTCGCCGACGCTGTCCTTGTTCAGGTAGATCTGGATGCGGCCCGAGCTGGGGCCGAAGGAGGCGTCCTGCAGCGTCGCAAAACAGGCCTTGCCCATGACGCGCTTGAGCATCATGCGGCCGGCCACACTGGCGCGCGCCGGCTCCGCCTCGAGCGCTTCCTTGGTCGTCTCTCCGTAGCGGGCGAAAATGGACTCGGCGCTGTCCTTGGGCTTGAAATCGTTCGGAAAGGCCACGCCCTCGCCACGCTGCTGCGCCTCCCGCAGCGCCTTGAGTTTTTCGCGGCGCTCGGCGATCAGTTGGTTCTCGTCGGAGGCGGCTGCGGCTGCTGGGGCTTGTTCTGTGGTCATGATCGGAAGAAAAAACGGGCTGCGCCCGGACAGGCGCAACCCGTTATTGTAATTTTTCTTCCAGAACGCCCCGCAACGCTGCAGGCACCTCGAAACCGGGGGCGCCGCGTCAGCGGCGCACAGGGGTGCTCTCCATCAATGCCCCAGATAGGCTTCACGCACCTTCGGATCGACCAGCAGTTCCTTGCCGGTGCCGGTCATGGTGATCTCGCCGGAGTCCATGACATAGCCGCGGTCGGCGATCTGCAGCGCGCGCTGGGCGTTCTGCTCGACCAGCAAAATGGTCACGCCCTGGGCCGACACGTCGCGCACCACCTCGAAGATCTTGTCCACCATGATCGGCGACAGGCCCATGGATGGCTCATCGAGCAGCAGCACCTTGGGCTGGCTCATCAGTGCGCGGGCCATGGCCAGCATCTGCTGCTCGCCGCCCGACATGGTGCCGGCGAGCTGGTCCTTGCGCTCCTTCAGGCGCGGGAAAATGCCGAACATCTTCTCGATGTCATCGTCGATGCCCTTCTTGTCCGAGCGGATGTACGCCCCCATCAGCAGGTTTTCGGTGATCGTCATGCGGGTGAAGATGCCACGGCCCTCGGGCACCATCGCCAGACCCTGCCGGACCAGATCCCAGGCCCCCTTGCCCCGGGTGTCCCGGCCCAGGTACTCGATGCGGCCACCTTCAATGCCCAGCGAACCGGTGATCGCCTTCATGGTCGTGGTCTTGCCGGCGCCGTTGGAGCCGATGAGGGAAATCAGTTCGCCCTCGCGCACCTCCATATCGATGCCCTTGACCGCCTTGATGCCGCCGTAGGACACCTTCAGGCCCGAGACTTTGAGAAGTGTGTTTGCCATGATGTCGTGTCCGTGCTCGCTCAGTTTCCGCCCGTGCCCAGGTAGGCCTCGATGACCTTGGGGTCCTTCTGCACCTCGGCAGGTGTACCCGAGGACAGTTGCTTGCCGTAGTCGAGCACCGTCACCTGGTCGCACAGGCCCATCACCAGCTTGACATCGTGCTCGATGAGCAAAATGGTGCGGTTGTCGTTGCGGATCTGGTCGATCAGCTCGCGCAACTGGACCTTCTCGGTGGCGTTCATGCCGGCGGCAGGCTCATCCAGCGCGATCAGTTGCGGGTCGGTGGCCAGCGCGCGGGCAATCTCCAGGCGGCGCTGGTCGCCGTAACTGAGCGTGCGCGACTTGTAGTCGGCAAAGCGCGCGATGCCCACGTAGTCCAGCAGCTCCATCGAGCGCTCCCGGATGGCCGCCTCCTCGCGCTTGAAACCCGGCGTGCGGAGGATGGCGCCCACGAGACCGGAGTGGGTGCGCACATGGCGCCCGACCATCACGTTCTCCAGCGCCGTCATTTCGGGGAACAGACGGATGTTCTGGAAGGTGCGTGCGATGCCGGCCTTGGCCACCTCGTGCACCGCCGTGGGCGTGTAGGGCTGGCCACCCAGCTCGAAACTGCCGCTGTCGGGCGTGTACAGGCCCGTCAGGACATTGAAGAAGGTGGTCTTGCCGGCGCCGTTGGGACCGATGAGGCCGTAGACCTGGCCGCGCTGGATCTCGATGCCCACATCGCTCAGCGCCTGCAGGCCGCCGAAGCGCTTGGACACGTTCGCTACTTTGAGAATGATGTCGCTCATGGTGATGGTGTCCTCGTGCTCACTTGGCCAGGGATTTGCCGTGCTCCGGCGCGGGCCACAGCCCCTTCGGACGCAGCAGCATCACCACCACCATGGCCAGCGCGATCAGCAACTGGCGCAGGATTTCCGGGCCCAGACGGCCACCGGTCATCTCGGTCAGCGGGCCGGCCACGTGGCGAAGCACTTCCGGCAGGCCTGCCAGCATCAACGCCCCCAGGATCACGCCCGGGATATGGCCGATGCCGCCGAGCACGACCATCGCCACCACCATCACCGATTCCATCAGCGCGAAGGATTCGGGCGAGACGAAACGCTGGAACGAAGAGAACAGCACGCCGGAGATACCGCCGAACGAGGCACCCATGCCGAAAGCCAGCAGTTTGAGGTTGCGCGTGTTCAGACCCATGGCCTTGGCGGCGATCTCGTCCTCACGCACCGCCATCCAGGCGCGGCCGATGCGCGAATCCTGCAGACGGTAGGAGATGACGACCGTCAGGAGGACGAAGAACAGGAACAGGTAGTAGTAGAGCGTGACCGGCTGGATGGTGTAGCTCCAGTCACCGATCTCCAGCGTGTGCCGCTTGCCCATGTTGAAGCCGAAGACGGACAGCGCGTCGATCTGGCTCAGCCCCTTGGGACCGTTGGTGATGTTGATCGGACGATCGAGGTTGAGCAGGAAGATGCGGATGATCTCGCCGAAACCCAGCGTGACGATGGCCAGGTAGTCGCCGCGCAGCTTGAGCGTGGGTGCACCCAGAATCATGCCGACAATGCCCGCCAGCGCCGCCGCCACGATCATCACCAGCCAGATGTTGATGTGCAGCCCGTTGGGGAACAACGCCTTGACGGCAGGAAAGGTGTCGGCCAGGTGCGGCGACGCCAGCAGACCGTAGAGGTAGGCGCCGACCGCGAAGAACGCGATGTAGCCCAGGTCGAGCAGGCCGGCGTAGCCGACCACGATGTTCAGGCCCAGGGCCAGCAGCACGTACAGCAGCGCGATGTCGACGATGCGCGCCCACGAGTTGCTGCCGGTGGCCTGCAGGAGGATGGGCAGTGCCAGCAGCGCGATGGCGACGACGACGAAGGTCGCCAGCTTGGCGGGTTTGATGTTGCTCAGCATGGTGTGTCTCTCCCGCAAGTATCAGGCGCGGTCGGCCACGCGTTCGCCCAGCAGGCCCGACGGCCGCAGCGTCAGCACCAGCGCCAGCACCACGAAGGCGAAAATGTCCACGTACTGACTGCCCAGGAAGCCGCCGGTCAGGGCGCCCAGGTAGCCCGCGCCCAGCGCCTCGATCAGCCCCAGGGCGACGCCACCCACCACGGCACCGGCCAGGTTGCCGATGCCGCCCATGACGGCGGCCACGAAGGCCTTGAGCCCCGGCATGAAGCCCATGGCGTGCTGCACGGTACCGTAGTTGGACGCCCACATCACGCCAGCGATGGCGGCGAGCATGGCACCGATGATGAACGTGGCCGAGATGACCACGTCGGGCTTGATGCCCATCAGGGCCGCCACGCGCGGGTTCTCCGCCGTGGCCCGCATCGCGCGCCCCAGGTTGGTGCGGTTGACCAGCCACATCAGCAAGGCCAGCGTGATCACGGTCGTCGCCAGGATGGTGATCTGCGTCACCGAGATGACCGCACCACCGATGTGGATCGGCTCGCGCGAGAGCATCGACGGGTAGGGCTTGGGGTTGGGTGCCCAGATGATCATGGCCAGCGTCTGCAACAGCAGCGACATGCCGATGGCGGTGATCAGTGGCGCCAGCCGCGGCGAATTGCGCAGCGGCCGGTAGGCGAGTTTCTCAATCGTGAAGTTGAGCGCCGCGCACACCACCATCGCAATCAGGGTGGCGAGCGCCAGTATTGCCCAGCCCGGCATGCCCACCGAGGCATCGAGCATCCAGCGGATGATGGTCCAACTCGTCAGCGCACCGACCATGAGCACTTCGCCATGGGCGAAATTGATCAGCCCGATGATGCCGTACACCATGGTGTATCCCAGCGCCACCAACGCATACATGCTGCCCAGGACCAGACCGTTGATGATCTGCTGTAGCAAGACGTCCATGATGTTTCTCCGTGTTTGTGACAGGCCGGGACTCAGCACAGGCTCCACTCCCTGACCCTGGTGCGGCCGGCAGCCCCGATTTCGTACCCGTTGGACCTAGCAATAATCCCGCCAGGTTGATCCTGATCCCATGGGAACCTGGCGGGGTGGTGGCGGATTTTAGCCAACGCCTTTTGTCCACCCGATGCGTGCAAGCCCTTAATTGGCGCGGGTTTACCCTTGATTGACCCCCCCGAAAAACCCTACATCAGCGGGACAATCTGATTATTAGTTCTTCTGATTATTTAATTCCCTCAGCTCTTTCAGCTTATCGCCGATGCGGATTTCCAATCCGCGCGGCACCGGCCGGTAAAACGGCGTATCCGGCATGCCGTCGGGCAGATAACGTTCACCCGCGGCAAATCCGCCCTCCTCGTCGTGCGCGTAGCGGTAGCCCTTGCCGTAGTCGAGCGACTTCATGAGCTGGGTGGGGGCATTGCGCAGGCGCAGCGGGACCGGGCGGCTGCCATCCTTTTTCACGAAGGCCTTGGCCTGGTTGAAGGCCTTGTACACCGCGTTGGACTTGGGCGCGACCGCCAGGTAGACCACGCACTCGGCCAGCGCCAGCTCGCCTTCGGGCGACCCCAGGCGCTCGTACACCTCGGCCGCATCGAGCGCCAGCCGCAAGGCACGGGGGTCGGCCAGGCCGATGTCTTCGGTGGCCATGCGGATGAGGCGCCGCGCCAGGTACCTCGGATCGGCGCCGCCATCGAGCATGCGCACGAACCAGTACAGGGCGGCATCCGGGTCGGAACCGCGCACGCTTTTGTGCAGCGCGCTGATGGTGTCATAGAACTGTTCGCCGCCCTTGTCGTAGCGCCGCATCCGCTCGCCCAGCACCTTGAGCACCCAGACATCGGTCACCTCGGCCAGTTTCTCCCGGCCGGCGGCGACACTCAGCGTTTCCAGCGTGTTGAGCAGACGCCGCGCGTCGCCGTCGGCGTAGGCGATGAGTCGGTCCATGGCGGCCTGCTCGACGGCCGGCACCGCGCCGATGGCCTGCGCACGACCCGCCAGCTGGCGCAGATCGTCCTCGCCCAGCGGCTGCAGCACGTACACCGCCGCACGCGAGAGCAAGGCCGAATTGACCTCGAACGAAGGGTTCTCGGTGGTGGCGCCAATGAAGGTGAACAGGCCGCTCTCGACGTGCGGCAGGAAGGCGTCCTGCTGGCTCTTGTTGAAGCGATGCACCTCATCGACGAAGACGATGGTGCGCTGGGCATGCAGACCATCGCGCGCCAGCAGAGCCTGCTCCACCGCCTCGCGGATGTCCTTGACGCCGCCGAGCACGGCGCTGATGGTGATGAACTGCGCATCGAAGGCGTCGGCCATCAGGCGCGCGATCGTGGTTTTGCCCACCCCCGGCGGTCCCCAGAGGATGCAACTGTGCGGCTGACCCGACTCGAATGCCAGGCGCAAGGCCATGCCCTCGCCCAGCAGGTGCTGCTGGCCGATCACCTCGCCCAGCGTGCGCGGCCGCAGGCGTTCGGCCAGCGGCTGGTGGTGTGCGGCCGCCGCGGCGGCAGAAGCGGAAAAGGAAGTTGCCATGCGGCGGTTATAGCCCAGCGCGCCCGGCCCGTTCAGCCCACCGATCCGAGCACCGCGCCGGCGGACACCGTCTGACCGGCGGCCACCGCATGCTGCAGCACGCCAGCCACGGGTGCCGTCATCGTCGTCTCCATCTTCATGGCTTCCATCACGGCCACGACGTCGCCCGCCTGCACGGTGTCGCCCGCCGCCACGCGCCAGGCGAGCAGCGAACCGGCGATCGGTGCCACGATGTGGTTGGTTCCCGGCTGCGCCGCCGCCGCGACCGGGGCCGGGGCGTGCGGCACCAGGGCGGGCACGAGGGCGGTACCCGGCGAGGCCGCCAGCAGCGAGGCGGGCAAGCCAAGCGACACCCGCCGGCCATCGACCTCGATGAAGCTGCGCACCAGCGGCACGTCCTGCGCGGGCGCCGGGCGCGGCGCGATGGGCATGCGCTGCGCGAAGACGGTCTCGATCCAGCGCGTGTGGACATGGAAACCCTCCTCGCCCGAGAAATCGCGGTCCTGCAAGACAGCGCGGTGGAACGGCAGCACCGAGGCCACGCCCTCGATGCGGAACTCGGCCAGGGCGCGACGTGCACGCGCCAGCGCCTGCTCGCGCGTGGCGCCGGTGACCACCAGCTTGGCCAGCATGGAGTCGAACAGCCCCGACACGCTGGCGCCGGCACACACCCCGCTGTCCACACGCACGCCGGGGCCGCCGGGCACCTCGAACGCCGCGATGGTGCCGGGCGTGGGCAGGTAGCCCCGCCCCGGGTCCTCGGCGTTGATCCGGAACTCGATGCTGTGACCACGCGGCGCAGGCGTCTCGCGCAATGTCAATGGCAGGCCATCGGCGATGCGCAGTTGCTCCACCACCAGGTCGATGCCGGTCGTCTCCTCGGTCACGGGATGCTCGACCTGCAGGCGGGTGTTCACCTCCAGGAAGGAGATCTGGCCATCGCGCGCGAGCAGAAACTCCACCGTGCCGGCGCCGACGTAGCCAGCCTCGGCGCAGATGGCGCGCGCCGCCTCATGGATACGCTGGCGCTGCGCCTCCTCCAGAAAGGGCGCGGGCGCCTCTTCCACGAGCTTCTGGTTGCGGCGCTGCAGGGAACAATCGCGCGTGCCCAGCACGACGACATGGCCCTGCGTGTCGGCCAGCACCTGCGCCTCCACGTGCCGCGGGCGGTCCAGGAACTGCTCGACGAAGCACTCGCCACGGCCGAAGGCCGCCGTCGCCTCGCGCACCGCCGACTCGTACAGCTCGGCCACCTCGTCCATGCGCCAGGCCACCTTCAGACCGCGACCACCGCCGCCGAACGCGGCCTTGATCGCGATCGGCAGCCCGTGTTGCTCGGCAAAGGCCAGCACCTCGGCCGCGTCCTTCACCGGCTCGGGCGTGCCCGCCACCAGGGGGGCACCCACCTGCTGGGCGATCCGGCGCGCAGCCACCTTGTCGCCCAGCGCCTCGATGGTCTCGGGCCTGGGCCCGATCCAGACCAGGCCGGCCTCGATCACGGCGCGCGCGAACTCGGCCCGCTCCGACAGGAAGCCGTAACCTGGGTGTACCGCATCGGCACCACTGCGGCGCGCGATGTCGAGCAGCTTGTCGATGCGCAGGTACGTGTCCGCCGCCCGCTCGCCCTGCAGGCCCCAGGCCTCGTCGGCCATGCGCACGTGCAGGGCGTCGGCGTCGCCGTCGGCATAGACGGCCACGGATTTCACGCCGTAGTCGGCGCAGGCGCGCGCGATGCGCACGGCGATTTCGCCACGGTTGGCGATCAGGACTTTGGTGATCATGCGATACCTTCTTCGGTCAGGGTGTTTCCGTGAACGCCGATGGACGCAAAGGAGCCGGCGGCGCGAAACCGCAGGCGCGCGCCAACCGGGACCTGCGCGGCCCGATCAAGGTGGTGGCCGGCCACCGCCGCGATGACGGGGTAACCGCCGGTCAGGGGATGGTCGGCCAGGAACAGCACGGGCTGGCCATTGGCAGGCACCTGGATGGCCCCCAGCACGGTGCCCTCACTGGGCAGCTCGCCGGCGTGCGCGCGCTCAAGCGGAACATCGCCTTCCAGGCGCATGCCAACCCGGTCGGACCGCGGCGTCACCCGCCACGCCTGCCCGAGCAGGGTCTGCACGGCAGCGGGCGTGAACCAGTCGGTGCGCGGCCCGAGCACCACATCCAGCGTGACCACGCTCTCGGCCGTGGGCAGGTCCGGTGGGGGTATCTCGTCGTGCGTCACGGCACCCAGGCGCTCGCTCGCGACGGCCGCGCCCACCACCAGCGCCTGGCCGGCCACCAGCGGTGGCGGGCCCACGCGGGCCAGCGTATCGGTGGCGCAACTGCCCAGCACGGGTTCGACGTCGAAGCCGCCGCGCGCGGCCACATAGCAGCGCACGCCGGCGACCGGTGCCCCGATGGCCAGCACATCGCCATCGTCCAGCGCCAGCGGGCGATCCATGGCCGCGGGCAACGGGCGCCCCGTGGCATCGGTCAAGGTCAGCGGCACCCGCGCCCCGGTCACGGCCAGCATCGCGTGGCCCTGGCAGCGCAGGCGCAGTCCGCCGAGCAGGCTCTCCAGCGCCGGCGTGTCGCTGGGGTTGCCCACGATGCGGTTGGCGCGGCGCAAGGCGCCCCTATCCAGCGCGCCCGAGGCCGACACGCCCATGCCCGTGTGGCCGGGACGACCCAGGTCCTGGAACAGCGTCTGCAACCCGGCCGACTCGACCCACAGTCCGTGGCCATCCGGGTTCACGGCCGTCGCATCGCCGGACGCCACGGGAGACGACGCCACAGACGGCAGGCTGTACCTGGCCCCCGGGCGGTCCATGTCGATGAAGCGGACACGCTGACCCGGCTGCACCAGGGCCGGCTCGGCACGCTGCAGGTCCCACATGCGGCAGGGCGTGACGCCGAGCAACTGCCATCCGCCCGGACTGTCGGCCGGGTACACGGCGCTGAAGTCGCCCGCCACCGCCACCGAGCCCGCCGGCACACGGGTGCGGGGCGTGGAGCGGCGCGGAATCTGGAAGCTGGGATGGCCACCGGCCAGATAGACGAAACCCGGCGCGAAACCTGCGAACGCGGCCAGGTACTCGCTTCCCGTGTGACGCTCGATCACCTCGGGCACACCGATCCCCAGCAACTCGGCCACGGCTTCCAGATCCTCGCCGTGGTAGCGGACGGGAAGTTCGACGAGCCGACCCGCCGGCGCGGAGTCACCGCTCGCCTGTCGCGCCAGCGTTCCGTACAGCCGCCAGGCATGGCCCGCCACCTGCGCGACCCCGACCGCCGATGGCCGGAACGACACCAGCAGGGTACGCGCGGCGGGCACGATCTCCTCCACGCCCGGCAGAGGGGACCGCTGCCAGGCCTGGAAGAGCGCCAGCGTCTGGCGCAGGTCGTCCAGCTCCACGAGCACAGCCTGGTCACCGGCCGGCAGGATACGCATCACGGGCGCGCCCTTTCCGTCGCTGGTGCAAAGGGCTGGAGCGCGATGCCCGCCGCCTGCAGACGTTCGCGCAGCCGGCGCGCCATGGCCACCGCGCCCGGGCTGTCACCGTGCACACAGATGGAGTCTGCCTCCAGTCGCACGCGCTTGCCCGAGACCGCCTCGATCTCGCCCGTCTCCACCAGACGCAGCATGCGCTCGGCCACCAGCTCCGGGTCGTGCAGCACCGCGCCTTCGAGCCGGCGCGACAACAGCGCGCCGTCGTCGGTATAGGCGCGGTCCGCGAAGGCCTCCGACGCCGTGCGCAGCCCGCGCTCCTGGGCACGGCGCAGCAGCGGCGAGCCGGCCAGTCCCATCAACACCAGCCCCGGATCCACCTCGAGGATCGCGGTGATGACGTCCTGCCCCTGCCGCTCGTCGTGCGCGATGGTGTTGTACAGGGCGCCGTGCGGTTTCACATAGCTCACCCGTGTGCCGGCCGCGGCGGCCAGTCCCTGCAGGGCACCGATCTGGTAGATCACGTCGGCCACCAGCTCGCGGCTGGTCGGGTCCATGTTGCGCCGCCCGAAACCCACGAGGTCGGGATAGGCGACATGCGCGCCCACGGCCACGCCGTTGGCGGCCGCGTCGCGCAGGGTCTTCAGGATGCCCGCCGGATCACCGGCATGGAAGCCACAGGCCACGTTCGCACTGGTGACGATGGCCAGCATCGCCGCGTCATCGCCCATCGTCCAGGCACCGTAGCTCTCGCCCAGGTCGCTGTTCAAATCCATGTCCGCTCCTTATGATTCAAAATTCCATCGCTGATTGTTGAGCAATTGCCCCGGACCGCGACACCACCTTCCGTTCATCACCACATGCCAGCCCGCCACTTTCCCTCTCCCGCCAGCTCGCCGAGCCTGACCGACGCCGTCGCCGAAACCATCCGGCAGCGGCTCATCCAGGGACAGCTTCGGGCTGGCCAGCACCTGTCGGAAGCCGCGATGAGCGAACAGCTCAACATCTCCCGCAACACGCTGCGCGAGGTGTTCCGCATCCTCATCAAGGAAGGGCTGCTGCGCCACGAACCCAACCGCGGGGTCTCGGTGGTGGTGCCCAGCATGGCCGACATCATCGACATCTACCGCGTGCGCCGCCTGATCGAATGCCAGGCGCTGGCACAGGCCTGGCCCCGGCACCCGGCGCACCAGCGCATGAAGGCCGCGCTCGACAAGGCCGTGCAGGCACGCGACGCGGGCGACTGGCTGCAGGTGGGCTCGGCCAACATGGCGTTCCACGCGGGCATCGTCGCGCTGGCCGACAGCCCCCGGCTGTCCGCCATGTTCTCGGACATCGTGGCCGAGCTCCGCCTGGCCTTCGGCCTGGTGGACGACCCCGAGTACCTGCACGCGCCCTACATCGATCAAAACGCTCACCTGCTGCAACTGTTCACCGACGGCAAGACCGCCGAGGCCGCCAAGACGCTGGAGGACTACCTGATCCACTCCGAGCGCATGGTGCTGGCCGTGTACGCCCGTCACGTGGGCTGAGGCCTGGTCAGTCCAGAGTGGCCGCACCGGTAGCTTCTCCATGCATGCGACGCTCATATTGTTCAACAAATAAGATCATATAAACACACAAAACAAAATTAACTCAACCACAAAACATGAACATTGTTGGTTTCACCTATTTCCGTTGTTGACCAACGGTGTTAATGTCCGGCACGGCTGTTGCTCAGCCGACGACGCCCCGACGCCTTTCGGTCACCCGGGCGCCCCTTTGTTTCATCCGCATCAGGAGTTCGCCATGCAACGTCGCACCTTCGTCGCCGCCGCCACGCTGGCCACCGGCCTCAGCCTTGCCGCCGGCGCGCAGGCCCAGGCCAAGTGGGATTTGCCCTCGGCCTACCCGGCCTTCAACTTCCACTCGCAAAACATTGCCCAGTTCGCCAAGGACGTGGAAGCCGCCACGGGTGGGGCCCTGAAGATCACCGCCCACCCCGGTGCATCGCTGTTCAAGGCTCCCGAGATCAAGCGCGCCGTGCAGGGCGGCCAGGCGCAGGCCGGCGAATTTTTCATGGTCAGCTTCCAGAACGAGTGGCCGCTGTTCGGCCTGGACGGCCTGCCCTTCCTGGTCAACAGCTATGACGAGGCCTTCAAGCTGTACCAGGCACAGAAGCCGGCCCTGGAAAAGAAGCTCGACCA
>NZ_JAQVEJ010000052.1 GCF_028698005.1 Hydrogenophaga sp.
CATCGCGGGCAACAGCCGCGTGCCGGTGCGCAACCCCGAGTTCTCCAGCTACATGCAGCGCATCAAGGACGCCAACCCCGACGCGGTGCTGGCCTTCTTCCCGCTGGGCGAACTGGTGCCCCAGTTCCTGAAGGCCTATGCCAATGCCGGTCTGAAGGACACCAAGATCAAGCTGATCGGCACGGCCGACATGACGGATGAGGGCCTGCTGGACGCCAGTGGCGACACCAGCCTGGGCGTGATCACCTCGGGCCCCTACTCGGACGCCCACGACTCGCCCGAGAACAAGGCGCTGGTGGCCGATTTCAACGCGGTCGCCAGCAAGATCGGGCGCTTCAATGCCTCCGCCGTGGCGGTCTGGGATGCCCTGCGCCTGATCTATGACGGCGTGGCCGCGCAAGGCAACGCCAAGTTCGATCCGGACAAGTTCATGGCCTTCACCCGGGGACACAGCTTTGACAGCCCGCGCGGCCCGGTCACCATCGACAAGACCACGGGTGACATCACGCAGAACATCTACATCCGTCGCGTGGAGCGGCAGGACGGCGTGCTGAAGAACGTCGAGATGGTCACGTTCCCCAACGTGCCGGCCAAGTGACGTGACAGCGACCGGAGCGTGAGACACCGATGACTTCATTGTTGACGATTCTGTTCAACGGCCTGGCGTACGGCCTCCTGCTGTTCGTCATGGCCGTCGGGCTCTCGGTGACCATGGGCATGATGCAGTTCGTCAATCTGGCCCATATCAGCCTCTCGATGCTCGGCGGCTATGTGATGGTCTGGGCGATGGATGCAGCCGGTGTCCCCTTTCTGGTCAGCCTGCTGCTGGCTTTCGGAGCCTGTGCCGCGTTCTCCGTGCTGCTGGAGCGGCTCGTGTTGCGGCACTTCTATGGCGCCGACGACCTGACGCAGGTGCTGCTCACGCTCGGTCTGCTGTTCATGTCGATTGCGAGCGTGGCCTTCATCTGGGGCCCCGCGTTCAAGCCGGTCACGGTGCCGTCGTGGTTGACCGGGCAGTTCTCGGTGGCCGGGCTGCAACTGGAGCGCTACCGCCTGTTTCTGCTGGTGGCCGGGGGCTTGCTGACCCTGGTGCTGGTGTTCACCCTGGAGCGCACCCGGTTCGGTGCCATGGTGCGCGCCTGCGTGGACAGCCGCCGCGCGGCCTCGGGGTCTGGCATCAACACCGACGGTGTCTTCGCGCTGACGTTCGCCCTGGGCAGCGGGCTGGCGGGGCTCGGTGGCGCGATGTCGGTCAACCTGTTGAGCCTCGACCCGAATTTTCCCTTGCGCTACCTGGTCTATGTGCTGATCGTGGTGTCGGTCGGCGGGATGGGCAGCATCACCGGCAGCCTGCTGGCAGCCTGCCTGATCGGTGTGGCCGATGTGCTGGGCAAGTACTACCTGCCGGAGCTCGGCGGCCTGTTCATCTATTTGTTGACGGTGATCGTCATGCTGTGGCGCCCCCAGGGCCTGATGGGAAGGGCCGCCTGACATGGCTCGTATGCAGATTTCTGACTATTTCGCCCACCAGTCGCGCTGGGGGGGGTGGGAGTACGCCTTCTGGCTGCTCTGGATCGTGCTGTTCTTCGTGCCGGACAGCAACCTGGTGCTGCTGACGCAGATCCTGATCTGGGGCCTGTTCGCCATGTCGCTGGATGTCCTGCTCGGTTACCGCGGCATTCCGTCGCTGGGGCATGCGGCCTTCTTTGGCATCGGCGCCTACAGCGCGGGTTTTCTGGGCAAGTACGGCTGGACCGAGCCGATCTCCGGCCTGCTGATCTCCGCGCTGATCACCGGCTGTGCGGGCCTGGGGATGGGCCGCGTGGTGCGGGGCCTGCACGGCGTGGCGCTGCTGATGGTGACCCTGGGGCTGAACATGATCCTGTTCGATTTCGTGCAGCGCTCGACCGACATCACCGGCGGTGACGACGGCCTGCAGGACATCGTGATCGCGCCGGTGCTTGGGATGTTCCGCTTCGACATGTACGGCAAGACGGCGTATGTCTATGTGCTGGTGGTCGTCTTCATCGTCACGCTGCTGGTGCGCGCGCTGGTCAATTCGCCCTTCGGGCTGACCCTGCGGGGCAGCCGGGAAAGCACGCGGCGCATGATCATGCTGGGTGCACCGGTGGACCGGGACGTCACGCTGGCGTTCGGCGTGTCCGCTGCCATTGCCGGCATTGCCGGTGCCCTGCTGGCGCAAACCACGCAGTTCGTGGCACCCGAAATGGTCGCCTTCACCCGCTCGGCCGATGTGCTGGTGATGCTGGTCATCGGCGGGACCGCCGTGCTGTACGGCGGGTACGTGGGGGCCGCGGTCTTTCTCGTGCTGCGGGATGTGTTTGCCGCGATGAATCCGGTGTACTGGTATTTCTGGATCGGCTTGCTGCTGGTGGTCATCGTGGCCCTTTTCCGCCAGGGCATCCTGCCCAAGCTGGCCGAGAAATGGACGCGTTTCCGGGAGGGGCGGTGATGGCGGATACGGTGCTGGAAACGGTTGATCTGCAGATGGCCTTCGGCGGCCTGAAGATCTTCGAGCGGCTCAACTTTTCGCTCCGCCGGGGCGAGCGGCATGCGGTGATCGGGCCCAACGGCGCGGGCAAGAGCACGTTCGTGAACCTGGTGACGGGCGTGCTCAAGCCCGTCGCCGGGCGCCTGATGCTCGATGGCCGCGACATCACGGCGGCCACGCCCCAGGAGCGGGTGCGTGCCGGCCTGCTGAGAACCTTCCAGATCAACACGCTCTTTCCGGGGCTCAATCCGCTGGAGTCCATGGTGGTGGCGCTGTGCCAGCGTGATGCGGTGGCGCGCCCGTCGCTGCAGGCGACGGCGCGGCACACGGGGCAGATCGACGAGGGGCGCCAGTTGCTCGAGCGGTTCGGTCTGCTGGATGTGGCGCTCACACCGACCCGGATGCTGCCGTACGGGAAGCAGCGCATTCTGGAGGTGGCCCTGGCCTTCGCCATGCGGCCGCGCGTCCTGCTGCTTGACGAACCGGCGGCCGGCCTTTCCACCGCGCAGGGCGTGGCCCTGTTCGATCAACTCAGGGAGCTGGCGGCCGAAACCACGGTGCTGTTCATCGAGCACGACATGAACCTCGTGTTCAAGTACGCCGATCGGGTGTCGGTGTTTGCCGGTGGCCAGATGATTTCCCAGGGCACGCCCGACGAAGTGCGCGCGGACCCCGTTGTGACGAAGGCTTACCTTGGCAACTGACACGTCATCCATGTCGAAAGGCACACCGTTGCTGCAGATCCGGCGTTTGTGCGCCGGTTATGGCGAGGCGCGCATCCTGCACGACCTCGATCTCGACGTCTACAAGGGCGAAACCCTGGTCGTCATCGGACGCAACGGTGTCGGCAAGACCACCCTGATCGAGACGATCATCGGCCTGACCACCTACCACGCAGGGGAGATCCTCTTCGATGGCCAGGCCATCGAGAAATGGCCGGCCTATCGGCGCAACCGCCTGGGCATCGGCTGGGTGCCGCAGTCGCGCGAGGTGTTTCCGTCCCTGACGGTGGAGGAGAACCTGGAGGTGGCGGGTCGCCGTGGCGGGGCATGGAACAAGGACCGCGTCTGGGAGCTGTTCCCGCGCCTGAAGGAGCGCCGGGGCCATTACGGCAACCAGTTGTCCGGTGGTGAGCAGCAGATGCTGGCGCTGGGCCGGGCGCTGATGACCGGGCCGCAGCTGCTGCTGCTCGATGAGCCGGTCGAGGGGCTGGCACCGCTGATCGTCGTCGAGATGATGCAGGCCATCGAGCGCATGCGCCGCGAAAGCCAGATGACCATCGTGCTGGTGGAGCAGAAGTACGACCTGGCGCTGGCGCACTCCGAGCGTTGTGTGGTGATCGACCACGGCACCGTGGTGCACACCGGCCCGAGCCAGGAGCTGTTGGGCCATCAGGCCCTGATCGACGAACTGCTCGGCGTTGCCGCGGCCGGCAGCGATCCGCATCGCTGAACCGGAGCGCCGGGGCCTCGGCGACGCAGCCCGGCGCCGCACCGCTGCCGGCCCGCCGGGGCCGATCGTGTGGCGGCCTGGCGCGCGGCATTGACACTTCCCATCCGTCCGCCTATGGTGGGGCGCGGCGTTCGTGCCGACCATCGACCACCCCCACAGGAGACAGGTATGTCCAAGGTTCTCGTGCTGTATTACTCCACCTACGGCCACATGGAAACCATGGCGCAGGCCATGGCCGACGGTGCGCGCTCCACCGGAGCCACGGTGGACGTCAAGCGGGTTCCCGAGACGGTGCCCGAGGACATCGCTCGCCAGGCCCATTTCAAGCTCGACCAGGCGGCTCCGGTGGCGTCAGTGGCGGAACTGGAGCACTACGACGCCATCATCGTCGGCGCGCCGACCCGCTTCGGGCGGATGCCGTCGCAGATGGCCGCGTTTCTGGACCAGGCCGGCGGCCTGTGGGCGCGCGGCGCGCTGCAGGGCAAGGTGGGTGGCGCGTTCACCTCGACGGCCACCCAGCACGGCGGCCAGGAGGTCACGCTGTTTTCCATCGTCACCAACCTGCTGCACTTCGGCATGATCATCGTCGGCCTGCCCTATGGCTTCCAGGGGCAGATGACGCTGGACGAAGTGGTCGGTGGCAGCCCCTATGGCGCCACCACCATCGCCGGTGGCCAGGGCCAGCGCCAGCCCAGTGCGATCGAGCTCGACGGCGCGCGCTACCAGGGCCGGCTGATCGCCGAAACGGCCAACAAGCTGTTCGGCTGAGCGGGCCACCCGCCGGCACGGGCGGGCCGCCCTCAGCGCATCTGGAACAGCTCCTGATGAAACCGTTCCGGTGGCAGTCCGTTGGCGCGGAAATCGGCGCTCAGGGCCTGCCCGAACCCGGCCGGGCCGCAGAACCAGAGGCTGGCTGAGCGCCATTGCGGCACCGCGGCCCGGATGCGTTCGCCATTGAGCCGCCCGTCCCGGTCATCGACCAGCACATGCAAGCGCACGCCAGCGGCGGCGGCATCTGCCGTGAGGCGGTCGATGGCGGCTTGGTCGTAGTCGGCTGTCGTATGGAACAGATCGATCGTCCGCGTGTTCGGGTGGGCGGCGCGATGCTTGAGGCGGGCGATGAAGGGCGTGATGCCGATGCCGGCGCCGACCCAGATCTGGTGCGGCTGCGCGTCCTCGAAATCGAAGCGGCCGTAAGGGCCCTCCACCGTGACCCGCATGCCGGTCTTCAGGCGTTCCCGCAAGCGGCTGGTGTGGTCACCCAGCGCCTTGGTGATGAACGTCAGTCGGCGATCTGCCGGGTTCCAGGCCGACGCAATGGTATAGGGGTGTGCGCCCTCCGTCTGGTCCGAGGTGACGAAGGCGAACTGCCCGGCCGCGTGGCCGGGCCAGCCGGCATCGAGCTCGACCGTCGTTTCCAGGACGCGCAGGGCCGGGTAGTCGGTGATGGATTCGATGGTGCCCTGCACCTGGCGGCGGGCACCGATGCGGCCCGTCAGCGCCAGCACGGCCGCCACGGTGCCGCCGGACAGCAGGACCCCCAGCGCCCAGCCGACCGGTTGCGTCCAGTAGTCGAACGTGGTGAGCACGACGGCGTGCCAGACCAGGGCCAGGTAGGCCAGCGCCAGCCACTTGTGGGTCTTGACGAACAGGTGGTAGGGAAAGCGCTTGACCAGGGCCAGCACGATCATCACCACGGCGGCATAAAAGGCCCATTCCCCGATGGACTCGGCCAGGCCCCGCTGGCTGCGCAACCAGCCTTCCACGGCGCCCAGGGTTTCCTCCGGGCGTGGTGCGCGCACGGGCCGCTCCAGCCAGCCCCAGCCGACCATCCATTTGGTTCCCTTGGCCCACCACCAGTGCAGCACCGACACCACCAGGGCGCTGATGCCCAGCCATTTGTGCAGCCGGTACATCTTGTCCAGGCCGTCCAGGTGCGGCTCCAGCCAGATGGGCCGCATGGCCAGCCACATGGCGACACTCATCAGGCCGATGCCGAGCACCCCGCTGTACTGGACAAACACGGAGCGAAACGAGAAGTAGGTGAACGGCTCGGGGAGCAGGGTGTCGGCGGCCAGCCACAACGCCGTCAGCACGAGCCATATGACGACGAGAGAAATCTTGATGCGCTTCATGCATGTCCTCCTGACAATAGTTTTATACAACTTTATGGTACTGGCCCGGCGTGGCTGACAGACCGGCAGACCGGCAGACACGCAGCACGGGGCGCCACGAATTGACGACCGTCAGCCAGGATGCCCGGCTGGCCACAGCGGGGGCTGCGTCACCGCGGCGTGGCCGTGTCGGTGGCCGGGGCGACTTCCGGTCCGGTCCACTGCCGGCGACTGGTGCGCAACTGGTAGCGCTGCCGGTAGGCGCCGGGTGTCATGCCGGTGATGCGCACGAACAGTTTGCGCAAACTCCCCACGTCGGCGTAGCCGCATTGGTGCGCGATGGCCTCGACGGTGAGGTAGGTGGTTTGCAGGAGCGTCTTCGCCTGGGCCACCCGCAGGCTGTGCAGGTAGTCCAGTGGCGTCTGCCGGTGCACCTGGGCAAACCAGCGCAGCAGCGTGCGCGGGCTGGTGGCGGCTGCCCGCGCGGTGGCCGCCAGATCGTAGGGCTGGTCGCTGTGCGCCTGCAGCCAGCGCCGGGCCCGCTCCAGCGAACCGGCCGACAGGGGCTGCCGGGTGGGCGATTCCACCACCGCGGCCGCGGCCACCTGGCGCTGCGTGTCGAACAGCAGCACGGAAGCCACGGCGGCGGCCAGTTCGGCGATGGCGGTTTGCTTGAGCAGATCAAACAGCGCCTCCAGGGTGCCTGACAGGGCCGCCGTGGTCCAGAGGGCGCCATCGGTGTGCCACGGCCGGTCGCGCAGCCACTCGAAGGGGGCGTCGCACAGCAGGCCGATCGAGGGGGCAAACGCCCATGGGATGGCCGCTTCGCGGCCGGCCAGCAGGCCGGCATCGGCCAGCAGTGCGGTGCCGTTGAACAGCGACAGGATGGGCGCGCCGCGTGCCACATGGGCCTGAAGCAGGCTGCGGACACCGGGGGGAACGGACTGGCTGGACTGGCGCAGGAGCGGGCCGGTCGGCGCCAGCCAGCCCGGTATCACGATCACATCGAGGTTGGCCGTCGGCAGCGGGTCGGCCGCGTCAGGGGTGAACGGCTCCGGACCACCGGGCGGTGGCGGCGTGCCCAGCCACGCCCAGTGGGCCGGCGTCGATTGGTAGCGCTCGAAGGCCAGCTTGTTCACCGAGCGCAGCACGTCCATCACTGCCCAGACGTTCGCCTCGATGTCATCGGGGCTTCTGAGAATGCCGACGCGAAGCAGCGGCCGGCGATCGCTGCGCGATGGTGTAGAGGCCATGGTGGCCATTTTGACACCTTGTTTGGCGATATTGAACCTTCGACAAAGGTACCTGGTTCACTAGTATCAAAAAGTACATATTGCGTTGTTTGTTGGATACAAGGCACGGAAATTTCATACATATGTATCTTTTTTCTTCCCTCAGATCCGCGGCTAGCGGTCAATCGTCTACCTCACCACACCTAGACTGAACCAGTGCCAGTGTCACTGGGTGGGGTATCCCGTCGGGGCGTGGCATGCGGTGGGCTGTGCACCGGCAAGCCCCGCCAGGGGAGCGGTCTGACCATCCAGTTTTTCGTCCTGGCAGGTGTGCCAAACGGCACGCGAGCCTGCCTGAGCCTGTGTCTGTGTGTTGCACCATTGGAGTCTTTCGTGAACAAGAACAAGCGGGTTTTCCGTCCATCCAGCCGAGCCATTGCCCTGGAGCCCAGGTTGCTGTTCGACGGCGCGGGCGCCGTGGCGGTGGTGGATGCCCAGGCCGATCAGCCTGCGGAGCCGGCACCGGCTCCTGCACCTGCCGCCGAAGCGCCAGCCCCGGCGCCTGCACCGGAGGCGGCGCCCGAACCGGCCGCTGCGGCCAACACCGAATCCGTGTCAGCCACCGGCGATGGCGATAGCAGCGCCGATGCCGATGACACTGTGGTCAGCCCCGCTGCCACCCAAAGCGCGGGCGATGACGAAAGCGACGACGGCAGCGATGAGGAGGCAAGCGCCGCCGATGAGGACGATGCCACCGACGTCGTGAGCGCCGATGGCGAGGCGGAGGCGGACACGAGCGCAGACGGCGAAGCGGACGCGAGCACCGACACCACCGATGATGCCGCCACTTTGGCCGCTGTCGACGAAGCCGGCGACGGCGACGACACCGACCCGGCGGCCATCGACGCCCCCACAGAAGAAGCCACCACCCTCGTGGTGGTGGACGCCCGTGTGGCCGAGCAAGAGGGTTTCACCCTCGACGTGCCCGCCAACGTCACCGTGCGCGTGGTCCAGAACGACGAATCCGGCCTGGACGCCGTCAGCAACGAACTCGCCAGCAACCCGGGCCGCCAGTACGACACCGTCCATATCATCAGCCACGGCACGCCGGGCAGCCTGTCGCTGGGCAACGAGGTCATCAGCGGCGGCAGCCTGACCGCTGCCCAGCGCGAAAAGCTGACGGGCTGGGCGCTGTACCTCACCGACGAGGCCGACATCCTGCTCTACGGCTGCGACATCGCCGCCGGCAGCGAGGGCGAGGCCTTCATCACCGAAATGGCGCACCTGACCGGCGCCGACATCGCCGCCTCGACCGACGCCACCGGCGCCGAGGAACTGGGCGGCGACTGGGATCTGGAATTGGCCACGGGTGCGATCGAGGCGACGGCATTGACGGTGGCGGGTTTCAATGGGCTGCTGGCGGCAAAACCTACCGTGGCAATCACCGTGCCTGCTGCGGGTGAAGTGCTCATTGGTGAAAACTTTGACTTCACACTGACCTTCTCGAACCCGGGTGACGACGGCTATGGCCCCTACATCGACCTGTTCCTGCCGCTGGGTGAAGATGACGACGACGGCGTCACCATCGCCCCCAGCGGCGCCATCACCTACCTGGGTAGCCCGGTCAACTACCAGGTCATCACGCTCAATAGCTCGGGCACGCACGATCACCCGTACTTCCGCGACACATCGAACCAGCCGGGAACGATCACGGGCGAGCCCGGCCAGCGCGTAGTGGTGATCGAACTGCCCTTCGGCAGCTACACCAGCGGCCAACCCGCGGCCGAGCTCCAGGTGACGGCCTCGCTGTCCAGCCATGCCGACCGCGACGCGCCGCTGGACATCGCGGCCCGCGCCGGCTTCCGCTACGGCCACACGCCCACGGCCGACTACGCGACCGACCCCAGCGTGGACGGCGCCGTGTCCTCAAGCAGCATTACCCCGGTGCTGGTGGAGTACGAACACGACTTCGACCACGCCGAAGGCGAAACCGCCACTGGCCCGAACTTCCCGCGCGAGATGACCACCACCATCACGGTGGCGCCTGGGCAGGAGCTGGAGAACTACGTGTTTACCGTCGATGTGCCGGCCAACATCGTGGTCACCGGCGTCAACGGCGTGCCGCTGGGCACCCCCGTCACCGGAGGCGGCACGGTGACCCATCCCATGGGCACGGTCAGCGGCACCCAGGCGGTCACCATCCAGTACTACGTGCCCGACGTGCTCGATGAGCACACGGGTGCGCCGGGCACGGTGCAGTTCCAGGTCTCCGGCACGGGCGACTGGGACCCGCTGGACGCCCGCGATGCCGAGGAGGTCGTGGAATACGACCCGGCCGGTGTGGAGTTCGAGCACACCATCCGCTCGCTCGCGGTGCAAAAGGACGTCGCGAACGTCACGGACGCGCAGAATAGTGTTGGCGATACGCTGGAATACACCATCAACTTCCAGGTGTCGGACTACCACCGCTTCAAGGATGTCGTCATCACCGACACCATCGACGATGGGCACGCGCTCACCACGCCGCTGACCTTGGAACTGTGGTACCAGGGCACCCTGCACACGATCGACCTGACGGGTCACTACATTGACAGCCCGCCCCTGGTCGACCCTGATCCGGCCATCGATGGCAACGTCATTCGCACCTTCAACATTTCTGCGGCGGTGCAGGCCTATGCCGTGGCCAACAGCCTCTCAGGCGACATCGCGCAGGGCATCCTGCGCGGCGGTAAATTCGCCGGGGACGACGAGGGTGGCACCTATGGCCGCATCGTCTACCAGGCCACCATCGACAACACCTTCGATTCGCCGGTGGATCCTGGCGACCCCCAGATCAACCACGGCGACCACCTGGCCACCAGCGCCACCATCCAGGGCACGGTGCTCAAGGCCGACAACACCAACGGCGATCCGGTCCAGGACGAAACCGCCACCGACGTCGAGATCGCCAGCGGCGGCCTGTCGCTGAAGATCGTCGGCATCAACGGCGCTGCGGGCAATGGCAGCGGCGGCATCAGCCCGGGCAACACTGTCACCTACGAACTGACCTACGAGCTGGGCACGGGTGACTTCGAGAATCTCCGGCTCGATGCCTTCCTGCCCAAGCCGGTGTTCAATGTGGGCGATCCGGATGCCGATGGCACGCCCAGCGGATGGACCTATGACGGCAACAACGGCACGGGAACGGGGATGCCGGCGGTCGGACACTGGGTGCTGGTGAACGAGTTGGGCAATGTGATCACCGACTCTGATGGAAACCCCCTCACTCCCTCCTTGACCACGATTCCCGGCGCAAACGGCCTGAGCTTCGACCTGGGCTCCCGGGAGGACAGCATCAACGCATCCACCCGGGTGGTCATCCGCTTCACCGTGGAGGTCAACGACGATCCCTTCGCCGATGGCCTGTACCTCACGGCGCAGGCGCAGGCGTCGGAGCACAACACCCCGGGCGTACCGACGACCCACCAGGACATCATCCAGATCCAGCTCAACGAGCCGCAACTGGAGATCCGCCATGGCGTGGTGTCGCACATCGACACCGAAGGGGACAACACCCTGACCGGTACCACCGGAACCTGGGCCGATCCCGGCAGCATCGGCGCGCCCTTCTCCGGCCCGATCACCGACATCAGCGGCATCGACGGCAACATCACGGGCATCGACGCCGGCGACCGCGTGCGCTTCGGTGTCGGCATCATCAACACCGGCGGCTATGGCGCGTACGACATCAGCACCAGCGCCATCACCGCGCCTCCCGGCTTCGACTTCACCGATGCCGCTGGCAACGTGGTGGCGGATATCGCCAATGCCAACCTCCAGGTGTGGCTGGGCGATGGCACGCTGCTGGTGGCCGGCACGGACTACACGGTTTCGGCCGCAGGCGTCATCGAACTGATCGACGTGGCGGGCAACCCCGCGCTGGAGGCCGGCCGTGACGGGGACACGGACGCCACCCATGGCAGGAACGTCCTCGTCATCACCTACGACGCGGTGGCCGTGGACACCATCGCCGCCGGCCTGGACACGACCTCCACCGTGGCGGTGGCGGACTACTCCAACCGCGACGGCGGCGTGGCCGCTGGCGACGACTTCCTGCCCGGCACCAACGTGATCTCCGACGACGCCACGGCGGCAGCGAAGGCGCCGGAGGTCCGCATCGTGTTCCAGGATGGCGGCATTTCGCCCGACGACTCCAGCGCCTCGCACACCACGGACGCCAACATGGTCATCGGCGAGTCGATGGTCTACGACATCGTGGTGACGCTGCCCGAAGGCACGACGCACGACCTGAAGGTGGATGCGCTGGTGCCGCCGGGCATGAGGCTGGACACCAGCTACAACGGCGGTCTGGGCTACGAGATCATCACGGTGGCCGGCGCCGGTGGCAGCGGTGCCTTGACGAGCAATTTCGCCGGCACCCTGGGTGTGCCCACCGTCACCGGCGACACGGGCGCGGTCGGCGAGGATCCGCGCTTCAGCTTCGGCGACGTCACCACCACGGGCAACAACAGCTTGGGCGACAACAGCTTCGTCATCCGCGTTCGTGCGATCGTCGCCAATGACATAAGCAACCAGGATGGCACCACGCGCGACATGGCCACCAGGCTGGTCTATGACGACGGCGGCGCCGACACCAACACCGTGGTCGCCGGTACGGGCTCGCCCACCATCACCATCCGCGAGCCGCAACAGACCATCGTCAAGGAAGTGGATACCGATCTGGACGGCGACTACGACGACGCAGAACCGGCGATCGATGCGGGCGACGAGGTGCGCTATCGCACGACCATTTCCAACCCCGCTGCCGCCGACGGTGGCGTGGACGCTTTCGACCTGAAGTTCACCGATCCCTATACGGGCTATGTGAACCTGGATCACGGCAGCCTGACCGTGATCCATCAGACACTGGGCGGCCCCGTCGACGTGTCCCACCTGTTTGAATGGAACGTCGATGGACTGGAGATCATCGACGGCGTCAACCTCGATCTGGCCGCCGGTGAAAGCATCGTCATCTCCGTGACATCCGTGGCCAGTTCCGGGGTGGCGGGTGTCTCCTCGTTCGACGAGGGCGAGGCCTATGTGTACTGGAGCAGCATCGACAGCGCCAGCAATGATGACGATAGCCATCGCGACCAGGACGAGCGCGACGGCCGCGACGGGGAAGGCGCTGGTGACCTGCTCAACAACTATGTGAGTCACGGTCGCGCGCAGGTGAACGTGCATGGCGGATACGTCCTCAGCCGTGTGGGCGGCTTGGCGGACACGGCTGCGCCGGGGGATACGGCAGCGGATGCGCAGGACGTGGCCGTGGGCGAAATCGTGCGTTTCCGCCTGGTGATGCGCGTGCCCGAGGGCAATATCGACAACCTCAACATCACGCCCAACCTGCCGCCGGGCTATGAACTGCTGGGCACTGGTGCCACCTGGGCCCTGGTGGGCAACGACCCCACCGGCGGATTCAACGTGGACGGTTCGCCTGCGGCCAATCATGTCGTTGGCAACTCGGCGGACAACATCGAGAACTCGCTCAACAGCGGTAACACCCCTGGCGCCGGCGGGCGCCCCGGCACGGCCATCAGCCCCATGGGCGGCGTGTTCGTGCTGGGTGACATCGAGAACCTCGACCGCGATGCCGATGGCGAGTACCTGATCCTCGAATTCAACGCGGTGGTGAGCAACGTGGCCGGCAACACGGCCGGCACGGACCTCGTGACCACCGTCACCGTGCGCAGCGGCGACACGGAGCTGGGCACGAGCAATACAACCACCGACAACGTGGTCGAGCCGCAGATCAGCGCGATCACCAAGGATGTGGTGGATACCGCGCCGGGCGCGCAGGGCGCCACGTCCACCATCACGGTGCGCAACGCGTTCAACACCGGCGGCACGGATGCTGCGCCGGCGTATGACGTGGTGCTGACAGACGACTTCCCGAGCGGAGAGAGTGACACCTACGTGTTCGACCGCCTGGTCGTGGGGGGGACGACCTACACGTCCGCCGACACGGCCGCCGCCGCTGCCGCCGGCATCACCTGGACGGTGAGCACCACCGGCATCAGCGTGAACTTCGACAGGCTGGCCCCGGCAACAGGCGTCGAGCTGTTCTACACGGTCGATGTGCCCACCGACGCGGAACAGGCGGCCTCGGACCCGACCAACGCCACGGTGACCTGGAGCAGCCTGCCGGACGGCGACGGCAGCTTCTCGAACACCGGTTTCGCGGGTTCGATGGTCGGCGCGGACGGTGAAGCTACTGGCGAGCGCGACGGCAGCGGCGTCGGCCCCAACACCTACACCCGCAGCGATCCGGCCGGCTACGGCACGATCAGCGGCGTGCTGTGGGACGACACCAACGACCGCGATGGCGCCATCGACGTGGGCGAAACCCGTCTGGCTGGCCAAACCGTGGAACTGCACTGGGCTGGAGCGGATGGCATCTTCGGCAGCGGCGACGACCGCGTGCTGAGCACCACCACGGACGCGAACGGCGAGTACAGCTTCGGCGCCCTGCCTGGAGCCGGGCTGGTGTCGGGCAACTACCGCATCATCGCGCCGGCCACGGTCACGCTGACGACCGCGGGCGACGAAGACGACTTGAGCGTGCGCTGGGATGCCGATGCCGGCACGCTGGGCACCATCGAGGTGACGTTGGGCGAGGGCGCCACTTCGGTCGAACGCAACGTGGGTTACCTGCAGGTCAACGACGCGCCTGTGGTGACGATCACCAACGGCTCGGTCATCTTCGTCGAGGGTGTGGACCGTACCGGCGCCGATCCGCTCGGCGAAGACCGCGACGTGCTGGGCGACCCGGTGGACCTGGGCCCGGTGACCATCACCGACCCGGAACTGCACCGCGACCCCGGCCAGCTGGACGACTTCAACGGCACCACGCTGACCGTCGGCCGCAGCGACGGGGCCGGCGGCTTCGCCCCCGACGCCGAAGACGTGCTGAGCTTCAACAGCTCGGTCACAGTGACGGGCGGCGCCATCGCCGTGGGCGGCACCACCGTGGGCAGCGTCAGCAACGTGGGCGGGCAACTGGAGATCACCTTCAACGGCGATGCCGACGCCGACGCGGTCAACACCGTGGCCAGCGCCATCACCTACGCCAACAGCTCCGACACGCCACCGCTCAACGTGACGCTGCGCTTCCGCTTCAATGACGCGAACGACGACAGCAAGCAGGGCAGCGGCGGGGCGCTATACGGCGATGACACCATCGTCGTGAACATCACGGCGCGCAACGACCCGCCGGAGGCCACGGACAACGTCAACAGCGTGACCGAGTCCGACGGGCAGCCCGACCCCGGTGCCAGTGTGACGGGCAACCTGCGCAACGACGATAACGGCAACGGTGTGGACAGCGACCCGGAGACCGCGCTGGGCGATCTGCGCATCACCGAGATCGGGCCCGTCGGCGGAACGGCCGAACCCATCCCGGCGGGCGGCGTCACCGTGGATGGCCAGTACGGCACGCTCACCATCCACCCCGATGGCAGCTACACCTACGTGCTGAACGAAAGCCACCCGAGCGTCAACAGCCTGGGCACGGGCGATACGCTTACCGACGTGTTCGACTACACCCTGGCCGATGAGGATGGCCTGACCGACACCGCCACGTTGACCATCACCATCAATGGCCGAACGGACGGTGGCGGCGCCACGCCGCCCACCATCGGCCCCGAGGACGAGAACGGGACCGACGACCCCGCCGACCCGTCGACGCAGGGCCAGAACACGGTGTACGAAGCCGGCCTGGGCGATGCGGGCGACGACAGCGAGATCGCCACCGGCGATATCGTGGTGAACGCCCCCGATGGCATCAGGTCGGTGACGATCGAAGGGACGACCCTCACGTACGCCGAACTGCAGGACATCAGCGATGGCGTCACGCCGCCGGTGAGCATCGACACGGACGAAGGCACGCTGGTCATCACGGGTATCCGCGATGTGCAGGGGCCGACCGGTGTACCCACGCAACTGGTGATCGAGTACGAGTACACGCTCAAGGACCCCGTGGCGCACTCGGGCCCGTATACCGACGACATCGCTCTGCTGGTGACGGACAGCAAGCCCACGCCCGATACGGGCTCGGGCACGCTGAGCATCGCCATCATCAACGATGTGCCGCAAGCCGTGGACGACCTTCACCCGGACGTGGTGACCGAGGGCGAAACCGGGACCGGCGACGTGCTTGGCAACGACCACTCCGGCGCCGATGGCTGGCCCGCCAGCGGCAATACCGTGATCGGCGTGGTGCCTGGCACGCCTGGCGGAACACCGTCCGGAGGTGTCGGCGTCCCGATCGTGGGCACCTACGGCACGCTCACGCTCAATGCCGACGGCAGCTACACCTATGAGGCCAACGCCGGCATCACCGATCCCAACCCGGTGGACGTGTTCACCTACACGGTGGAGGATGCCGACGGCGATCCATCTACCGCCACGCTGACCATCCACATCAACAACATCCCGGACCCGGTCGCTTCGTTGCCGCCGCAGGTGGGTGTGGACGGCGAGGGCGGCATCAACATCCCCACCTCCGGCGGATTTGTCGACATCGACGGCGACCCGCTCACCTACGAGGCCACCGACCTGCCGCCGGGCCTGACGATCGACCCGAACACGGGCGTGATCACCGGCACGCTGGACAACAGCGCCTCGCAGGGCGGCAACACGGGTACGCCAGGCGTGTATGAGGTGACGGTGACGGTGACCGATCCGCACGGCCAGACCGCCTCGCAGACCTTTACCTACACGGTGACCAACCCGCCGCCGGTGGCGCATGACGACACCCGCACCACGCGCGAGGACACGCCGGTGAGCGGCAACGTGATCGGGGGCGGCGGCCGGGGCGACGTGCCCGATGGCGATCCCGATGGCGACGACCTCACGGTGACGGAGATCGTCGTCAACGGCCGCACCTACACCTTCGGGCCGGGCACGCCCTCGCACACCATCACCTTGAACGAGGGCCGGCTGGTGTTCAGGGAGGACGGCAGCTACACCTTCACGCCCAAGCCCGACTGGCACGGCCGCGTGCCGCCGGTGACCTACACCATCAGTGATGGCGAGGGCGGCACGGCCACGGCGGTGCTGCGCATCACCGTCACGCCGGTGCCCGACATCGTGCCCGACACCGCCACCACCGAGCCGGGCAAGCCGGTGACGATCCCGGTGCTGGACAACGACGACTTCGAGGGCAAGAACCCCAGGGTCACGGGCACGACGCCGCCGGCCAATGGCACGGTGACGATCAACCCCGACGGCAGCATCACCTACACGCCGAACCCGGGTTTCACGGGCACCGACACCTTCACCTACACGGTGACCAGTGGCGGCGTGACCGAGACCACCACGGTGACGGTGCAGGTGCTGCCTGGCCAGCCCACGGGGCCTCAGGGCTTGCCGCCCGACCGACCGGGTGCGTCCGGGCCTGGCCTGTGGCCGGGGCCGTACTCCCCCGATGCGTGGGGCCACGGCCTGCCGCGCGTGGACATCCCGTTCGAGCCGATCACCTACGTGCACGATGCGGTGGTGGCGTCGCAGGCCGAGCGCGTGCTGGGCGATGCCCGCGCCAGCAGCCGTATCGACCTGGCGCGGCCCTACGACAGCGGCGTGCGCGTGCCGGGCATGGACCTGGGCATGGACCCGGCGCTGTTCGTGCAGCACGCGGTGCGCGGCTCGCAGAGCCTGGCCGACTTCATGCACAGCCTGGTGCAGGGCCGCCTGAGCCGGGTGTCGCTCGGCGCCGACCATGATCTGGCGGCGCCCGAACTGCACCAGCCCGATGCCGGCCGCCTCGTCCATCAACCGGCGCCACAGGGCCAAGGCCAGGGTCAGGGCGACGCGGCCAGGCCGGCGCCCGAGCCGCAGAAGACCTCGGCGGCCGATGCCGCCGCGATGCCGGCGACGGCGGCCTTCGTGCCGGCCGATGCCGGGGTGGCGGAAGAAGGCGCCGACCATGCGCCTGCCCAGGCGGCGCGCATGGCGCCTTCTTTCGCCGATCAGTTGAGGGGAGGGGCGGGACGACTGCCCATGTCCGCAGCCCGTGTTTGAACTTGTCTCAACCAGAAACGAGAAATGACCATGCAGAACACCAACCACAAACTTCGTTCCGCCACCGAGTTCCTGGTCCGCCCGCGCATGCTCGCGCTGTCGGCCGCCCTGTTCCTGGCCGGCTGCGGCTCGCTGGCGCCGGTGCCCTACGAGGCCGACGAGATCCGCGACCGCGCCGCGCAGGACCGGGTGCAGATGTACGCCGACCAGGAGCCGATCGCGGCGCCGCTGACCTTCCACGAGGCGGCCGCGCGCGCGCTCAAGTACAACCTCGACTACCGCCTCAAGCTGATGGAAAGCGCGCTCTCGCGCAGCCTGCACGATGTGTCCTCGCACGAGATGCTGCCGCGCCTGGTGGCCGGCGCCGGCTACGTGTACCGCAACAACGACTCGGGCGGCAGCTCCATCGGCATCATCGACCGCGAGGAATCGCTGCGCCCGTCCACCTCGCAAGAGCGCGAGCGCACGCTGGCCAACCTGAACTTCTCGTGGAATGCGCTGGACTTCGGCGTCTCGTACTACCGCGCGCAGCAGAAGGCCGACCAGGTGCTGATGGCCGAGGAGCGCCGCCGCAAGGTGGTGCAGAACGTGCTGCAGGACGTGCGCAACAGCTACTGGCGTGCCCTGGGTGCGCAAAAGCTCATCGGCCGTGTGGACGATCTGCTGGCGCGCGTGAACACGGCGCTGGCCAATGCCAAGGAGGTCGA
>NZ_JAQVEJ010000208.1 GCF_028698005.1 Hydrogenophaga sp.
CCTACATCGGTGTCGAACTGGCCGACGGCGTGGAAGTCCAGATGCAGCGGACCGCCGTGGTGCAGGTGCTGCCCAAGGGAACGCTGAAGTAACACCCCCCTGCGCCGCTGACGCGGCTTCCCCCCTCCGTCGCGTGCCTTCGGCGCTTCGAGGGGGGACGGCACCGACGGCCCGGCGGAGCCGGTTCCGTGGTGCCCCATGCCGAATATCCGTTGTGCCCCCGATTCGCTTTTTCGCCTAGCCTAGGCCACGCTTATGAACCGATATCCGCTGTGGAAGTACGCCATCATCGTGGTGGCGCTGCTGATCGGCCTGATCTATTCGTTGCCGAACCTGTTCGGCGAGTCGCCTGCCGTGCAGGTGTCATCGGGCAAGGCCACGGTGAAGGTGGACAACGGGACGACGGCCCGGGTGGAGGCCGCGCTTGCCGAGGCGGGGCTCCAGCCTTCGCTGGTGCAGTTCGACGGCAATTCGGTCAAGGCGCGCTTCGAGACCACCGATGAGCAACTGAAGGCGCGCGATGTGCTCGAGCGCGTCTTCAATCCCGACCCGGCCGTGCCGACGCACGTGGTGGCACTGAACCTGCTTCCGCGCACCCCGGCCTGGCTGGCAAGCCTGGGCGCGGCGCCCATGTACCTGGGGCTGGATTTGCGCGGTGGCGTGCATTTCCTGCTGGAAGTGGACATGGCGGCGGCGCTGCAGCGCCGCGCCGACGTGCTGGCGACCGACCTGCGCAGCGTGTTGCGCGAAAAGGGCATCCGCCACGGCGGTATCAACCGCAGTGGCAACGCGGTCGAGGTCCGGACCAGCGACGAAGCCAACTTTGACACCATCCGCGACCTGGTGCGCAGCCAGTTCCCGGATCTGCAGGCCGCCGAGGGTGCCAGCGCGGCCTCGGGCCGGCTGGTGCTGACCATCCGGCCCGAGACCATCCGCACGGTGCAGGAGCAGGCGCTCAAGCAGAACATGACCACCCTGCACAACCGGATCAACGAGCTGGGCGTGGCCGAGCCGGTGATCCAGCAGCAGGGCGCCAACCGCATCGTGGTGCAACTGCCGGGCGTGCAGGACACCGCCAAGGCCAAGGACATCCTGGGCCGCACCGCCACGCTGGAGCTGCGCCTGGTGGACGAGAGCGCCGAGGGCCGCGCGGCCGAGCGCGGCACCGGCCCCGTGCCCTTCGGTTCCGAGCGCTACCTGGAGCGCAACGGCCAGGCCGTGATCGTCAAGCGCGAGGTCCTGCTCACGGGCGAGAACCTGACCGATGCCCAGGCCGGTTTCGACGACACGCAGCAGCCGGCCGTGCACCTGACGCTCGATGGCAAGGGCTCGCGCGTGTTCCGCGACATCACGCGTGAGAACATCGGCAAGCGCATGGCCATCATCCTGTTCGAGAAGGGTCAGGGCGAGGTCGTGACGGCACCGGTGATCCGCTCCGAGATCGGTGGCGGGCGCGTGCAGATCTCGGGCGCCATGACCACCGTCGAGGCCAATGACACGGCCCTGCTGCTGCGTGCCGGCTCGCTGGCCGCACCGATGGAAATCATCGAGGAGCGCACCATCGGGCCGAGCCTGGGTGCCGAGAACATCCAGCGCGGCTTCAACAGCGTGGTCTGGGGTTTTCTGGTGATCGTCGGCTTCATGTGTGTCTACTACATGCTGTTCGGCGTGTTTTCCAGCATCGCCCTGACGGTGAACCTGGTGCTGCTGGTGGCCCTGCTGTCGCTGCTGCAGGCCACCCTGACGCTGCCGGGCATCGCGGCGCTGGCGCTGGCGCTGGGCATGGCCATCGACTCCAACGTGCTGATCAACGAGCGCATCCGCGAAGAGCTGCGTGCCGGTGCCTCGCCGCAGGCGGCCATCCATGCCGGTTTCGAGCGCGCCTGGGCGACCATCCTGGACTCCAACGTGACGACGCTGATCGCGGCGCTGGCCCTGCTGATGTTCGGCTCCGGGCCGGTGCGCGGCTTCGCGGTGGTGCACGCACTGGGCATCCTGACCTCGATGTTCTCGGCCGTGTTCTTCATGCGCGGCCTGGTGAACCTGTGGTACGGGCGCCAGAAAAAGCTCAAGAGCGTGTCGATCGGCCAGGTGTGGCGGCCGGACACGACGGGGGTCAGCGTGGCCGGCACGGCGCCGGCGTCGGACAAGGAATAAGGGGAGCCCGTCATGGAGTTTTTCCGCATCAAGAAGGACATCCCCTTCATGAAGCACGCCCTGGTGCTGAACGTGATCTCGCTGGTCACGTTCGCGCTGGCGGTGTTCTTTCTCGTGACCCGGGGCCTGCACCTGTCGGTGGAGTTCACGGGCGGCACGGTGGTGGAGGTCAGCTATTCGCAGCCGGCCGATCTGGGCAAGGTGCGCGCCATCGTCACCGGTCTGGGCTATGCCGACGACACGCAGGTGCAGAACTTCGGCACCTCGCAGGACGTCATGATCCGCCTGCCCCCGCGCGAGGGGCAGACATCGGCCCAGCAAAGCGAGCAGGTACTGGCCGCGCTCAAGGCCGACCAGCCGGACGTGGTGCTGCAACGCACCGAGTTCGTCGGGCCGCAGGTGGGCGAGGAACTGGTGCACAACGGCCTGCTGGCGCTGGCCGTGGTGGTGGTGGGCATTTCGGCCTACCTGGGCCTGCGCTTCGAGTGGAAGTTCGGCATCGCCGGCATCCTGGCCAACCTGCACGACGTGGTGATCATCCTGGGCTTCTTCGCCTTCTTCCAGTGGGAGTTCTCGCTCGCGGTGCTGGCGGCGGTGCTGGCCGTGCTGGGGTATTCGGTCAACGAATCCGTGGTGATCTTCGACCGTATCCGCGAGGCGTTCCGCAAGTTCCGCAAGATGGACACGCCGCAGGTGATCGACCACGCCATCACCAGCACGATGAGCCGCACCATCATCACCCACGCCTCGACCGAGGCCGTGGTGCTGTCGATGTTCTTCTTCGGCGGCCCGACGCTGCACTACTTCGCGCTGGCGCTGACCATCGGCATCGTCTTCGGCATCTACTCGTCGGTCTTCGTGGGCGGCGCGCTGGTCATGTGGATGGGGGTCAAGCGCGAAGATCTGGTCAAGACCACCCGCAAGGACGGTGACCCGAACGACCCGAACGCCGGCGCCGTCGTGTAAGGGCGACACCGTGGCGGGTGGGTGGCGCGACGCGCCCGCCCGCCGGATGGCGGCCCTGGCTTTCATGTCATACTGATCGAATGGCGTCTTCAACGAGCCCGCAGGTGTCTTCTCTGGGTAGGCAGGCGCGTGAACGGTTTGTGGTTCACGTCAGCAGGGTATTGCCCGAGATCGGGCAGGCTTGCCAGACGCGCCTGCTGGCGCTGATGGACGAACCCGGTTCCAGCCGGGAGCGTCAGGACCGCCGCGATGCCTACCAGGCCTTTCTGGCGGCCCACACGACCTGGGTGGACAACTGCCGGCGGGCCTTGCAGCGCAGCCTGTTGCCGCCCCAGCGCGTCAAGGCCGCCGACACGGCCGCCCGCCAGGGCGGCCGGCTGGAGCTGCTGGCCGAGGGCGTCATGGACAACCAGATCCTGGCATCGCGCCTGGCTTTGCGCGTGCTCGACCTGGCGTCCACCGAGCTCAACGAGCTGCGTCTGCGCATCCAGTCCCTGGAGCAGTTGCAGGAAATGCCCCGGGGCGACGTGCTCCTGCCCGACGTGACCACCCGTGTTCTGGTGGACCAGTGGCTGGAAGTGGCGCTGTCGCGCGAAGCCTGGCAGATGGTGCAGGACGCGGTGGCTCCGCTGTTGGCACAGCACATGCACGAGGCCTACAAGGCCACCAACCAGTTCCTCATCGCCAGCGGGGTGATGAAGCAGATCGATCTGAACGCCTTGGTGCGCCGGGCGCCTGGTGCGCGCAGCGACCCGCGTTCGCCGGTCGCTGACGACCAGGCCGCGGATGCGCCCGGCGACGGCCGGGGTCCGGCCGGTTCCCGGGCGGGGCGCGCGGCCGGCGGCAACCATCCCGGCGCCGGACTGCCATCCCGCTCCGGCATGACGGACGCGCGCGGTCTGGGCGGGGTGCACGAGGAAACCCGGATGATGACCGGCACCTCGCCGCTGGCGCGGGCGCGCATGCGGGCCCA
>NZ_JAQVEJ010000209.1 GCF_028698005.1 Hydrogenophaga sp.
AGGCACGCTGGGAGCGCGCCGTGCAGGCGCTGGGTGTTCCCGTGCACCGCATGCCCAGCGGTGCCGGCCACGACGCCATGAAGCTGCACGAGATCATGCCGCAGGCGATGCTGTTCGTGCGCGGCGAGAACGGCGGCATCAGCCACAACCCGCTCGAATCGAGCACCGCCGACGACATGGACCTGGCCGTGCGCGCTTTCGGCCACGTGCTTGAGCAACTTGCCGAGGACAAGGACTGAACCCCCATGACCACGCCCCAACAAAAACTTGACGCCTGGATCGACCAGCATTTCGACGAGCAGGTGCGCTTCCTGCAGGAGCTGGTGCGCGTACCCACCGACACCCCACCCGGCAACAACGCCCCGCACGCCGACCGCACGGCCGCGCTGCTCGCGCAGATGGGCCTGCCGGCCGAGTCGCACCCGGTGCCCGACGACGAGGTCCGGGCCGCCGGCCTGCAAAGCATCACCAACCTGATCGTGCGCCGCCGCTACGCCGCTGGCGGCCCGACCATCGCCCTGAACGCGCACGGCGACGTGGTGCCGCCCGGCGAGGGCTGGACGCACGACCCCTATGGCGGCGAGATCGAGGACGGCAGGCTCTATGGCCGCGCATCGGCCGTGAGCAAGAGCGACATCGCCACCTTCACCTTCGCCATCCGGGCGCTGGAGGCGCTGGGCGCACCGCTCAAGGGCGGCGTGGAACTGCACGTGACCTACGACGAGGAGTTCGGCGGCGAGCTCGGCCCGGGCTGGCTGCTGGCCCATGGTCTGACGAATCCCGACCTGATGATCGCCGCCGGCTTCAGCTACCAGGTCGTGGTGGCGCACAACGGCTGTCTGCAACTGGAGGTGACAGTGCATGGCGACATGGCGCACGCCGCCATCCCCGACAGCGGCACCGATGCGCTGCAGGCGGCCCACCACATCCTGGGTGCGCTGTACGCGCTCAACCGCGACTACCTGAAAGTCACCTCCGGCGTCGAGGGCATCAGCCACCCCTACCTCAACGTCGGCCTGATCCAGGGCGGCACCAACACCAACGTCGTGCCGGGCAAGGTGGTGCTCAAGCTGGACCGGCGCATGATCCCCGAGGAAGACCCGGCCGAGGTCGAGGCCGCCCTGCGCCGCACGATCGAAGCCGCCGCCGCCAGCTTCGACCCGCCACGCGGCGGTCGCAGCGTGCACGTCGACGTCCGGCGCATCCTGCTGGCGCGCGCCATGCAGCCACTGCCCGGCAACCGGCCGCTGGTGCAGGCCATCCAGCGACACGGACAGGAGCGGTTCGGTGCGCCGATCCCGGCCGTGGGCACGCCCCTGTACACCGATGTGCGTCTGTACGCGGAGCGCGGCATCCCCGGCGTGATCTACGGCGCGGGGCCCCGCACGGTGCGCGAATCGAACGCCAAGCGGGCCGACGAGCACCTGGTGCTCGAGGATTTGCGCCGCGCCACCCAGGTCATCGCGCGCACGCTGCTGGACATCCTCCACGACCTGTAAGGGCGGGGGCAGTCAGACGTGCCACAATAATCGCCCGCCTTTTTTTGGGGCGGGCAGTATCTGGAGAACACATGACCCCCGCCGAACAAGCCCTGCGCGACGCCGCACGCGAATACCATCGCTCCCCCTACAAGGGCAAGATCGCTGTCACACCGACCAAGCCCCTGTCGAACCAGCGCGACCTGTCGCTGGCGTACTCGCCCGGCGTGGCCTACCCCTGCCTGGACATCCAGGCCGATCCGACCCTGGCCGCCGAGTACACCGCGCGCGGCAACCTGGTGGGCGTGATCACCAATGGCACCGCCGTGCTGGGCCTGGGCGACATCGGGCCACTGGCCGGCAAACCGGTGATGGAGGGCAAGGGCTGCCTGTTCAAGAAGTTCGCCGGCGTGGACGTGTTCGACATCGAGCTGGCCGAGCGCGACCCGGACAAGCTGGTCGAGATCATCGCGGCGCTGGAGCCCACGCTCGGCGGCGTCAACCTGGAGGACATCAAGGCGCCCGAGTGCTTCTACATCGAGAAGAAGCTGCGCGAGCGCATGAACATCCCGGTGTTCCACGACGACCAGCACGGCACCGCCATCATCTCCAGCGCCGCCCTGCTCAACGGGCTGGAGCTGGTCGGCAAGAAGATCGAGGACGTCAAGGTCGCCGTCTCCGGCGCGGGCGCCGCCGCCATCGCCTGCGTGGGCGTGATGGTGGGCCTGGGCATCCGGCGCGAGAACGTCTTCATGTGCGACTCCAAGGGCGTGATCTACGAAGGCCGCCCGGGCGGCTACGACGAGTCCAAGGCGCAGTACGCGCAGAAGACCGAGGCGCGCACCCTCGCCGATGCCGTGAACGGCGCCGACGTGTTCCTGGGCTGTTCGGCCCCGGGCGTGCTCACGGCCGAGATGGTCAGGACCATGGCCGACAAGCCCATCATCCTGGCGCTGGCCAACCCCGAACCCGAAATCCGCCCCGAGGTGGCCAAGGCCGCGCGCCCGGACTGCATCATCGCCACGGGCCGCTCCGACTACCCGAACCAGGTCAACAACGTCCTGTGCTTCCCCTACATCTTCCGCGGCGCACTCGACTGCGGCGCGACCAAGATCACCGAAGAAATGAAGCTGGCCTGCGTGCGCCAGATCGCCGACCTGGCCAAGAGCGAGATCAGTGACGAGGTGGCATCGGCCTACGTCGGCCAGGACCTCACCTTCGGCCCCGAGTACCTGATCCCGACCCCGTTCGACACGCGCCTGATTCTCAAGATCGCGCCGGCCGTGGCACAGGCCGCCGCCGACTCCGGCGTCGCCTCCCGGCCCATCGCCGACATGGCCGCCTACAAGGAGAGCCTGGCCCGCTTCGTGACGCAAACGGGCATCCTGATGCGCCCGATTTTCAACGCGGCCAAGGCCGTGCCGGCGGCCAACAAGCGCGTGGCCTTTGCCGACGGCGAAGACGAGCGCGCACTGCGTGCCGCCCAGATGGCGATCGACGACGGTCTGGCCACCCCGATCCTGATCGGCCGGCCGGCCGTCATCGAGGCGCGCATCGCCAAGGCCGGCCTGCGCCTGCGCCTGGGTGTGGACGTGGAGAACGTCAACCCCGAGGACGATCCGCGCTTCCGCCAGTACTGGGAGCACTACCACAAGCTGATGGCGCGCGACGGTGCCACGCCCGAGGTTTCCAAGGCCGCGGTGCGCCGCTCCAACACCGTCATCGGCTCGCTCATGGTCGCGCTTGGTGATGCCGACGCGCTGATCTGCGGACTGGTGGGCAACTACAACACGCACCTGGAACGCATCGACAGCGTCCTGGGCAAGCAGCCGGGGGTGATCAACTACGCCGCGGTCAACGCGCTGATGGCCAACCACCGTGGCCCGATCTTCATCGCCGACACCTACGTCAACGAGGACCCGGGCGCCGAGCAGCTGGCCGAAATCGCCTTCATGGCGGCCCAGCAGGTGCAGCGCTTCGGCATCGTGCCCAAGGTCGCCTTCCTCTCGCACTCCAGCTTCGGTTCGTCCAAGCGCGCGTCCGCGAAGAAGATGCGCCAGGCCCGCGACCTGTTTGTCGCCGCCCACCCGGACATCGAGTGCGACGGTGAACTGCATGGCGACGCGGCTCTCAAGCCCGAGATCCGCAACGCCTACCTGCCCGACTCGACACTGAGCGGCTCGGCCAACCTGCTGATCTGCCCGAACCTGGATGCGGCCAACATCCTCTACAACGTGCTCAAGGAAACCAGCAGCAGCGGTGTGACCGTGGGCCCGATCCTCATGGGGGTGTCCCGCCCGGCCTACATCCTCACGCCCGCGGCCACCGTCCGCCGGGTGCTGAACATGACGGCCCTGGCAGCGGCCAGCCACGTCGGCTGAGCGGGCACGGGCGGGGGCGGGGGCGGTTCAAGCCGCCCCGGTGGTGCCGAAACGGCCCAGCCCCAGCCCGGTCAATCCGCCCTCGCGGCGCAACAGCCACAGCGCCTCCAGCCCGACGCGCTGGGCCAGCGCCAGCCCCTCGCCGGGGCCGGCCACCAGCAGGGCCGTGGCCCAGGCATCGGCGTGCATGCACTGGCGCGCCAACACCGTGACCGAGGCCACGTCGTTGCGCACGGG
>NZ_JAQVEJ010000210.1 GCF_028698005.1 Hydrogenophaga sp.
ACACCCTGTTGGACGACGATATCGCGCACACCATCTACAACGTCCGTAACGACGTGCTGTCGGTGATGGCCACACTGATGGGAGGTACGGGTGACACCTACGGCTGGAACCGTCCGGCTGACGACAGTCTCTTCCTGCGACCGGGCAAGCTGCAGCGCGAAATCGACGCCCTGGAGCTCCAGCGGGAACCCGCCGAGGACCGGGTGGATGACGCGATCGCCAACCGCGACAAGGTGAAGGAAGAGGCCGAGAAGGTGCCCACCTGCAACATCACGTCCAACGGCGGTGTCGGTCCCATGCCGCCGTCCGTCGCGGAACAGATCCTGATCAACGTGGACCGCAAGGGAGGCACCCGATGAGCGCGCAGACCCACCGCAGACAAGGCGGCTTCTCGCTCATCGAGTTGAGTGTTGCCCTGGTCATCATCGGGATCATCGGCATCTTCATCTGGCGCTGGGTGGCCGACAGCCGGGCGCCCATGACCCGGATCGAGATCCAGCGCCAGCTCGACGAGGCAGAGGCCGCGGTGGAGGGCTTCGTGCTGGCCCATCACCGCCTGCCGTGTCCGGCCTCGTCCGCTTTCCAGGGGGGCGAGAGCTGCGGCGGCAGCAACAGCACCGGGGCGCTTCCCTGGCGTGACCTGGGGCTTGACAGCTCTTTCAGCAGGCTGCGGTACGGCGTCAACCGGGGGGGCGGTGTGGATCTGGCTGTCGCTCCATCGCCGCTGGCATCGGAGCCGGAACGGAAGCCGTGGGTGTCACCGGACCTGAACATCGATTTCAGCGGTGTGCCCGTCCTGCCCAATTTCGCTGACCTCAACCTGGATGACCTGACCGTTCCCTCAGGCTTGCCCAGCGTTTCCGAGACCGGCGCGTCGGGTTTTGTCGGCACCGTGCCGGCCGGTGCCAAGGCGGCCGCCGATGCGGTGCAGGCACTGATCGCGGTGGCCAACAGCCGGCGCAGTATCGTCAATGGCCTGGACTGGTGCCATGTACTCCGGCGCTATGCCGCGAACCCGATGGCGGCGGGATCCTTGCGTGTGGGCCGCGACACGGCGGATGCGATGGCCGTGGCGTTCGTGATCGTGCACCCGGGGGAAAACGGCCAGTTCGATGGCAACAATGCCACCGGCGGTGGCACCCTCCCGTTCGACATGCCTGGCCGTGCACAGGCGGTGGATTTCGATGACCTCGCGCTGGCCGTGGGCCCGGCCGATCTGGCGGGCCGCATCGGCTGCGTGGCCAGACTGTCCGCCATGCAGGCCGCGGCCCAGGGGGCCTACGCCGCCTATGACAACGCGCGCGTCATGCAGGCGTACTGGTCGCTGCGGCTGTTCGATGTCGGGCAGGCCCATTCTGCCGTGCAAGGTGCGATCGCCGCCGTGACCTTGTCGGCCATGGGGCTGGCGCTGGGTACGGCCAGTTCCCTGATCAGCATTGCCTCGGCCGCCAACACCGAAGGCGTGACCGCCTTCAACATCGCCGTTGCCGCCGCCAACGCGATCGTGGCCGCAGCGGACCTGGTGCTGTCCATCATCGATCTGGTGGAGGCGAAGGAGGGATACGCCGATGCCCAGCAGAAACTGGCCGACTCGAACGTGTATGCCGAACAGGTCTATGGCGCCCTGGCTGATGCCCTACGCCATGCCATTGCGCTGGACGAGAAAGGGCTGAACCCATGAAGCGGCACGAAACGGGGTTCACCCTGGTTGAAATCTCGGTCGCCCTGCTGGCGCTGGGACTGGTGTTGCTGGCCGCGGTGGTGTTCTGGCAGCAGTCCGCGCGCCAGCGCGTGGCGGTCCGCCAGATGGATGCGCAGGACCAGTCGCGCGACGCGGTGCTGGGCTTTGTGCAGGCCCACCACCGGCTTCCCTGCCCGGCGGCGGACACGGCGGGTGCCGAGGACTGCGACCAGGGCCAGGTGGGCTACCTGCCCTGGCGCACCCTGGGTCTGCCGCGTCCCGAGGCGGGGCAGTTGCGCTATGGCGTGTACCGCGAGACATCGGCCGAGGCGCAGGACAACCGGGACCTGACCATGCGGATGGACCGCATGAACCCGCTGCGCGTGCCTACACCCTTCCCGACGCCTTCGAACAGCAACGCGCCCAATCCCAATCTGCCGCCATTGCCGCAGACGGTCGAAGCGCAACTGGGGGCCACGCGATCGGACGTGGCGTTCCCACTCAATGGGTCGGACGGCGCGACGTCCCCGCTCGATGCGGCCTGCAATGCGTCGAATCCAACACCGTGCCTGACCACGCCCGTGCCCCGGGCCACCAGTCTGATCGACATTTGCCTGGCCCTGAACGACCGAAAGGGCAGCGCGTATGTGGCGCCTCCCGGCACGCTGGCCGTGCGGGCACTGGGTACCACCGGCTCGCGCCGTGCCATGGCCTTCGTGATCGCCGCACCCGGGCTGCTCGATGCCGATGGCGACGGCCAGCCTTTTGACGGAGAGAACGCCTCGGCCAGCAATGACACCCCGACCTTTGCCGCCGCCCAGACGGTGATGCACGGCTACGACGACCTGGTGCTGGCCGTCAGCCACGCCGAACTGTTCGCGGTCCTGCACTGCGGCGCGGCCCTGGCGGCCATCTCGCATGCCCACGTCAACGCCGGCACCGGGGCGCTGGTGATGGAGCGGTCGTTCTACGACTACCGGGACCAGCTCGATGTGGCCGTGAAGCTGGGCGATGCCGGCATTGCCGCGGCGACGGCCGGCCTCGCCAGTGCGGTGTCGGCCTCGCTGGACGCCGCCAAGGAAATGGTGTCTGCCACCGCGGACACGACCATGAGTGCCGGTGCCCGCTCGTTCCAGATCGGGCTGGCGGCCGCTGGTATCGCGGCGGCGATTGCCGCCGACGTGGTGGCGATTGCCGCCGAGACCATGGCCATACTCTCGCGGGAGGAGGCCTACGACGTCTGGAGCGACTTCGCTTCCCGCACCACCGCGATGACCAACCTGGCGGTCTCCGTCAATGAAAACGCCCTGAAAGCCGATGCCATCGGTTACTGACCACGAGGTGAACCCCATGTCCTTTCCCGTGCACACATCCTCTCGCCGCGTGGCAGTGGCCCGCGCAAGCCTGTCCGGGCGGCGCGCCCAGCGCGGTTTCACCCTGCTGGAGCTGGGCATCACCTTGCTGGTGATCGGGCTGCTGCTGGGTGCCGTGGCCGTGGGGCGCGACCTGCAGCGGGCCGCCGCCAACCAGCGCCTGTCCACCGACTTCGTGCAGGGCTGGCAGCTCGCCTACGAAGCCTTTCTCAGCGCCCAGATCACCCGTCACCCGCCGGGCGATGACCCCGCCGACCCGAGCGGCAAGGTCAATGGGGGGAGCACCGAGCTGTGCGGCACCCCCATGATCAACGCGTTCCTGGCGTCCGGCATCCGGCTGCCCGAGGGGCGTGCCGAAGGGCAGCCCGACCGTCAGGTCTACCTGGACAGCAACGGCAACCCGCAGGAAGTGCAGGTGTGCTTCCGGAACGTGACCTGGGCCGAGGCTGGCGATTCGGTGGGCACCTATGTGCAGCTGCCACGCAATGTGATGGTGCTCAAGGGCGTCACCTACTCGCTGGCGGCCATGCTCGACCAGCAGATCGACGGCCGCGCAGATGCCCGTTTCGGGCGTCTGCGCGATGTCCTCTATGCCGGCGATCACCTCGTGACGACCGGCCAGATCTGGCCCCTGGACGACCGCATGGCCTACGGCACGACCACCCCCGATTTCCGCGACGAACAGCAGGTGGCCGTCACCACGGCCTATTTCCTGATGACTCAGTGAGGCCCGGCCGACGCACGGGCAAAGTCCCGCGCCAGCGCGCTGATCGCGCCGGCACGGGCATCGTCGTCACGCCAGTGTCGGCCATCGCCGGCCAGGCTCGACCACTCGGGGTGGGCGCGGGCCTGGGCGATGGCCTCGGGCAGGGCCTCCTCGCGCCAGCGGCGGATATCAGGCTGACCCAGCTCGATCGGACCCAGGGCGGCGTGGCCGCGACCCTCCAGCGCCTGTAGCAGCAGGTGCTGGCGCGCCGCCAAGGCGCGCAGCACGGCGTCGTCC
>NZ_JAQVEJ010000211.1 GCF_028698005.1 Hydrogenophaga sp.
TTGCTGTTGGTCATGTGCCGGAAGCCCAGGTCCCAGATGCCCAGGCCCACCAGACCGTGTGCCTGCAGGCCGTCCATCAGGCGTGTGCCCACCGGGCCGTCCGACAGCGCATAGGCCTCTTCCGCGCTGTTGAACAGGAACGGGAAGTCGAACACCATGAACTGCTTGTCGATGCCGGCCAGCAGGCCGGTGGCCATGGAGGTGAAGTCCAGCGTACCGCCGCGCACGGCCGACAGGTTCTGCGGGTCGCCACCGAGCACGGCGTTGGGGAACAGGTTCACCTTGATCTTGCCGCCGCTCTTTTCGGCCACCAGATCGGCGAACTTCTGCGCGCCCAGGCCCAGCGGGTGGTCCTTGGCCAGGCTGAAGGCGAACTTCAGGGTGCGGTTCTTGACGTCCTGCGCCGAGGCGGGCAGGCTGGCCGCCAGCGGCAGAACGGCCGCGATGGCGGCGATGGCGAGGCGGCGCCCCAGGCTTTTCGGTTGACGTTGGCGCAGGGATGCGCTGTCCTTGACGGCGGGCATGTCTTGTCTCCTTGATGTGATGGAACCGCACAGCCAAATGCATCGTGTGCTGTGCGGGGACGATCTTAGAAACGCGCTCCGCTGCTGTCGAAAATTTCTGTATATTGTTCAAAAACTGAACTGAATTCAGTTTTTTAACCCGCCGGAACACGGCCTGCCGGGAGACAACATGAGTGGCGCGACCGAAAAAACCCTCGTCCTGCTCGAGTATTTGGCCGGATACCCGCACGGGGTGTCGCTGTCACAGATTGCCGACGAACTGGGCCTGACCCGCAGCGGCTGCCACCGCCTGCTCGGCGAGCTCATCCGCTTCGGCTTCGTGCGGCAGAGCCAGCATCACGGCGACTACGCCCTGACCACGCGTCTGGCCGCGCTGGGCCTGAGCTACCTCAGCCGCACCGGCGTGGTGGACATCGCCCAGCCCCTGCTGGAGCGCCTGGCCGACGAAACGCAGGAGCTGGTGCGCCTGGCCATCGTCGACGACGAGCGCCTGACCCTCGTCGCCAAGGCCCAGGGCGCGCGCTCAGGCCTGAAGTACGACCCCGACATGGGCACCGACCTGCGCCTGTCGTGCAGCGCGGCCGGCCACGCCTGGCTCATGACCCTGCCCGAGGACCGCGCCATGGAGATCGTGGCCCGTCAGGGCTTCGGGCGTGCCGAGGACTACGGCCCCAATGCGCCGATGGGCATGGGGGCGCTGCTCAAAATGCTCAAGGCGCACCGACGGCGCGGCTTCGCGCTGGTGCAGGACATGTTCACCCCCTGGATGAGCGGCATCGCCGCCCCGATCCAGCGCCGGGGCGAGCCGGTGGCCGGCATTCTGGTCATCGCCGGCCCTTCGGTGCGACTGGACACGCAGCGCCTGCTCGACATGGCGCCTTCACTGCTGGCCACCGCCAGCGAGCTGGCCGTCGCCGTCAACGCCTCGCGCTTCTTCGCCTCGCGCAAGTAGGGCACCGGCCAACGGTCCCCGAGCAAACCGGGGCCGCAACCCTATGCTTCATACGGCGTGATGGGTGTCAGCCGGGAGTCATCTAGCGCCGCCGTGCGGTGGCGGACACAGGCCTGGTACTCGGGCATGGACAGCATGGCGCGGAAGGCGGCAGCCGACGGATAGCGAACCAGAAAGACCTGGTGCCAGGTCTCACCGGACGGCGCGATGAGCGACTCATGCGCCTTGCCACTGAAGATGACGCTCCCTCCCACGGCGGCAATGGTCCGAAGCGACGTCTGCGAGTAGCGCTTGTACGCCTCACGCCCGCTGCACGCCTCGGCGGGATCCCCGTAGGCAGCTTCGTCGCGGAAACGCAGCAGGTTGAGCATGACGACCGGCTTTCCTTCTGGCAGAGAGGCGAGTACCTTGAGCTGCTCGGCTGAAAGTTGTTCCGCGGGACTGTCCATGTGACCCTCGTATGAATGGCGATCGAGACGCAGCATGGGCTGCTGCTGCCGACGCCGTTGACACCAACCCGGATATTGTGGACTGCCCTTGGTCCGATAGACAACCCAGCCCATCATCACCGGCTGCAAGGGGCTGGAAACTGCAGGCGGTGTCAGCGAACGCACGGGGCGGCAAGCCGCCTTGCGCAGCGCGAGTCGATGGACAGGCGCACACCTTCCCTGCACGGCTGTGGCGTCATCTTTCGCACAAAAAAAGCACGAACGTTCGTTTTTGGGTTACAGTGCGGGTTTTCGACGAACCATCCACAACGCCACCATGAGCCCCAGCACCGCGGCCAAGCGTTCCCGCAGCAGCGACAAGCCCAAGCAGAAGGGCCAGCAGACCAAGGCGGCCATCATCGACGCCGCCCTGTCCCTGGCCACGCAGATGGGACTTGAAGGCCTGTCCATCGGCGCGTTGGCCGAGGTCATGCACATGAGCAAGTCGGGCGTGTTCGCCCACTTCGGCTCGCGCGAGGAGCTGCAGATCTCGGTGGTGCACGAGTACCACACGCGCTTCGAGCAGGAAGTGTTCTACCCCGCCCTGCAGGCCCCCCGGGGCCTGCCGCGCCTGCGCGCGCTGTTCAACAACTGGATGAAGCGCACCTCGATCGAGATCGACTCGGGCTGCATCTACATCAGCGGCGCGATCGAGTTCGAGGATCGCGTAGGCCCCGTGCGCGACGCGCTGATGGAGTCGGTCAACATCTGGCTGGCCGCCATGCGCCGCGCCATCGACATGGCCATCGAGGAAGGCCACCTGCGCCCCGACACCGACGCGACGCAGATGGCCTTCGAGATCCACGCGCTGATCCTGGCGCTGCACTACGAGGCACGCTTCCTCTACCGGCCCGATTCTCTGCGCCGCGCGGTCACCGCCTTCGAACGGATCATCGAAAGCAACAGCAACCCCCAGGCCGTACCGGCCACGCCGGCACCCAAGGCACGCCGCAAGCGCGCCGAAAGCGCCACCACCTGATACCGCAACCGTTTCCACCCTTCGCCACATCGACAACAGGAGTCATCCATGCCCGTCTATAACCCGCCCCTGCGTGACATGCAGTTCGTGCTGCACGAAGTCTTCAACGTCGAAGCCGAGTTCAAGGCCATGCCCGCGCACGTCGAGACGGACGCGGACACGATCAACGCCGTGCTGGAGGAAGCCGGCAAGTTCGCGGCCGGCGTGGCGTTCCCGCTGAACGTCAGCGGCGACACCGAGGGTTGCCAGCTCGACCAGAGCACCCACGAGGTCACCACGCCCAAGGGCTTCAAGGACGCCTACGCCAAGTACGTCGAAGGCGGCTGGCCGGCGCTGTCGTGCGACCCCGAATACGGCGGCCAGGGTCTGCCGCACGTGCTCAACCAGTGCCTGTACGAAATGCTCAACAGCGCCAACCAGGCCTGGACCATGTACCCGGGCCTGTCGCACGGCGCCTACGAGGCGCTGCTGGCGCACGGCACCGACGAGCAGAAAAAGACCTACCTGCCCAAGCTGGTGAGCGGCGAGTGGACCGGCACCATGTGCCTGACCGAGCCCCACTGCGGCACCGACCTGGGTCTGCTGCGCACCAAGGCCGAACCGCAGGCCGACGGCACCTACAAGATCACCGGCAACAAGATCTTCATCAGCGCCGGCGAGCACGATCTGGCCGAGAACATCGTCCACCTCGTGCTGGCCCGCCTGCCCGACGCGCCCAAGGGCAGCAAGGGCATCAGCCTGTTCGTCGTGCCCAAGTTCAAGGTCAACGCCGACGGCTCGCTGGGTGAACGCAACCCCATCTTCTGCACCGGCCTGGAGCACAAGATGGGCATCCACGGCAACGCCACCTGCCAACTCAGCCTAGACGGCGCCGTGGGCACCCTGGTGGGGGAACCCAACAAGGGCCTGGCCGCCATGTTCGTGATGATGAACACCGCGCGCCTGGGCGTGGGCAACCAGTCGCTGGGTCTGACCGAAGTGGCCTTCCAGAACGCGCTGGCCTACGCCAAGGACCGCCTGCAGATGCGCAGTCTCTCGGGTGTGAAGGCCAAGGACAAGGAAGCCGACCCCATCATCGTGCACCCCGACGTGCGCA
>NZ_JAQVEJ010000212.1 GCF_028698005.1 Hydrogenophaga sp.
CCGGCCACCCCACGCCCGGCCAGCCCGACACCTGGCTGCCCGAGTTCCATGCCCGCCGCAAGGGCCTCAAGCGCCAGCGCGACACCGCCATGGCCAACAACCACGAATTCCTGCGGCACGCTGAAACGGCGAATGCCTGAGCGCGGGCCGACACCACGGGGAGGACACACCACCATGACAACACCCACCAGGCACCTGAAGAAAACCGCGCTCCTGGCCGCCGCGCTGCTGCTGGCCTCGGGCGGCGCCTGGGCTTCCAAATGCGGCGGCGTGGACGAGCATGGGCAGACCGGCGGGGCGTACTACACCTCCGAAGACTTCCCCTACGAGCAGGACGTGTTCTCGTTTTGCGGCATCGGCGTGCCCGCGCACTGCTGGGCGCCCACCGGCCCTGGCACCTGGACACAGATCTGCCAGTACCTCAACAGGAAGTGGATCCCCGCGTTCGAGCGCATCTGCGTTCATGGCGGCCCATCCATGGGCACCTGGGCCGCCAACAGCGGCCGCCAGCCGCTGAGCACCAAGGGCGAACCGGACGCGTCCGACGGCATGGCCGAGTGCGAGCACGGGGACGATTACTGAGCAACGTGAAGGAAACCGCGATGCGCCGCCTGTTCTCTATTTTCCTGCTGAGTCTCGTCATGAGCACACAACATGCCTGCAGCGAAGATCGGATGGTCTTTCACAGCCTTGGTTACCAATACAACCTGGACAGCCCTGGCACTGAACTGATCGACTGCCTGTATGGCGAGATGCTGGGCAAGCACACGCGGCACGAAGTGGAAACCGGGCAGGCACGGCGCGGCGAATGCTTCAAGGGCGGCGGCACCATGCCCATGGGCGATTTCCTGTACGTCAAATGGCGCGACAAGGCCACGGGCAAGGAGTACGAAGACCGCGTGGACCTCAAGAGCCGCCTGCCCTCGCCCAAGGACATGTTCGGTCAGACGGTTTATTTCCTGGTCGATGAAAACCAGTTGTTTGTCTACCTGATTCCGGATAGCGATATCGAGGGCAAGCGCAACCACCTGCCGCCGGGCAAACCGGCCAATGGCCCGGATGGCTGGGACTACCTCGATGTCAAGACCCTGTACCCCGACAACAGCCCGCCCAAGGTGCGCGGCGGCAACGTCAAGTGGCGCGCGCAGCGCGACGCGGCCAAGAAGAAAGAGGACGGCCAGCCATGACCGAGGTCATCAAGCGCCTGAGCGCGGCCGAGCGTGAGCAGATGTCGGCGCAGGCCCGGCATATCGCCGAGGCGCCGGCGGCCCAGGTGGACGCCCGCAGCGGCGAGAAATTCGTTTTCGTCGCGCACTTCGACGGCACCAACAACGACAAGGACAACGTCAAGCTGTCCGGCAACCCGCACCAGACCAATGTGGCCGACCTGCACGACCAGATGGCGCCGCACATGCGGGGCAACGACAGCTTCAGGTCGGCCTACTACCGCGGCGTCGGTACGGATGCAGGCGCCAAGGGCTATCACGATGTGTTGCTGCCCTCAGAGGAGATGCGCAATACAGCGGACAGAGCGTACAGGGAATTCCGTACGGAAGCCCTCGTCTGGCTTGAGAAAAACCCCCAAGCCGACCCCGCCACCTCCCTGCAAGTCATGGCTACCGGCTTCAGCCGGGGCGGCGGCACGGCGGCGGTGTTCAGCCAATTGCTTTATGAGCATGGGCTGACCGACCCCAAGACAGGCAAACAACTCGTTCCCCCCGGCCAACTCGGCCTGGCCGGCGCCATGGTTTACGACCCCGTCACCACCGGCTACGACGGCAACGCGGCGTTCTCGCCCGCATCGAAGAACGTCACCGTCGTGCGCGCCCAGCACGAATACCGCGAATGGTTCAAGGGCGTCGATCACGGCGCGCACCCCGGAGTGCGCACCGTCGAGGTCATGGGCAACCACTGCAACATCGGCGGCGGCTACGACCGGGGCATTTCCGCCCGCGTGCTCGAAGCCTCCACCGAATGGTTCCGCCAAAGCGGTGTGCCCCTGGCCGATGTGCCGCCCCACAGGCGCCACGACGGCGCCGCCGCCATCTACCACGAGCGCGACCTGCCCAAGACGGACGAAGCCATGCAGGCCAGCCGCAGCGCCATCGCCCGGGCCATGTGGCCGCTGGGCAGCCGAGCGGCCGAAGGCGTGGCCCAGGCGGCCGACTACCCCGTCACCCACGACCCCCGCCGGGGCCTGAACGCGCCCCGCCAGTTGGACCCGGCCGCCCGGCCCGAAGCCCACGTGCACGACGGCTGGCACCGCTTCGAGGGTGCCGAAGGTACGGTCTGGCGCAAGCACTACGCCCTGCCCAGCGGCAAGGACGCCACCGCCGTGATGATCGAGCGCGACTTCCCCGGGCGCGATCGCGACCGCATCGACCTGCACCTGCTGCACACCGACGAACAGGGCCGCACCCGCGAGCTGATCCACCGCCAGGCCCCCATCGGCCAGGGCAACGACTTGCGCCACCAGTTGGACGCCAGCATACCCGGCCAAAACCGGGCTTTCCAGCCCAACCCCATGCACGAATCCGGCGCCCGCCAGTTCCGCGAGCAATTGGGGTCGCATCTGCGCCAGTTGGGCATGAGCGAGCAGCAGGTGGACACCCTGGCCGCTGCGGCGGTGAAGGAGCAGGTGCGGCATGCGGGGCAGGGTGGTGACGTGCAGGCTTTTTACCTGAGCAAGGACGGCAGCACGATTGCAATGCAGCAGCACAACGGGCCGCTGCGCGAATTCAACGTGACGCAGGCACTGGGGCAGAGCGAACAGGCGCATTGGCGCGAGGCGGCGGAATTGGAGTTGGCATCGGCGGCGAAAGAGCGGCAGCCGTACCAGCCGTACCAGCCGGGCATCGGCCATTCCTATGCCATGCAGCCATCGGAACCCAGCCATGGGGGGCGGACGATGGCTTGATGAAAAAGGCGTAGCGGGGTTTTGTATTCATGTCCTAGCCTTCACGCGAGTGAAGGCTGAGACATGGGTATGGGTGGATGATTGGTTGCGGTAGTTGGCTATTTATTCTTTCTTTTCCAGGAGAGCTTCATCATGATGAAAAACGGTATAAAAAAGAGCACCGCTCAGGAACAGAAATGGACCCGCCGCCACATGGGTGTAGCGGCCATGGCCGGTGTGGCGGCGGTTTTCCTGAGTGGCTGCATTGGCGGCGGTGGTGGTGGCTCGTCTGACGATGATGACGTGGATTTGCGGGCGGCGTATGACCGTATTCAAGAAGGAATGGATCATGCTGCTGTAGCGCGGGCGGTCGGAGTTCAACCAAGCAATCCAGAGAATAAAATTACTCAGTATTGGGATTCCGGAAATCAACATATGAGTGTTGGTTTTTCGGAGTGGTCAGGCCGCGGGTGGCTCGTTGGTAGTGTTCATTGGTGGACAAGCAGTGGACGAGAACTGACGAAAACATTCTGACAAATAGGGGTGAATATGCGCGCTATGATTGCGGTATTTTTATTTTTATCGGCAGGCAGCTCATTTGGGCAATGGGCTGTCTACGATGATAAACTGATGAAAGAAGTGGAAAACATTAATAATGTTAGAAAACAGGAGGTTGATAAACTCAAAGACTTTGAGAAACTAGAACGTCTGGATGTTGACTTTGCTAGCCTGACCAGTTTGACCGACGAGGACAAGAAAAAATTTGTGGGCACCTTACAGGATTGTGGTGATGATAAAGCTAATCCGGCACATTATCAGGCCTGTGCGGGGTTACGCAATTTGCGTTTGCAAACACTGAAACAGAGTCAAAGTGTGCTGCTGGTGCTGGACGAGCGGCGGAAATCTATTGATAAATTGATTGAGAATGCTCGCAACAACACCAATCAGGAATCAGGCATCATGCAGCGCTATCACTTTGAGCTGCAGGGCTTGCAGGCGCAAATGCAGGCCGATGCGCTGAAACTGCAGATCTTGATGGACGGCTACCGCCAACGCGAGCAGGCGTATGCGATGCAGATGAACGAGGCGCG
>NZ_JAQVEJ010000053.1 GCF_028698005.1 Hydrogenophaga sp.
GCGGGCGCGCCACCCTATTTGTAAATGCGGTGCAGCAGCGTCTTGAGCGTCTGGAGTTCCTCGTCGCTCAACTGGCCGGCGACGTCGGATTCGAGCTGTGTGGCCGTGCGCTGGGCGGCCTTCTGCAGCTTGATACCCGCAGGCGACAGGTGCAGCCCCTGGGCACGGCCGTCGGTGGGGTGGGGCTTGCGCTCGATCAGGCCGCGCCGGTCCAGCGACTTGATCATGCCCACCAGGTTGGGTGGCAGGATGTCCAGCGCCGTGCACAACTGGCGCGAGGTGATGCCCGGGTTGTGGGCGATCAGGGTCAGCACGGAAAAATCCACCGGCCGCAGGCCGTAGGGTGCCATGCGTTGCAGGAACACCGTGATCACCGCCAGCGCCGCCCGCCGGGCGTTGTAGCCCAGCAGCGTTTCCAGGTAGCTGGTGTCGATGCGGGGCTCGTGGTCCGCCGGAGGGCCTTCCGGCGGTGGTGCCACGGGATTCTTGCGCGGTCCGCGTGGCCGGCGGAGGTTGTTGGCGATGGACACGTCAGTGCGGCTGGGGTTTGTCGGTCAGGCTGGCGCCCATCATGGACAGGCGCATGTCGAACTCGGGCCAGACCCAGCGCCAGAACGCCTGGCGGGCATTCTGCCAGCGTGGCGACTCGGCGCCCGGGGTGGCGTCGATCCGGGACCAGGCCCAGGCCATCAGCGCCATGGCCACGGCGCGCAGGAAGTCGTCGGCCAGCCAGTGGGCCAGGTCGGCCGGGGCGCCCTCGGCATGCACCCCCGGCAGCAGGCGATCGCGCACGAAGGCGGCGAGTTGCTGAAGACCGGTGCGGGCGCGGGCGGCGCTGTCTCCCGCGCCGAGATCGGCCAGCAGTTCGTCGAGCAGCGCCAGCAGGGCCTGGCCGCCGTCGGGCAGGGTCTTGCGCAGCAGCAGGTCGATGGCCTGGATCTCGTTGGTGCCCTCGTAGATCATGGCGATGCGCGAATCCCGCACCACCTGCTCGATGCCCCATTCGCGCACATAGCCGTGGCCACCGAACACCTGCAGGCAGGCGCTGGCGCCATGGAAGGCCTGGTCGGTCCAGGCCGCCTTGAGCACGGGGGTGACCAGCGCACACCAGCGGCCGGCCTGTGCCCGGCGCCCGGGGTCGCCGTGGTGCTTGAGGATGTCCAGTTCCAGGGCCGAGCGGTAGGCGATGACGCGCCCGGCGTCGACCCAGGCGCGTTGAGCATCCAGCAGGCGGCGCACGGCCGGGTGCAGCGCGATCAGGTCGGCCTCGCCCGCCTTGGCGCTGCTGCCGGGGGCGCGCATCTGGCGCCGCTCGCGGGCGTAGGCGTCGGCCTTCTGCCAGGCGGCGTCGAGCAGGCCCATGCCCTGCAGGCCCACATGCAGGCGCGCGGCGTTCATCATCACGAACATGGCGTTGAGGCCCTTGCCGGGTTCGCCGACCAGCCAGGCCGCCGCCTCGTCGAAGCGCATCACGCAGGTCGGGCTGCCATGCAGCCCCATTTTTTCCTCGATGCGCTCGCAGACCACGGCACTGCGGGTGCCGTCCTCGTAGAACTTGGGCACCAGGAACAGCGACAGGCCCTTGGGCCCGGGCGGCGCGTCGGGCAGGCGCGCCAGCACCAGGTGCACGATGTTGTCGCTCAGGTCGTGCTCGCCGCCGGAAATGAAGATCTTGGTGCCCGAGAGCGCATAGCGCCCGTCGGCCAGCGGCACGGCCCGGGTGCGGCACAGGCCAAGGTCGGAGCCGGCGTGCGGCTCGGTCAGGCACATCGTGGCCAGCCATTCGCCGGTGGCCACCTTGCCCAGGTAACGGGCCTTGAGCTCGGGGCTGGCATGGTGCTTGATGCACTCGTAGGCGCCGTGCAGCAGTCCCGGGGCCATCGTCCAGCCGTGGTTGGCCGCACTCAGCCATTCGTACAGCATGGCCTCCAGCACCGCCGGCAGGCCCTGGCCGCCGTCCTCGGGCGCGGCCGACAGGGCCGGCCAGCCGGCCTGCCAGAAGGCCTGGTAGGCGTCGCGGAAGCCCGGCGGCATGGTGACGGCGCCGTTGTGCCAGCGTGCGCCGATTTCGTCGCCATCGCGGCTGAGCGGGGCGACCACCTGGCCGACGAACTTGCCGGCCTCCTCGGCGACCTGGCGCATCAGGTCGGTGTCGGCAGATTCGGCGAGGGCCGGCAGCTCGGCCAGCACCTCGGGGGCGCGCAACACGTCGAACAGGACAAAGCCCGTGTCAGCGGGGTTGGGCTGAAAGGCGTTCATGCAGGATCAGTCTTTCTTGCGGGCACTGCCCAGGTAGGTTTCAATCACGCGCGGGTCGTTGGCCAGCTCGTCGGCGGGGCCTTCGGCACTGAGTTCGCCCATCTCGAGCACGTAGCCGTGGTCGGCCACCTGCAGCGCGGCGCGGGCGTTCTGCTCCACCAGCACGATCGTCACGCCGGTCTGGCGCAGCGTCTTGATGATCTCGAAGATCTCGCGCACGATCAGCGGGGCCAGCCCCAGGCTGGGCTCGTCGAGCATCAGCAGGTCGGGGCGCGCCATCAGGGCGCGGCCCACCGCCAGCATCTGGCGCTCGCCGCCCGAGAGCGTGCCGGCCAGCTGGGCGCGCCGCTCCTTCAGGCGCGGGAACAGGTCGTAGACATCGTCCAGGCGCGAACGCCATTGCGACTTGCCCAGGCGCATCTGGCGAAAGCCGCCGAGCAGCAGGTTGTCCTCCACCGGCATGGAGCCGAAGAGTTCGCGCTTTTCGGGGACCAGCGCGATGCCGGCCATCACGCGCTCTTCCAGCGTGAGGGTGCGCACGTCCTGGCCCTTGAACGCGATGGTGCCCTTGCCGGGCAGGATGCCCATCAGGGTGTTGAGCAGCGTGGACTTGCCGGCGCCGTTGGGGCCGATCACGGTGATCACGCTGCCCTTGTCGGCCTGCAGGCTGATGCCGTGCAGCACCTCGGCGCGGCCGTAGCCGGCGCGCAGGTCCTTGACTTGTAGTATCGGATGGCTCATCGTGGTCTCAATGCTCGGTGCCCAGGTAGGCGGCGCGGACCTTGGGGTCCTGCTGGATCTGTTCGGGCGTGCCCTGGGTGAGCAGGGTGCCGAACTCCATCACCACCAGGTGGTCGCAGACCTGCATGACCAGGTCCATGTCGTGTTCCACCAGCAGGATGCTCATGCCCTCGGACTTGAGCTGGCGCAGCACGTCCGCCAGGGCCTGCTTTTCCTTGTGGCGCAGGCCGGCGGCCGGTTCGTCGAGCAGCAGCAGGGCCGGGTCGGCGCACAGCGCACGGGCGATTTCCATCAGGCGCTGCGGCCCCATGGCCAGGTTGCCGGCCAGCTCATGCAGGTACTCGCCCATGCCGATGCGCTCGAGCTGGCGCTGTGCCAGCAGGAAGGTCTGGCGCTCCTCTTCCTGGTTGAGGTTGAGCATCGAGCGCACGACACCGGTCTGTCCCCGCGTGTAGGCGCCGAGCGCGACGTTCTCCAGCACCGTCATGTCGGGGATCATCTTCACGTGCTGGAAGGTGCGCGCCATGCCCTTGCGCAGGATCTCGCGCGAGCGCAGACGGGTGATGTCCTCGCCGCGGAAGTGCACCTCGCCGCGGGTCTTGGACAACACGCCGGTGACCAGGTTGAAGGTGGTCGACTTGCCGGCGCCGTTGGGGCCGATGAGGCCGACGATCTGGCCGGCGTGGATCTGGAAGCTGATGTCGTTGACCGCCGTCAGACCGCCGAACTGCTTGCGGATGGCGCGCACATCGAGCACCAGTTCGCTGGTGGCCGGCTGTGGCCGTGTCGGCAGGGTGCGGGCATCGTGCCAGTCCATCTTGCGCTGCCGGCGGGGCAGGCGGTTTTCCACGATGGACCACAGGCCATCGGGCATGAACTTGAGCACCAGCACCAGCAGGATGCCGAACACGATGACCTCGAAGCTGCCGCTGGTGCCGATCAGCTTCGGCAGCAGCACCTGCAGCTGGTCTTCCAGCACCTTGGTCAGGAAGGCACCGGTGAGCGCCCCCCAGACGTGGCCCACGCCGCCCATCACGGCCATGAACAGGTACTCGATGCCCGACTCCAGCCCGAACGGCGAGGGGTTGACCGAGCGCTGGAAATGGGCGAACAGCCAGCCCGACACGCCGGCCAGCAGCGCCGCGATCACGAAGATGATGATCTTGTAGCGCAGGGTGTTCACGCCCATGGCCTCGGCCATCTGCGTGCCGGTCTTCAGTGCGCGGATGGCGCGGCCGGGCCGGGAGTCGAGCAGGTGCTGGATCAGCCAGACGCCACCCAGCACGCACAGCCAGATCAGCGCATACATGCCGCGGCCCTGGCCGAGGTCGTGGCCGAACACGCTGATGCCCGGGACGCCCAGCAGGCCGTCGTACTTGCCCAGCGCGTCGAGGTTGCCCATGAGGTAGTACAGCGACAGTGCCCAGGCGATGGTGGCCAGGGGCAGGTAGTGGCCCGACATGCGCAGCGTGATGCTGCCGATGACCAGCGCGGAGGCGCCGGTGAACGCCAGGCCGACCCACAGCGTGGCCCAGGGCGACCAGCCGAGGTTCAGGGTCATCCAGGCGGTGGTGTAGGCGGCGATGCCCACGAAGGCGGCCTGCCCGAAGGAGGTCAGGCCGGCGACGCCGGTCAGCAGGATCAGGCCCAGGCTGACCAGGGTGAAAAGCCCGATGTAGTTGAGTTGCACGATCCAGAAGTCGGGCAGCGGCAGCAGCGCGATGGCCACCAACGCCACGATCAACGAGATCCACCCGATGCGGCGAATGTTCATGCTCAATGTTCCTCGTCAGAATGGTCGCCGGTCAGGGAGCGCCACAGCAGGATGGGCAGGACCAGGGTGAAGACGATCACTTCCTTGAAGGCGCTGGCCCAGAACGAGCTGAACGCCTCGACCACGCCCACGAACAGGGCGCCGGCCAGAGCCATCGGATAGCTGGACAGGCCGGCGATCACCGCCGACACGAAACCCTTGAGGCCGATCAGGAAGCCCGAGTCGTAGAACACCGTCGTGGTGGGGCCGATCAGCAGGCCCGAGAGCGCGCCGATGAGGGCGGCCATGGTGAAGGTGAGCTTGCCGCTGGCGCTCGAGGAAATGCCCATCAGGCGGGCGCCGAGCCGGTTGACGGCCGTGGCGCGCAGCGCCTTGCCGTAGAGGGAGCGCTCGAAGAACAGCCACAGCAGGGCGATCAGCGCCAGCGCCGACAGGCAGATGATGATGGCCTGTCCGGAGAGGATCACGCTGCCCAGCTCGAAGCGGTCATCCCAGAACGCCGGGTTGCGGAAGCCCTCGGCGCCGAAGAACAGCAGGCCCAGGCCGACCATGGCGAAGTGCACGCCGACGGACACGATCAGCAGCACCAGCGGGGTGGAGTCTTCCAGTGATTGGTAGGCGACGCGGTACACCAGTGGGCCGAAAGCGGTGACGATGGCCACGCTCAGCAGGGCCTGCACGACCAGCGGAAATTGCTGCGGTGCCGCCCACCAGCCGAGCAGGGCCACGACCACCGGCAGTGCCGATTGCTTGATGACCGCCTTGGCGGCGGGGCCCGGGCGGCCCGTATGGCGCCAGACGGTGAAGCCCTCCATCAGGGCCGCGACCGCTGCCAGTATCAGCAGCAACCACACGGTGCCGGGTACCTGTCCGGTCTGCAGCAGGGCGAGGGTGAGTGCGCCATAGGCGACGAACTCCCCCTGGGGAATGAAGATCACTCGGGTGACGGCAAAGACCAGCACGAGCGTCAGGCCCAGCAGGGCATAGACCGCACCGTTGGTCAGACCGTCGACCAGCAGGATACTGGCGATGGTTGAGTCCATGGGCTCACTCCCCCGAGCGGGGGAGGCCAAAAATGTTGGGGATTCGGGTCAGGGCCGGCGCCGGCCGCCGGGGCGGCGGCGCCGGCGGGGGATCACTTCTCGAACTTCCAGTCGCCGTTGACGACCTTGTAGATCACACCGGTGTCCAGGGTGTAGCCCCAGTGGTCGTCCTTGGTCCAGTTCAGCACGCCGTGCGCCACCACCGTGCGGCCCATCGTCTCGAAGGCGTTGAGCAGGGCGGCGCGGAATTCGGGCGTGCCGGGCTTGGCGGCCTTCAGCGCGATCGGGATGGCCTTTTCCAGCACCACGGTCACGTCGTAGGCGTGGCCGGCGAACTGGTTGGCGGTACCGGCGCCGTATTTCGCGTCGTACTTCTGCGAGAAGTCCAGTGCCACGGCCTTGGACGGGTTGCTGTCGGGCAACTGCGCCGGCGAGATGACCGGGCCGGCCACCACGAACGCGCCTTCGACATCCTTGCCACCCACGCGCATCAGGTCCTTGGAGGCAGCACCGTGCGTCTGGTAGATCGTGCCCTTGAAACCGCGCTCGACGATACCCTTGTGCGGCATCGCGGCGCCGCTGCCCGAGGCCACGATCAGCATGGCGTCCGGTTTGGCGGCGACCAGCTTGAGGGCCTGGCCGGTCACGCTGGTGTCGGTGCGGGCAAAGCGCTCGACGCCGACGATCTTGATGCCGGCCTTTTCTGCGAGGGGGGTGAAGGCCTGCAGCCACTGCTCGCCGTAGGCGTCGGTGTAGCCCAGGAAGCCGACCGTCTTGATGCCCTTGTCCTTCATGTGGTTGATGATGGCGGTGGCCATCACGCCGTTGGACTGGGGCATGCGGAAGCTCCAGGCATCGGCACCGGGCGGCAGACCGATCGGCGTCAGCGCCAGTTGCGGCGTCTTGGTGTCGCGCGCCACGTCGGCGATGGCCACACCCACCGGCGTCGCCACGGAGCCCACGATCAGGTCCACCTTGTCCTCGGTGGTGAAGCGGCGCGCAATGCGCACGCCGTTGGTCGGGTCAGTGGCGTCGTCCAGCACGGTGACCTGCAGCTTCTCGCCGGCGATGCTGGTGGGCCAGAGCTCGACCTGGTTCTTGGCCGGGATGCCCAGGCCGGAGGCCGGTCCGGTCAGCGGCAGGATCACGCCGATCTTGATGTCGGCCTGTGCGCTGGTGGCGACCAGCGCCGCGGCAGCGGCGGCGATCAGGGTTTTGATGGCTTTCATGGGTATGTCTCCTTGGTTGGGGTTGAAAGCAGGGGAGGGGAACGGAGTCAGCCGCCGCACTGGGCGCGGATGTCGGCCGGAATGGGCACGGCCTTGATGCGGTCCGGATTGTCGGGATCGCGGGCGCAGAAGGCCCGGGTTTCCGTGCCCTCGCACAGCACGGTGTCGCCGCGCATGACCACATGTTTCTGGATCAACACCTTCTCGCGCCATTCGATGACGCTGGTGTGCACCTGCAGGCGCTCGCCGTAGGTGGCCGGTTTCATGAATTTGGTGTGGATCTCCAGCAGCGGGGTGCCGATGATCCCGGTCGTCTTGACCAGTTCGCGCCAGGGCGGCACGCCGCATTGCACGAAGAAGTTCAGCGAGGAGGCGTCCATCCACTTGCTGAAATTGGGAAAGAACACGATGCCGGCCGGGTCGCAGTCGCCGAACATCACGTCCACTTCATATACAACGGTCTTGGTCATAGGGAGCTGTTCAGCGGGGGGCCAGTCTGAGTGCGCCATCGAGGCGGATGACCTCGCCATTGAGATGCGAATTGGTGACGATATGCGCTGCGAGCTGCGCGAACTCTTCGGGTTTACCCAGGCGTTGCGGGAACGGGATGCTCTTGGCCAGCGATTCCTGCACCGCCTCGGGCAGGGTTTTCATCAGCGGCGTGGCGAACAGGCCGGGGGCAATCGTGCACACGCGGATGCCATGCTGGGCCAGGTCGCGCGCCATGGGCAGCGTCATGCCGACCACGCCACCCTTGGAGGCGCTGTAGGCCTGCTGGCCGACCTGGCCGTCGAACGCGGCCACGCTGGCGGTGAACACCATGGCCCCGCGCTCGCCGTCCTCCAGCGGATCGAGCTTTGCGCAGGCGGCGGCGAACAGGCGGGCCGCGTTGTAGGTGCCGATCAGGTTGACGTTGACGACCTTGATGAAGTCCTCCAGCGGCGCGGCGTTGCCGTCCTTGCCGACCACGCGCTTGGCGGTGCCGATGCCCGCGATCTGCATCAGGATGCGCGCCGGGCCGTGCGCCGCGGCGGCGGTGTCGATGGCCGCCTGCATGCTCTCGGGGCTGCTGACGTCGCACTGGATGGCCAGGCCACCGATCTCGTCGGCCACGCGCCGGGCATTGTCGAGGTTGAGGTCGAGCACGGCGACCTTGGTGCCCAGGCGGGCGAGTTCACGTGCCGTGGCTTCACCGAGGCCCGATCCGCCGCCGGTGACGAGGGCTGCTTGTCCCTGGATGTTCATGTCAGTTCCCTTCCGGATTTTCAAGAAGCAGGGCAATGCCCTGGCCACCACCGATACAGGCGCCGCAGATGCCGTACCGTGTGCCGCTGCGTTGCAACTCGCGCGCCAGCGTGAGCGTCAGGCGCACACCGGTGGCTGCCAGCGGATGGCCCAGCGCGATGGCGCCACCGTTGACATTGAGCCTGGACAGGTCCATGCCCACCTCGCGCGCCACCGCCAGCGTCTGAGCACCCTGGGCCTCGTTGATCTCGAAACGGGCGATGTCATCGAGCCGGAGGCCAGTGCGCTCGAGCAGCAGCCGAATGGCCGGTGCCGGGCCGATGCCCATGATCTCGGGTGGCACGCCCACGGCGGCCGCGCCCACCACGCGGGCCAGCGGCTGCCGCCCCTGGGCTTTGGCGTAGGTGCCCGAGGTGACCACGCAGGCGGCGGCCGCATCGACCAGGGCCGAACTGTTGCCGCCGGTCTGCACGCCGCCCTCGAACACGGGCTTGAGCTTGGCCAGCACCTCCACCGGCGAGGGACGGGGATGCGTGTCGGTGGTCACCTCGGCCACCTTGCCCTGCAGACGGATGCCGCGCGGGCGGTAGCCTTCGAGCTCGAACTTCTCGCTCACGACGGGGACGATTTCACCGGCGAGGAAGCCGCTTTCCTGGGCCGCCACGGCCTTGGCGAACGACGCGCTGGCGAACGCGTCCACCTCCTCGCGCGTGATGCCGTACTTCTTCGCCAGGTTCTCGGCCGTCTGGATCATGTTGATGCCGGCCGCCGGGTCCTTGAGCGCTTCCCACATGTAGTCCTTGAAGCCGACCGGCGCGCCCAGCTTGAAGCCGGTGCGGTGGTCAAAGGCGGCAATGGGGTTGCGCGTCATGCTTTCGGTGCCGACCACCAGGGCGGCGTCGCAAACACCGGCGCCGATGTGTTCGCCGGCCTGGCGGAACAGCTCGAAGCCGGTACCGCAGATGCGCTGTGCCATGAGCGCCGGCACGTCCTGGGGCACGCCGGCGTACAGGCCGATGTGGCGCGGCAGGAAGAACTGGTCGAAATCGCCGGGCGCCATGTTGCCGGTGATCACCGAGCCGATCTCGTCGGGTGCGACGCCGGCGCGCGCCAGCGCCTCGCGGGCGACCTTGATGCCCAGATCGGTGGGCGAGATGTGGCCCAGCGCGCCGCAGTAGTCGACCATCGGCGTGCGCACGCCGTCGACGATGACCACGTCATCGAATGCGTTGAAAAAACCCTTGCGAGCCATGTGTCAGTCCTTGGTTCAGAGATCGGTGCCCGGCTTGATGACGGTGTGGCCAGGCGTTTCGTCGTAGAGCGCCGTCACCAGGTGGTCGCGGTGCTTGAGCACGGCGCGCTGGTTGATGCTGCCCTTGTCGGTGACCTCGCCCAGGTCGATCGAGGGGGGCTCGGCCAGCAGCATCATCCGCGTCACGCGGTTGGCACTGCCGGTGGCGGTCAGCGACAGGTCGGTGACCAGGCTCTGGAACTTCTGCAGCACGCTATGCTGGGCCAGCACCTGCTCCATCGGCGCGTCGGGCGGCAGATCGACCAGTGTGCGCACCGCCGGCGTGGGGAACACCAGGGCACCGATCTCCTTGCGGTTCAGGCCGGTGATGACCACGTCCTGGATGTAGGGCGCACCACCGGTGATGACACGGGCGCGCAGCGGACCGACGCTGACGAAGGTGCCGGTGGCGAGTTTGAAATCTTCGGCAATGCGGCCGTCGAAGCGCAGGCCCCGGTGGGGGTCGGCAGGGTCGATCCACAGGACGGCGTCGCCGGTGCAGAAAAACCCTTCCTCGTCGAACGCCTCGGCCGTGGCCTCGGGCGAGCGCCAGTAGCCGGGCGTGATGTTGGGTCCGCGGTAGCGCAGCTCGGTCTTGCCGTCCACGGGGACCAGCTTGCACTCCATGCCCGGCGTCGGCAGCCCCAGTTCGCCGGCCTTGAGATCCGGGCTGGTGGGGAACAGGCCGTAGGGGCTCGATTCCGTCATGCCGAAGCCGCAGGTCATGACGATGCGCTCGCCCACCTCGCGTTCGGCACTTTCGAACAGCGAATCCCACACTGGCTGCGCCAGCGAGGCACCGGCATAGAAGAACATCTTCACGCGCGAGAGGAAGTTCTTGCGCAGCACGTCATCGGTCTTCATGGCGTTGGCGATCGCCTCGAAGCCTGTGGGCACGTTGAAATACAGGGTCGGCGCAATCTCGCGCAGGTTGCGCAGCGTCTCGCCGATCAGCGCCGGCGTGGGTTTGCCCTCGTCGATGTAGAGCGTGCCACCGTTGTTGAGCACCAGGCCGACGTTGTGGTTGCCGCCGAAGGTGTGGTTCCAGGGCAGCCAGTCGATCAGCACCGGACGCTCCTCGGTCAACACCGGCATCGACTGGCGCATCTGCTGCTGGTTGGCACACCACATGCGGTGCGTGTTGATGACCGCCTTGGGCAGTTTGGTCGAGCCGCTGGTGAACAGGAACTTGACGATGGTGTCGGGCGTGGTGGCGGCCTGGGCGGCGTCCACCGCGGGCGTCGGTTCGGTGGCCAGCAGTTCGGCCAGCAGGGTCACCTGGCGGCCCTTGAGAGACGGGTGATCGGCGTTGCGCGAAACGGCGACCTCGCAGTCGGCCGGTGCGGCGGCGGCCAGCGCAGGGCCGTACAGTTCACCATCCTCGGCCCAGATCAGGCCGGGCGTCAGCGTGTTGATGACGTGACGCAGCTTGCTGTAGTCCTTGCTGATGGTGGAGTAGGCCGGGGAGGCCGGCGAGTACGGAATACCGGCGTAGATACAGGCCAGTGCCAGCAGGGCGTGGTCGATGCCGTTGTCGCTCAGGATCACCACGGGCCGCTCGGGCGAAAGGCCGCGGTTCAGCAGGGCCTGGCCAATGCGGCGCGCGGCGTCCAGCGACTGGGCATAGCTCACCCGGCGCCAGTCGCCGAGCTTGCCGTTGGCCTCGTGCGCGCGCTGCGCGACGAACGTCTCGTCCGGCGTGGTCTTTGCCCAGTGGATCAGGCGGTCGGACATGCGCTCGCCATAAGGCTGCAGCGGCTGGTCGGCGCTCAGGTACTGCACGCCACCATCACCCGTGCGAACAACGGCGCGCGTGACGCCGAAAGTCAGGGGGCGGTATTTCGCATTCTTCATCTTGTCTCCTGTGTGCTGGCCGCGACGGCGGGCCAGGGCGGTTGGTTCGTTGTCATCGTCCGCTGGCAGCGGGGGGGCTGCTGCCAGGGCGGCGGCCTCAGGTCTTGCTCACCTTGGCGGCCTTGCCTTCCAGAAAGGCACGCACACGGGCCTTGGCCTCGGGGGCCGACTGGGCGATGGCGGCCATCATGGCCTCGGTCAGGAAGCCGTGGTCGGCTGGCTGTTCGGCGATGCGGGGCAGCGCATGCATGAGCGCGAAATTGGTCATGCGCGCATTGGTGGCGATGCGCGTGGCCAGCTCGATGGCCTTGTCCAGCGCCGTGCCCTCGGGCACGACGTACTGGGACAGACCGATGCGCTCACCGTCCTGGGCGTTGTAGACGCGGCCGGTCAACATCATGTCGCTCATGCGGGCGGCACCGATCAGCTTGGGCACGCGCACCGAGCCACCGCCGCCAACGAAGATGCCGCGCGTGCCTTCGGGCAGCGCGTAGAAGGCCGACTCGTCGGCGACACGGATGTGGCAGGCGCTGGCCAGTTCCAGGCCGCCGCCCACCACCGCGCCGTGCAGGGCGGCCACCACCGGTACCTTGCCCTTCTCGATGCAGTCCAGGGCATGGTGCCACATGCGCGAGTGGAAGACCCCCTCCGCGGCATCGCGCTCGCTCAGCTCGGACAGGTCCAGTCCGGCACTGAAGTGCTCGCCGTTGCCATGCACGACGGCGGCGCGCACGGTATCGGGAAGCGTCTGGAAAACATCGCGCAGGGCGATGATCAGGCCGTCATTGAGGGCGTTGCGTTTGGTCGGGCGGTTGAGGGTGACGATCGCGATCTCCGATCGTTCACCGTGCAGACGCAGCTGCAGGTCGGGGTTGGCGGGTGACATGGGGATCTGCACTATCTTGCTTGTTGGGTGGAGGAATTATGGTTATGAACAATAACTAAAGCAAGATGGCGTCGCCGCCGTCGTATCGGGATAAACCCTTGGTTTTGTTCCCGTGGCAAGCCGGTACCGGATGGCGTGGGTTGGTGCGATCGATTTTCATAACAAATTGGCATAGCTGAAAGTCGGTGATGCCGCTTTGCACCGGTCAGAAAATGAATCAAAGTGCGCCCACCCTTGTGGTGCCTGACCCCGGCGAGACCGCGTGATCGCGTCGCCTGTTCCGGCGCCATCCCTGACCTGTAAGGAGAACTTCATGTCCCTGCTCAAGATTCGTCGCGGCGTCCTGGTGGCGCTGGCCGCCCTGTCCACCGTGGCCCTGACCGGTGTCGCCCAGGCGCAGACCGTGACCCTGCGCCTGCACCAGTTCCTGCCGCAGCAAGGTGCGATCCCCACCATGGCCATCGCGCCCTGGGCCAAGAAGATCGAGACCGAGTCCAACGGCCGCATCAAGTTCCAGATGTTCCACGCCATGTCCATGGGTGGCACGCCGGCGCAACTGTTCGACCAGGCCCGCGACGGCGTGGTGGACGTCGTCTGGACGGTGCTGGGCTACACGCCCGGGCGCTTCAACAAGTCGGAAGTGTTCGAACTGCCCTTCATGTGCAAGGGCGGCCCGGAGAAGTGCTCGCGCGCCTTCCACACCTACGTGGAAGACAACGCCATGGACGAGTTCAAGCAGGTCAAGCTGATCGCCGCGCACACGCACGGCCCGGGCCTGTTCCACACCAAGAACCCGATTCCCAACATGGAAAGCCTCAAGGGTCGCAAGATCCGCGGCGGCTCGCGCATCATCAGCACCATGCTGTCCAAGCTGGGTGCGGTGCCCGTGGGCATGCCCGTGCCGGCCGTGACCGATGCGCTGACCAAGGGCGTGATCGAAGGCACGACCGTGCCCTGGGAAGTGACCCCCTCGGTCAAGATCGCCGAGATCGTCAAGCACCACACCACCTTCGCGGGTGACGAGGGCCTGTTCACACAGACCTTTGCGCTGGTGATGAACCGTGCCAGCTACGACAAGCTGCCGGCCGACCTGAAGAAGGTCATCGACAACAACACGGGCATCGAAGTCGCCGCCCTGTTCGGTCGCGCCATGGCCGAGGCCGACAAGATCGGCTACGACATCGCCGTCAAGGCCGGCAACAGCATCGTGACGCTGGACGCCGCCGAAACCCAGCGCTGGCGCGAGGCCGCTGGCCCGGTCGAGGCCGACTGGGTCAAGGAGATGCAGGGCAAGAAGATCGACGGTGCCAAGCTGGTGGCCGCGGCGCGGGCCACGATGGACAAGTACGCCAAGTGAATGAAAGCCCTGGCCGGCCCGTCATCGCCGTGACGGGCCGGCCAGGTGGTTCAGCAGGGAGAGAGGCCGGGATGGCAGCGCCGACCGTGTAAGTGCGGATGGCTGGCGGTGCTGGCCGGAACGATAATCGGGGCGGCATGCGTCGGCCGGCGCCTTGTGCGCGACCGATGCCGGACCAAGCCCGGCGGCCGTCCTGCGGCCGCAGTACCGAGGTGACAAATTGAAAACACTTTCCCTACTGGCCAGAGGCTGTGCCCTGCTGGCAGGTGCGCTCCTGACCATCATCACGCTGGTGACCTGTGCCAGCCTGATCGGGCGCAACACCACCGGCACCACCCTGCTGGGGGACTACGAGCTGACGGCGGTGTCGGCCGGTGCCGCGGTGGCGCTGTTCATGCCCTGGTGCCAACTGCGGCGTGGTCACATCATCGTCGACTTCTTTACGGCCTGGGTGCCGCGGCGTGGCATTACCTGGCTGGACCGATTCGGCGCGCTGCTGCTGGGGGCGCTGATGCTGCTGCTGAGCTGGCGCACCGCCATCGGGGGCATGAGTGCCTACGATTCCCAGACCACCACCATGATGCTGGGCTTTCCCGAGTGGATCGTCTATGTGGCCATGGTGCCTCCCATGCTCCTGACGGGTGTGATTGCCCTCATACAGGCATTTGGCGGTGAGTTCCAGGAGGACAAGCAATGAGTTCCATCGCCATGGCGGCCTCGATTTTCGGGGTCATGCTGTTTTTGATGGCCATCCGCGTGCCCATCGCGGTGGCCATGTTCTGTGCCGGCGTGTTCGGCTACATCTCGCAGGTGGGCTGGCTGCCGTTTGCCAACAACCTCAACGGCGTGGCGTTCGCCCGATTTGCCAGCTACGACCTGTCGGTGATCCCGCTGTTCATCCTGATGGGCAACTTCGCCACCCAGGGCGGCATTTCCAAGGCCTTGTTCGAACTGGCCGCGGCCATCATGGGCCGCTTCAAGGGCGGTCTGGCCATGGCCTCGGTGCTGGCGGCGGCCGGTTTCGGCGCCATCTGCGGCTCCTCGGTGGCCACGGCCGCCACCATCACCTCGGTGGCACTGCCCGAGATGAAGCGCCATGGCTACTCGGGTCGTCTGGCCACGGGCACGCTGGCGGCCGGTGGCACGCTCGGCATCCTGATTCCGCCGTCGGTGCCGCTGGTGATCTATGCCATCCTGGCCGAGCAGAACATCGCCAAGCTGTTTGCGGCCGCCATGGTCCCTGGACTTATCGCCGTGACGGGGTACATCCTTGCCATCGGCCTGTACGTGCGCCTGTTCCCGGGCCATGCGCCGGCTGATGTCAGTGACCGCCCCAGGGTGACATGGCGCATGGTCATGAGCGTGGCGCCGATTGCCGTGGTGTTCGTGATCGTGTTCGGCGGCATCTACGGTGGCCTGTTCACGCCCACCGAAGGCGCGGGTGTGGGCGCGGCGGCAACCTTTGTCGCGGCACTGCTCAAGCGTGAGCTCACCTGGGCCAAGGTCAAGGATTGCTTCTACGCAACGGCTGCAGCCAGTGCGATGATCTTCCTGATCTTCATCGGTGCCGACCTGATGAACTCTGCGCTGGCGCTGACGCAGGTGCCGGGCATGCTGGCCGAGATGATCAACAGCCTGGGTCTGACGCCCCTGATGGTGGTGACGGTGATCCTGCTGTTCTATGTCGTGTCCGGCGCCTTCATGGACGAGCTGTCCGTGATCATGCTCACCGTGCCCATCTTCTTCCCGGTGATCATGTCCATGGACTTTGGCCTGAGCGCCGAATCGACGGCCATCTGGTTCGGCATCATGATCCTGATGACGGTGGGCTTTGGCCTGCTGTCGCCGCCGGTGGGCCTGAACGTGTACATCGTCAACGGCATGGCCAAGGACGTGCCGATCAAGGAAAGCTACAAGGGTGTGCTGCCCTTCCTGGCCAGCGACGTGGTGCGCACCACGCTGCTGCTGCTGTTCCCTTCGCTGTCCTTGTGGTTCGTGCAGTTCGTGCAGTGACCACGCCGGCCACCGCTTCTTCCGGTGGTCGGTATCCATGGCCAAGCATTGAACGAGGAGACAACTTGCATTCCCTTCCATCTGCGAGCCGCCGCCTGCTGGTCTGCGGCACTGTCGCCGCGGGGCTCCTGGCACCTGTCTCTGCCGCGCTGGCGCAGGGGGCATATCCCGCCAAACCGCTGCGCATCGTGGTGCCCTTCGGCCCCGGCGGCGTCGGTGATCTGACAGCGCGCATCGTGGCGAACGAACTGTCCAGGTCGCTGGGGCAGTCGGTCACGATCGAGAACCGGCCGGGTGCCGGTGGCGTGGTCGCTGCCGAGACCGTGGCCCGTTCGGCGCCCGATGGCCACACGATGTTCCTGATGTCGAACGGCTCGGCCGTCACGGCCAGCCTGTTCAAGAGCCTGCCATTCGACATGGTCAAGGATTTCACGCCGGTCTCGACACTGGGCTACTTTGACATCGCCGTCGTGGTGCCGGACGATTCGCCGTTCAAGACGCTGGGCGAACTGGTGGCCTACGGCAAGGCCAACCCCGACAAGCTCAACATCGGCAGCATCAACATCGGCAGCACGCAGAACCTGGCGGCCGAGCTGTTCAAGTCGACCGCCGGCATCCGGGCGCAGATCATCCCGTACAACGGCTCGCCGGCGCTGATCGGTGCGCTGCGCGGCCAGCAGGTGGACGTTGGGGTCGAGATCCTGGCGCCGGTGCTGTCACAGATCAGGGGCGGCGCGTTCCGCGCCCTGGCCGTGACGGGCCAGAAGCGCTCGGTGGTGCTGCCCGACGTGCCCACCGCCGAGGAAGCTGGTGTCAAGGGTTACGTGGCCTCGTCCTGGAACGCGCTGGCGGTGCCGGCACGCACGCCGCGTGCGGTGGTCGAGCGTCTGAACCGCGACATCGTCGCGGTGCTGGCCAACCCGGACGTGCGGCAAAAGCTCCTGGCGCTGAACATCGATGCGCAGTCGAGCACGCCCGAGCAGAACGCCGAACTGCTGGTGAGCGACATCAAGCGCTGGACCGGCGTCATCGAACGTGCCGGTATCGAGAAACAGTAAGTGGAGGCGGAGAATCAGATGTCCGGGCGTTTTTCGCTGGGTGTGGTCGGTTATGGCGAGGTCGGCCGCATCTTCACCGCCGGTCTCGGCCCGCAGGTGGACTGGACCGGTGCCTGGGATATCAGGTTCGCCGATCCGGCCGCGTGCGACGAGCCGCTGGCGCATGCCGCCGGGCGGGGCGTCGAGGCCTGTGACGGCGTGGCCGCCCTGTGCGCCAAGGCCACGCTGATCATCTCGGCCGTCACCGCGTCCAATACCCTGGCCGTGGCGCGCGAGGTGGCGGCGCACATCCGTCCGGGCAGCTTCTTCCTCGACCTGAACTCCGCCTCGCCGGGCACCAAGCGGGAGGCGGCGGCGCTCATCGACGCGGCGGGCGGGCATTACGTCGAGGCCGGCGTCATGACCTCGGTGCCGCCCTACGGCATCCGGGTGCCCATG
>NZ_JAQVEJ010000213.1 GCF_028698005.1 Hydrogenophaga sp.
ACCTCAGCGGCGCAGAAGGGCCGCCATGGCCTGCAGCATCAGCAGCGCCAGCACACCCAGGCCGGCGGTCAGCCACAGTGCACCGCTGGCCCATTGCGTGACCGCCAGACCGAACAGCACCGGGGCCGCAGCCTGCGCGATGCGCGCGGGTGCCATCAGCCATCCCTGCCGCTGTCCGTAGCCTGCCGCACCGAACACCACCAGCGGAAGGGTGCCCTTGGCGATCGTCAGGATGCCGTTGCCAGCGCCGTGCAGGCCCGCAAACAGCCAGGCTGCCACCGGGCCGAAGGCCATGAAGCCCATCACCCCCAGCGGGTGGGTGGCTGCAGCCAGCCGGGCCGACAGCAAGGGATGGATGTGGCGCAGAAAGCCGAACTCCAGCAGACGTCCGGCCACCTGGGCCGGCCCCACCAGCATGGCCACACCCAGCGCCGCGGCGGCGCTCAGTCCCTGCGCCTGCAGCAGGGTGGGCAGGTGGGCCGCCATGGCGGTGCTGGTGAACCAGGTGATGGCAAACACCGCGGCCATGGCCATGCCCATCCAGCGGGGCACCTGGCGTGGGGCGGCGCTGACCTCCCGCAACTGAGGGCGCTGGTCAGCCTCTTCAGCTGCGGTCTCCACCGCAGCCCGAGGCAGCCCGGCGTGCAGCGGCAGACCCAGCAGCACATGCAGTGCTGCCCAGGTCAGGCAGGTGCCACGCCAGCCCAGCGTCTCGATCCACCAGCTGGTCAGGGGCCAGCCCACCGTGCTGGCAAAGCCGGCCACCAGGGTGATGCCGGTGATGGCGTTGCGGGCACTGGCCGGATACAGGCGCACCACCGTGGCGAACGCCGCGTCGTACAGGCCGCTGCCCATGGCCACCCCGATCAGGGCCCACGCGGCCCAGAGCTGCCATTCGGACTGCACCAGTCCCAGGCTGGCCAGGCCCAGCGCAAACAGCACGTTGGTGACCAGCAGCACCCTGCGGCCGCCCAGTTCATCGATGGCGCGCCCGGCGCGCGGACCCACCAGCGCCGAGATCACCAGCGCCAGCGTGAAGGCACCGAACACATTGGTGACCGGCAACCCCAGTTCGGCCGACAAGGGGGCCGCCAGCAACGCTGGAAGGTAATAGGACGAGGCCCAGGCCAGGGTCTGGGTGGTGCCCAGCCGGGCCACGACAGCCCGCTGGCCAGTGAGGATCATCTGGTGGGTGGGGTGGTGGAATCAGAGCATCAGTTTACGGATGCGGGCCGAGATCAGGTCGATCACGCTCACGGTGACGATGATGATGATCATGACCGCTGCCGTCTCGGCGTACTGGAAGCCGCGGATGATTTCCCACAGCACCACCCCGATGCCACCGGCGCCCACCATGCCCACCACCGAGGCCGAACGCACATTGGCTTCGAAGCGGTAGAGCGTGTAGGAGATCCACAGCGGCATGACCTGAGGGATCACGCCATAGACGATCTCGTGCAGGGCCGAGGCGCCGGTCGATCGGATGCCTTCGACCGGCTGCGGGTCGATGGCCTCCACCGCCTCAGAGAACAGCTTGGCCAGGGTGCCTGCGGTGTGAATCCACAGGGCCAGCACGCCTGCGAAGGGTCCCAGGCCCACCGCCACCACGAAGAGCATGGCAAACACCATCTCGTTGATGGCGCGAAAGGCATCCAGCACCCGCCGCACCGGCTGGTGGATCCACCAGGGAGTGATGTTGGACGAGGCCAGCAGACCCAGCGGGATGGCGCTGAGCACAGCCAGCGCCGTGCCCCAGATGGCGATCTGCAAGGTCACCACCATCTCCTGCACATACATGCGCCAGTCGGCGAAGTTGGGCGGGAAGAACTCGCCCGCATAGTCGGCCATGTTGCCTGAATCACGCAACAGTTCCATGGGACGCATGTCGGCGCCTTGCCATGAGCCTGCCAGGATCAGGACCAGGGCGGCCCAGCCCAGGTACCAGGCCAGGCTGCGTCGAGTCCGGGCCGCGTCGGCCAGCGAGGCCAGCGGCTGCTGCGTGCTTGTCGTGGTGCTCATCAGGGGTCTCCAGGTGTGACAAGGCCCGCCGTTTGACGGGCGGGCCCGAGGTGCTGTCGTTTACTGCAGGGCGGCCAGCAGCTTGTCGATCTCGGCGAGCTTGGCCGCCTTGTCGGCCGCAGCCAGGCTCGCATCGGCCTCGATCTTGTTGCGCTTGCTGAACAGGTCCAGCTCGCGGATGGGGATCAGCTGGGCGTTGGTCGAGGGCTTGAAGCCCGAGAGCTTGGAGATCTTCATCACGATCTCCTTCTCGAGCGCGTCGGTCTTGGCGTAGTTGTAGAAGAAGTTCTTGATCTTCTCCTTGGTGGCGGCCGGCAGCTCCTTGTGCATCACCAGCGGGTCCAGCGGGATCAGCGGTGAGGTCCAGACGATGCGGATGTCCTTGAACTTCTCGGGCTGGCGTTCCTGGATCTTGCCCAGGTTCTCGCTGTTGTTGGTAGCCACATCCACTTGTTTGTTCGCCACGGCCAGGGCGTTGGTTTCGTGGTTGGCGCTGCGAACGATCTTGAAGTGCTGTTTGGCATCGATCTTGTTCTTGGCGAACACATAGAAGCCCGGCACCAGGAAGCCAGAGGTGGAGTTCGGGTCACCGTTGCCAAAGGACAGCGACTTGCCGTTCTTGAGCACGTCGTCCAGCGACTGGATCGGGCTGTCCTTGTGCACGATCAGGTGAGAGTAGTAACCCTGGGTGCCGTCGGCATTGACCATCTGGGCGAAGACCTCGCCGTTGGCGCGGTCCACCGCTTCCATGGCCGACTTGTTGCCCAGCCACGCCACCTGCACCTTGTTGAAGCGCATGCCCTCGATGATGCCGGCGTAGTCGGGCGCGAAGAAGGCCGTGACCTTCAGGCCGGTCTGTTTGGCCATGTCGTCGATCAGCGGCTGCCAGTCGGCCTTGAGGTTCTGGGTGGCCTCGGTCGAGATGATGCCGAAGTTGATGCTCTGTGCCCATGTGGCGGTCAGGCTCAGTCCGAGCGACACGGCGGCGATGGTTTGTTTGATCATGTGGGTGTCCTTGGGTGTTGAAGGGAAAGGATTTGCTGGCGTTCAGGCGGCCTGTGCCAGCGGCGTGGGCCAGGCCACGACCGAGGGGGACGGCACGGGTTGAACCGGTTCGTGCAGCGAGCTGCTGCCATTGAGAATCTCGTCGGCCTGCATGCCGTACAGGCTGCGCAGCAGGGCCGGGGTCAGATCGCGCGAGGGGCCGTCGTAGACCACGCGGCCCTGGTGCAGTGCCACCACGCGCGGGCAGTAGCGCATGGCCATGTCCACCTGGTGCAGGGACACCACCACGGTGCTGCCGTCCTCGCGGTTGATGCGCGAGAGGATCTCCATTACCTTGCGCGAGGACTCGGGGTCCAGCGAGGCGATGGGCTCATCGGCCAACACCACCTTGGCGCCTTGCACCAGGGTACGGGCGATGGCCGCGCGTTGCTGCTGCCCGCCCGACAGGGTCGAGGCGCGCTGGGCGTGACATTCGGCAATGCCCACGCGGGCCAGGGCTTCGATGGCCATGATGCGTTCCTGGGCGGTGAACCAGCGTGTCCAGCTGCGCCACCACGGCATGCCGTGCAGACGGCCCACCAGAACGTTCACCAGCACAGGCAGACGATCGACCAGATTGAACTGCTGGAACACGAAGCCCACCTCCGAGCGGATGCGGCGCACGTCGCGCTGGATGCGTCCTTCGCGCTGCACGCAGCGACCGGCCACCTCGATCAGCGAACCCGGATTCGCGTCACCAGCGGTCAGGCCGGCCACATGGCGCAGGAGCGTGGATTTGCCGGAACCGGAGGCACCGATCAGGGCCACCATCTCACCCGGACGGATCTCCAGGTTGATGTTGTCCAGGGCCAGCTTGCCGCCGGCGAAGCGCTTGCTCAGGT
>NZ_JAQVEJ010000214.1 GCF_028698005.1 Hydrogenophaga sp.
TTAAATACAAGCCTTGGAGGATTCAGGTCACGCAGGCGGCGAAGTGCTTGACGATTTTCGCCAGTTGCATGGAGTGAGATCCTTTGATCAGTAGCAGGTCACCGTTACGCAGTTCTGAACGCAGCGCCTGAAGCATTGTGTCGATCGTGTCAACATGGGCGATGGCCTGTTGTGGTTGTATCTCGCCGATGCGTTGCGCGAGTTCTTTCATGTGTTCGCCAATGAGGAAGATCCGAGCGGGAGCAGCCGCTAGCACGGGGCCTGCCAGTTCGCGGTGCAGGCGGGGAGATTCGCTACCGAGTTCGAGCATGTCGCCCAGGGCCAGAATTTTGCGTGCCGGGGTGGATGCACTGGCAAAGGCCGCCAGCGCGGCTTTCATGGACAGCGGATTGGCGTTGTAGCTTTCGTCGACCAGTCTGAAGGCTTGCTCACCCGAGTGCGCGTCACGAACCTGGCCGCGGCCCGCGATGGCCTGGAATGTGTGCAGAGAGGCTGACTCCACCGAAAAATCGAATCCCAGAGCGTCGGCTGCTGCCAAACAGGCCAAGCTGTTGATCGCCATGTGCCGACCCCGGGCGCCCACGACGAAGTCGATCTCCTGTCCATTGGCGCGCCGGGCTTGTACCTTCCCAGTGCCGGGGTCATAGGCTTGCAGGAGGACATGCGCCCTGGGATGCTCCCCATAGGTCATGATGCGCAACCGTTGTGCCCGTGCCTGCTGGATCAGCAGGTTGGCGTGATCGCTGTCGGCGCAGATGAGTGCCCAGGAGCCTGCTTCCATGCCTCGGAAAATATGGGCCTTGCGCAGGGCGACGTCACGGGTGGTTTCTCCGGGCCGCAGATGTGCTGCCGCGATGTTCGTGATGATCGCCAGATCGGGTTTCACGAGCCGGATGTGCTGGAACCCCCGCGAATTGATGGCGCTGACGGCGACTTCCAGGAGAGTGAGTTCGCAATCAGGCGGAACACAGGCCAGCGTGGCCAGCATGCCCACGCGAGAGTTGTAGTTGTCGATGCTCGATGTAACGCGGTATTTGCGCTGGAAGGCATGGTGCAGCATGGCGCAGGTCGATGACTTGCCGGCGCTGCCAGTGACGGCGACGACCGGGCCGGAAAGACGCTGGCGCGCGACTGCGCCAAGCTCGATCATGGCTTGGATGGGGTCTTCGACCAACAACTGAGGCAGTGTCGGTGGCGCATCAGGTATAGGGCGGGCTACCAATGCACCGGCCAGTCGCTGAGCCAGGGTGGGCACGTCGCCGTGCGTGTCCCAGGTGGTGTTGGCCTTGGGCTGGCTGTACTGTTCGTGGAAAGCCAGGGTCTGGTAATCGCAGGCCACCAGCAATGCGGGGCTGGGCAGCAGGGACAGATGGGGTTTGTATCGCACGACGGATTGGACATGCCAATCTGTGGGTGGTTGCGTGAGCCAGCGCCCTCGGGTCGCTGCCAGTAATTCGTCGGCGGTCCAGGTGGCATGGCGCAGGCCGGGCAGCCGGGGCGGCAGCGCAGAGGCGTCGATAGGCTTGTAGGTGGGCTGCGCCGTTGGCCGCTGTGAGGTGGTTTCGGCCACCTGCGCCACAGTGTTTGTGGGTTGTATCGCAAACTTGATGGTCAACGGCAGCCGCACCCATGGATGCCGCTGGCCGGCTTTGACGACCCTGACGGCCAGGCCCAGGGTGGCGCTGCGCAGGCGGTTGTGCGGTGGCGGGCGCAGGCCGCAGTGGTCGCGGTAGATGATGCCGGCCCGCCAGCGCGACGTGGGCAGCATCCAGTCGCATGGATCGTGATCGGAGTCGGCGCCCCAGGCCAGCGTTGGTTCACCGTCGCCCTGCGCGATGGCCCGTACCTCGATGCGCCAGTCGTCCGCCACGGGCTCGTCCAGGGTCCAGAACGTCTCGACGTAGATCATGCCGCGGCGCTCCAGCGCGAGGGGTGCGGCGCGCGCGCCGAGCAGCTTTAGCGGACCCAACGTGCAAGGTTGATCCAGCGCGGTATCTGGCGGCAGCGATGTCACGGTCCAGTCCGCCTGGGGGACCGTATCGACCTCATGGCCGGATGGCTGCTGCCACTTCATCGCGGATGTGTCTGGGGCCAGGTTGAGGATCGCGGTGCCATCGCCTTGCGGCTCGAATACGGTGCCAAGGTGCTGGCTCTTGTCGATGAACCGCCTCACGGCGGCCTGGGCATCCTCGCCCGTTCGCGCCCGTGTGTGCCCGAAGCCTACGTGCAAAGGTGTGAAGCCGACCTTCTCGATACCTGCGGGGCCTACGTGCAGGGAGAACAGGCCACCGTCGTCGTCGCTGCGTGAGACGGCATCGAACAGCAGATCGCCCGCATCATGAATGATGGGGCGGCCCTTATAGATTTCCACGCCTTGCAGCACGTGCGCGGACGAGCCCAGCACGGCGTCGGCCCCCGCATCCACCAGGGCATACGCGATCGCGGCGGCTTGCGGTTCCGGCTCGGCGGCGAAGTTGCGACCAGCATGCACGGCGATCAGCACCACATCGGCGAACTGGCGCGCATGGGCCAGAAGAGGGGCGATGGCATCGGCCCAACGAGACGGATCGGCCGGCGGCAGGTAGGCCTGCCCCGGCGTGGCAGATCCCGCGGCGGTGAACCGCTGCGTCGCATCGATCGAGAAGATGGCCACCGCATAGGGGCCTGCGCGCCGGAAGATCGGCGCAAAGGCCTGTTTTTCATTCGCTCCCGAACCCACCGAGCCGATGCCCGCGGTCGCCAGCCAGCGTTCCTGGTCCATCAGGGCTTCTGGCCCGTAGTCTCCGCTGTGGTTGTTGGCGGTGGTCACCACGTCCACACCGGCGTCGCGCAGCACGCCGAGCATCTCGGGCCGGGCGCGGAAGTAGTACGGCGCGGCCTCGCCCTTGCGGACGCCCAGGCGCCCGATCCGCGAGACGACGCATTCCAGGTTCACGATGGCGAGATCGGCCTCGCGCAGCGCGGGGACATCGAGCACCGGTCCTTCGCTTTGCGCTGCACGGTAGTGCAGGCGCCGGCCAAGGTTCACGTCGCCGCCCCAGACGATGACCGCCTTGCTCCTTTCATGCATACGATGCCGTTCTCCGCTGGAAATGCCGTGTGTGTCACGGCATTGTGCCAGCGCCACAGGTTCGAGCCCCGGCAGGCTGAGGACGTGGTTTCTGGAGCGCTGGTGCGAGCGAACTCCAGCTATGCCGTAGTCGTCCACGGTCTGCCATCCTGGCGAGGATGCGGTACACCGTAGGCGTCCTGGTGGACGAGATGTCGGGCCAGGCGATCGGTGCGGGCCGTACCAGTGTGGCTCGCCAAGTCGGCTGTGCGGGACGGCATTCGTATGCCATGGGCCGATTTCGTATGGCTCCGGTTGGGGCCATGGTTTTCGGCTCGGATTGACTCATAATAATATAGCCCCCTAGCAGGCCGTTGAAAAAATGCTCATCGAACGCGCCAGGGTCGAGGATTTCGAAGAAGCGAGTCGCCCAGACGCGCCTACGAAACGAATGCGAGGGCCATTTCGGCCTGTTTGCAGGCCGCTTTGCCCGTTTCGGGCGCACGTATCCCATGGCTCACGCATGATGCGCGTCCCACCAGCCGCCCAGACTGCCCATGCGCACCAGGTTGTAGGTGGCAAAGCACAGCAGCGCCTGGCCCGCGAGCTTGGCCTGACCGATCAGCTTGGTCTTGGCCAGACCACCCACAGTCTTGATCCAGCCAAAGGCCTCCTCGATGCGCTTGCGCATCTTCAGACTGGCCTTGTAACCCTCGTGGCGCTTGATGCGGCCATCGACGGCCGAGTGCTTGTCCTTGGCCGCCACGTGCGGCGTGACTTTGAGCTTGCGGCAGCCCTTGACGAAGGCCTTGCTGTCG
>NZ_JAQVEJ010000054.1:0-15202 GCF_028698005.1 Hydrogenophaga sp.
AGCCTGGGCGCGCTGCGCATCAACGAGCGCTTCGTTCGGCTCACCGGCACCGGGGTCGACATCGAGGGGGCCGTCGGTCTCGGCCTGTTCTGGGTCGTGCTGCTGTTCGCCCTGGTCGCGGTGTTCAACTCGCTCAACCTGGCCACAGTCTCCGGCCCCTTCACCGCCTTCACCACCGAGCTGTTCGCCTATGCCCCGCGCCTGCTGGGCGGGCTGGCGCTGGCGCTGCTGGCCTGGCTGCTGGCCAGCGTGGTGCGCATGGTGTCGCAAAAGCTGCTGGACCGCACCACGCTCGACGAGAAACTCTCCGAGCACGCGGACATGGCACCCATCGGCGAGAGCCTCGCGGGCGCGCTGTTCTGGCTCGTGATCCTGCTGTTCGTGCCCGCGATCCTGGGCGCGCTGGGCCTGCGCGGCCTGCTCGATCCGCTGACGCAAATGCTGACCAAGGCGCTGGACATGCTGCCCAATGCCGTGGCCGCGCTGGTGATCGGTGGCGTCGGCTGGATCCTGGCCACGGTGCTGCGCAACCTGACCACCAACCTCAGCCGCACCGCCGGCATCGACAAGATCGGCCAGCGCGCCGGCATCGGCGAGACGGTGCGGCTGTCCGGCGTGGCCGGCATGCTGGTGTTCGTGGTGGTGTTCGTGCCCTCGCTGATCGCGGCACTCGATGCGCTCAAGATCGAGGCCATCTCCCGGCCCGCCACCGACATGCTGGGCATGATCCTGGAGGCCGTGCCCCACCTGATCGCGGCGGCGCTGATCCTCGTCGTCACCTGGCTGGTGGCCACCTTCGCCAGCCGCCTGCTGGCCAGCCTGCTGGCCACGCTGGGCTTCGACACCCTGCCCGAGCGCATCGGCCTGGGCCATGCCTTCAGCCAGGTCAGCGCCTCGACCTTCGTCGGGCGTGTGGCGCTGTTCTTCGCCATGCTGTTCGCCACCGTCGAGGCGGCCAACCAGCTGGGCTTCGAGCAGGTCGGCGGCATCGTCGAGACCTTCATCCGCTTCGGCGGAGACATCCTGCTGGGCTCGGCCATCCTGATCATCGGCTTCTGGCTGGCCAACGTGGCCTTCACGGCCATCGACCGGGCCGCCGGCCCCAACAGCAAGGGTCTGGCACGCATTGCGCGTTTCGCCATCCTGGCGCTGGTGGTGGCCATGGGCCTGCGCGCCATGGGCATCGCCGACGACATCGTCAACCTGGCCTTCGGCCTGACGCTGGGGGCCATCGCGGTCGCCGTGGCGCTGTCCTTCGGGCTGGGCGGGCGCGAAGCCGCCGGCAAGCTGATGGAGCACTGGCTGTCCAGGTTCAGGAAGGATTGAGGGGCGCCTCCCCTGCGCCCCGGGGTACCCCTGGAATGAAGGTACGCGGGGCGCGTTGGCCGACAATGGACTTCTGACCTAGAATTCCATGAGTTTTGTCAAATATTGCGGAGAACAGCCATGTCGTCCCACCAGCCCACCGATCACCACGAGCAGCCCCAGGATGTGATCGAGGCGATCACGCCCTTCATGCCCGTCGTGCTGCCGGTTGCCGGCGCCGTCCTGATTTTCCTGCTGGCCTTCATTGCCGTGTTCATGGCCTGAAGACAGCCCCCCGGTGCTGCCGCGCGGCGCGCGCGATGCAGCCACCCGACCGAAAGGCCGGCATCCGGACAGGATGACCGGCCTTTTGCGTTCACGGAGCCCCCTGGCAGGCCACCTTGCACCAAGGCGGTGCAGCATCAGGTTATGCAAGGTACGCATGCCGGAGGCCCGCCGCTCGGCATGCCCCTTTCATAGAATCGATTTTCTGGCCAGGATCAGGGGTGCCTGCCGGGTGATGTCGGCCGGTTCCTGGCGTTTTTTGCGCCGCGCCACCCACACGCGCCACCTCCGGACACCGGCCGACCGTTCCCGCCAGGAGACCTGCACCAGCCGCCGGCCCGCCCCCTGCGTGGCAGTGGCTGTTGGTGTCTTGTGCATCCGTCGCTTTCATACTCTGGAGCCCCTCGATGAACTCACCGGCCATGCAGGGCCTGCGCCTGAACACACCCCCCTACGTCAAACACGCCCGGCTGATCGCCTGGGTGGCCGACATGGCCGCGTTGTGCCAACCCGACCAGGTGGTCTGGTGCGATGGCAGTCAGGAAGAGTACGACCGCCTGTGCCAGGCGCTGGTCGATGCGGGCACCTTCCTCCCGCTCAATCCGGCCAAGCGCCCGGGCAGTTTCCTGGCCCGTACCGACCCGTCGGACGTGGCGCGTGTGGAAGACCGCACCTTCATCTGCTCCGAACGCCAGGAAGACGCCGGCCCCACCAACAACTGGATGGCCCCGACCGAGATGCGCAACATCCTGCAAACCGGCGAGCAGGCCCTGTTCAAGGGCTGCATGCGGGGCCGCACGATGTATGTCGTGCCCTTCAGCATGGGACCGCTGGGCTCGCACATCGCGCACATCGGCATCGAGCTGACCGACAGCCCCTACGTGGTGGTCAGCCAGAAGCTCATGACCCGCATGGGCAAGGCCGTGTTCGACGTGCTCGGCAACGATGGCGCCTTCGTGCCCTGCATGCACTCCGTGGGCGCCCCCCTGGCCGAGGGCGAGAAGGACCAGACCAACTGGCCGTGCAACCCGACCACCAAGTACATCGTGCACTATCCCGAGACGCGCGAGATCTGGTCCTACGGCTCGGGCTATGGCGGCAATGCGCTGCTGGGCAAGAAGTGTTTCGCACTGCGCATCGCCAGCACCATGGGGCGTGACCAGGGCTGGCTGGCCGAGCACATGCTGATCCTGGGCGTGACCAACCCCGAGGGTCGCAAGTACCACGTGGCGGCCGCCTTCCCCAGCGCCTGCGGCAAGACCAACTTTTCCATGCTGGTGCCGCCCGAGGCGGCCTTTGCCGGCTGGAAGGTGACCACCATCGGCGACGACATCGCCTGGATCAAGCCGCACGCCGACGGCCGCATGTACGCCATCAACCCCGAGGCGGGCTACTTCGGCGTCGCCCCCGGCACCAACCTGCACACCAACCCGAACTGCATGCGTTCGCTCGACCGCGACGTCATCTTCACCAACGTGGCGCTGACCGACGACGGCGATGTCTGGTGGGAGGGCATGGAAAAGGACAGCGGCGTGCTGCCCGAGCACCTGATCGACTGGCAGGGCAAGGACTGGACACCCCAGATCGCCAGGGAAACCGGCGCCAAGGCCGCCCACCCGAACTCGCGCTTCACGGTGGCCGCCACCAACAACCCGGCGCTCGACCCGCAATGGGACGACGCCGAGGGCGTGCCCATCGATGCCTTCATCTTCGGTGGCCGGCGCTCGACCACCGTGCCGCTGGTGACCGAGGCCCGCAACTGGACCGAGGGCGTCTACATGGCCGCGACCATGGGCTCCGAAACCACCGCCGCCGCCTTCGGCGCCCAGGGCGTGGTGCGCCGCGACCCGTTCGCGATGCTGCCCTTCTGCGGCTACAACATGAGCGATTACTTCCAGCACTGGCTGGATACCGGCGCCCGGCTCCAGGCCCAGGGCCACGCACTGCCCAGGATCTACTGCGTCAACTGGTTCCGCAAGGACGCCGATGGCAAGTTCGTCTGGCCGGGCTACGGTGACAACATGCGCGTGCTCAAGTGGATGATCGACCGCATCGAGGGCCAGGCGCAGGGTCAGGACACGCTGTTCGGCGTGGCGCCCACCTACGGCGAAATCAACTGGACCGGCCTGGACTTCAGCCCCGCCCAGTTCCAGCAGGTCACCAGCATCGACCACAGCGCCTGGGAGGCCGAGTTCAAGCTGCACGACACGCACTTCGAGCAACTGGCCTACCACCTGCCGCCCGCCCTGTCGCAAACCAAGGACGCGCTGGAAAAGCGCTTGGCCGAAACGGTCTGACCGGGCGCAAGGCCCGCCAGGGCCCGGCTGCCAGCAAAAATGAAAAAGCCACCGCGATGGGTGGCTTTTTTGTGGCGGCCCGGCTACCGGGCAGTGGCTCAGAACAGGGCCCTGCCGCTGGCACGGCGGGCCAGACGCTCCATCGCCTCGGCCGTCCGCGGTGCCGGTGCGGGCCTGGCCTTGGCCACCGGACCCTCCATGCCCAGGGGTGCCAGGGCCTCGTCGAAACTGCCACCGTCGTTGCGCTGGCGGGCGGCCTCCAGTTCGCGCATGAGGCGGGGATCCTGCCGGGCCATGGCCCACAGGCGGGCGTCGGCGCGGCGCTCGGCCTGCACCCGGGACCACTGGTCGAGCCGCACCAGCAACGAGCCGGCGGCACGGCGGGCCACGTCGGCGAACAGCGCCATGCCGGCGAACACAACGGCCCACAGGACCACCCAGGCCAGCAGCAGGTGGCCATCGGCCCAGGTGCTGATCAGGCGATCGGCGATCACGACCAGCGAGGCAACGACCGCGGCCAGCAGCAAGGCAGCCAGGCCGCGTGCGCCACTGCGGCGCTGCGGCGCGGATGGGACGCCACCCCGCCCGGCCACGGCATGGCGATGACCCAGGGGACGGGGAAAGGTGGTTTGAACGGTACTCATGACGGATCTCCCAACACTGACAACGCAGCAGACAGAGGGCGCGGTGCGCCGATGCCCGAATGCTAGGGATTTCCCTGATGTCATGCCAATTTATTTTTATGATGAATACCATTCACATTTGATATGAATGATCGCAATTTCCTCACCCTCGACCTGAACCTGCTGCGGGTGTTCGACGAGGTCATGGCCGAACGCAACCTGACCCGTGCCGCCAGCCATCTGGCCATGACGCAGCCGGCCGTGAGCAATGCGCTGCGGCGCCTGCGCGAGACACTGGGGGACGAACTGGTGCGCCGCAGCGGCTACGGCATCGAACCCACGCCGCTGGCCGAGGCCATCTGGCCCAAGGTGCGCGACGCCCTGGCGCAGTTGCGCGACACGCTCGCGCCGGGGGACTTCGACCCGGCGCGCGCCCACACCGCCTTCGTGCTCGCCATGGCCGATGCAACGGCGGCCATGATCGTGCCGGGTCTGGTGCACATCCTCGAGCACGAGGCGCCCGGGGTGAACCTGCGCATCGTGCCGCTGACCACACGCGACCCGCGCGAACTGCTGGCCTCCGGCTCGGCCGATCTGGCCATCGGCCACTTCCCCGGCGTGGTGGCCGAGCTCTCGGCGGTGCATCTGCAGGAAACGGTGCCACGCTATTACCACCAGCGGCTGTACGACGGCGAGTACATGGTGGTGATGCGCAAGGACCATCCGCTGGCCCGGCAACCGCTGGATCTGGACAGCTACTGCGCCGCACGGCACCTGCTGGTGAGCTTCTCCGGCCGGCCTTACGGTTTCGTCGACGAGGCCTTGACCGCCCTGGAGCGTCAGCGGCGCGTGGTGCTGACGGTCAACCAGTTCTTCACCGCCGGCCGGGTGGTGGCCACCACCGACCTGCTCACGGTGCTGCCGCGCCACTTCATCGGCGCCACCGGCATGGCGCACGAGCTGGCCTGGCAGGACCTGCCACTGTCGGTGCCTCCGGTGCACGTGGACGCCCTGTGGCACCGGCAGACCATTCACCACAGCGCGCACCGCTGGCTGCGCCAGGCGATTGCGCGGGCATCGGCACACGGTTTCGGTCGCGATTGATTCACCGGTGACAATGCCGCCATGCGCATCCAGTTGCTCAGCGATCTCCACTTCGAGGCCAACCCCGGGTTCGTGCCCGAGCCGGCCCCCGATGCCGACCTGCTGGTGCTCGCGGGTGACGTGGGCTCCTACCAGCCGCGCCGCGACGGCAGCGTGATGCCCGAGCCCGATTGGGGCCTGCGGCGCTTTGCAGCCGGCCGCTGGCCGGTGCCGGTGCTGTACGTGCCCGGCAACCACGAGTACGACGCCATCGATGTCGACGCCGGCCATGCCGCGCTGCGCGAGACCTGCCGGCGCCTGGGCATCATCTGGCTGGAGCGCACGTGCACCGTGCTCGGCGGTGTGCGCTTTGTCGGCACCACGCTCTGGAGCGATTACGACGCGCTGGCCGACGCCGGCCGCCGCCAGCCCGGCGAGACCGTGGCGAGCCACCGCCTGCGTCAGCGCGACAAGGCTTTTCGGGCCGCCAATTTCTACCTGGAGAAGATGAATGGCCGCCGGCATGGGCGCCTGTTCGATGCCGAGGCCATGCGTGTGCTGGGGATCGAATGCCAGGACTGGCTGCGCGCCGCGCTGGCCGAGCCCTTCAACGGACCGACCGTGGTCGTCACCCATTTCGCGCCCACGCTGCACAGCGCCGATCCGCGCTACGGGCTGACGCCGGGCACCGCGGGCTTCTGCAACGCGCTGGACGGCTTGCTGCCGCTGGCCGACCTGTGGCTGCACGGCCACCTGCACTGCGCCACCGACCTGCGCGTGGGCCGCTGCCGCATCGTCGCCAATCCGCTGGGCTACGCGGCCAAAGGGGAACAGGCCACCTTCAGCCCCAGGCTGACCATTCCTGTCGACACGCAGGACGGCACCGGCGCCGCCAGCGCTTACACTGGAGCGCTGGACCATTCATCCGGAGATTCACCATGAAGATTCTGCTCGCCGTGGACGGCAGTGCATACACCAAGAAGATGCTGGCCTACCTGACCACCCACCTGGAGGTCTTCAACGCCCAGAGCGAGTTCACCGTGTTCACGGTGCAGATGCCCCTGCCGCCGCGGGCCCGTGCCGCCGTCGGCGCCGAGGTGGCCAACAGCTACTACGCCGAGGAATCCGCCAAGGTGACCGAGCCGGTGCTCAAGTTCCTGGGCCGGCACGGCATTGAGGCCAAGGTGGTCACCAAGGTCGGCTCCCCGGGCGAACTCATCGCCAAGACCGCCGACACCGGCAAGTACGACCTCGTGATCATGGGCTCGCACGGCCACAGCGCGCTGGGCAACCTCGTGATGGGTTCGGTGGCGACCAAGGTGCTGGCCAACTGCAAGACGCCCGTGCTGCTGGTGCGCTGAAGGCCGGGGTGGCCCGTCCGGGGCGCATGCCCCGTCCTCAGACGGCCATCGGACCGAGCACGCGCGAGGCGGCCTCGCGCAGCGCCTCGGTCAGTGACTGCAGCACATCGGACTGCAGGTTCCAGCAGTGCCAGTACAGGGTCACGCCCAAACGATGGCGGGGCAGCAACTGCACCAGCTCGCCCTTGCCAAGCGCCTCGCGCACGCCCAGTTCGGGCACCACGGTAATGCCCCAGCCGGCCCGCGCCGCACGGATCTGCCCTTCGCTCGAGGGCACGAACAGCTGCTTGAGCATCACGCGCGGCAGGCCGAAGGCACGCGCCACAAACTCGTGCTGCAGGTGGTCCTTGCGGTTGAAGGCCAGAAAGGGCAGCCGGGGGAAGTTGTGCGCCGTCAACCCCTGCGGGCAGTGGGTATCGACAAAAGCGCGCGAGGCCACGGCCACGTAGTCCATCACGCCCAGCGGCTCGACCCGGCAGCCGCGCAGGGCCTGCCCCAGCGACGTCACACAACCGAGCACCTGGCCCTCGCGCAGCCACTCGTGGGTGAAATCCTGGTCGTCGGTGATGATTTCGATCGGCAGGCCGGCCTGGGCCAGCGAACTGAGCGCGGGCAATGCCCAGGTGGCGATGCTGTCGGCGTTGATGGCCACCGAAATGCGCTCCTCATGGCGCCCGCCGCCCACCGAACTGGGCGCCAGCTCGCGCAGGTCGCGTTCGAGATCGGTGCGCAGCAGCCGCATCATCTTGGCGTGCTTGAGCATGAGCTGCCCGGCCGGCGTGGGCTTGAGCGGGCGGCTGCGCACGATCAGCACGGTGCCGACCTGCGCCTCCAGGGCGCGCAGGCGCTGCGAGACGGCCGACTGGGTGATCGACAGGCGTTGGGCGGCGCGCTCGAAGCCCCCCTCTTCCACAATGGCCGCCAGGCATTCCAGGGCGTCGGGATCGAATGTGCTCATGCCGTCCTAAATATTAGACAAACTGATGAAATTCATTTTCAGTTAATCTTGCTTCACTTGTGAAGGGGTTTTCCCCATACTTCCCGCCATGTCCCTTTCTTGATCTGGAGCAGGTTATGCGGGTGGTGGTACTGGGTGCGGGTGTCATTGGTGTGAATACGGCGTGGCAACTGCTGCAGCGTGGGCACGAGGTCACGCTGGTCGACCGCCAGGACGAGGCGGCGCAGGAGACCAGCTTCGGCAACGCGGCGCAGATTTCGGTGAGCTACTGCGAGCCCTGGGCCAACCGCGAGGCGCCGCTGAAGGCGCTCAAGTGGTTGTTCAACCCCGAGGGGCCACTGAAGTTCCGCCCCCAGCTCGATCCCGAGCAGTGGCGCTGGGGCCTGCAATTTCTGGGCCAGTGCAACGATGCCGCCTTCGAGCGCAACGTCGCGCAACTGGTGGCCCTGGGCAGCTACAGCCACGCCGCGCTCAAGGAAATCGTGGCCGAGACCGGCATGACGTTCAACCGCCTGACCCGGGGCATCGCGCACTACTACACCGACGCGCGCGCCTTCGACGAGGCCGGCACGGCGGCGGAACTGATGCGGCGCCATGGCGTCAACCGCCGCGTGGTCGACCGGGACGAGCTGCTGCGCATCGAGCCGGCCCTGCGCGCCTTCGGCGAGCGCATCGTCGGTGGCACCTACACCGACAGCGACGAGTCGGGCGACTGCCGCGTCTTCACCCAGCAGCTCGCTGCCCTGTGCGAGGCGCGCGGCATGCGCGCGCTCATGGGCCACGACATCGAGCGCCTGTACACCGAGGGCGGCGAACTCAGCGGCGTGCGCGTGCGCAGCCGGCACACCGGCCAGGCCGAGGAACTCAAGGCCGATGCCTACGTCGTGGCCTGCGGCTCGTACACCACCGCGCTGCTGCGCCAGGTGGGCGTGCGCGTGCCCATCTACCCGGGCAAGGGCTACAGCGCCACGCTGCGCCTGCTGCGACCCGAGGCCGCGCCCGTCGTCAGCCTGCTCGACGACGGCCTGAAGGTGGCCATCTCGCGCCTGGGCGAGCACCTGCGCATCGCCGGCACCATCGAACTGGGTGGTTTCGATCTGTCGCTGGACACGCCGCTGGCACGCGCCCGCGCCCGCATGCTCACGCGCCGCATCGAGCAGGTGTTCCCCGGGGTGGCCGACACGCGCACGCCGGAGGAAGGGGGCGATCCCCAGTTCTGGTGCGGCCTGCGCCCGGCGACGCCGACCAACATCCCGCTGATTGGCCGCACCCGTGTGCGCCGGCTGTGGATCAACGCCGGCCACGGCACGCTGGGCTGGACGCACAGTGCCGGCTCGGGCAAGGCCATGGCCGAACTGATCAGCGGCCAGACACCGGCCATGCCCTTCCGCTTCTGTGGTTTCGACGTGGCCCGCGCGGCCACGGGCGCCCGGCTCCCGGGTCTGAGCCCGGTCACGCGGGCCTGACGCACCGCGGCGGCCCGGGCCGGTTCAGCCTGCCCGGTGCGGTGCGCGAAACGGCGCCGCCGGCTGCACACCGGCCGGTGGCATGACCCGCTCGTCCATCCAGCGCAGCAGGTCCAGCCACATCTGGCGCATCTCGGCGTCCAGCGGCGTGCGGATGGCGCTGGACAGTTCGATGGTGACCACGGGCATGCCCTTGTGCACGCCACCGTAGTTGCCCAGGCTGCCCGGGAAGATCCCGACCTGGTCCAGGTACAGGCGCCCCAGCCGCTTCGGCGGCACCGTCGGACCGTCGAAATCCAGCACGCCATAGGGCGCATGGATGCTGACGATCAGATCGGGCTGGAAGCGCTCCATTTCGTCGTGAAAGAACTGCGTCTCGGGTTCGGACAGCGGGCGCGGGCCGGGCCAGCGGCGCGGGTCCTTGCGGGTGCGCTTCTCCCAGTAGATCCTGGCCTGCCGCTCCCAGTCGGGTGTGGGGAAGTTCCGGTTGAGATCGACCCCGTTGGCGTTCATGCGCCGGGCCGGCCGCCGCATCAGGCCGTCCGGGTTGAGCGCCGGAATGAAGCGCCAGTGCGCACTGGCCGGGATCTCCTGGGCGAACTGGATCCAGTGCAGCACCACGGACGACGAGGACAGCTCGTCACCGTGCATGCCGCCGACCACCAGCACCCGCAGGCGCGGCTCGGGCGCGACAACATCGCGCGCATGGATGGTGCGCCCCTGGACACTGCGGCCGAAGGTCGGCTGCAGCCGGGCCGCCGCGCACAGCGGCGCCTTCACGTTGGGCAGGCGCGCCACGAACTCGGCGCAGGGATCGACGTAGGCGCGCGTCCAGGGCGGACCGCCATCGGCGGCCGCTGCCAAGCCGGCCAGCGCCATGCCCAGGGACGCCAGTCCCAGGCGCAAAAAACAGGAAGTCATCCGGATATTCTAAAAAGCCGGCCGCACAGGCCCGCGGTCTCAGTGCAGGCCCTGGCGCACCGGCCGGACCGGCTCACGCAGGAAGTCCAGCAGCAGGCGGTCGAAGGCATCGGGGTTTTCCAGTTGCATCAGGTGGCCGATGCCGGGCATCTCGGCGTAGCGCGCCTGCGGGATGTCGTCCGCCATGGCCCGCATGACCGCCGGTGCGGCCACGCGGTCGAACTCGCCCGCCACCAGCAGCGCGGGCACGCGGATCTGCGCCAGCGCAGCGCGGCGGTCGAAGGTCAGCAGGCATTCGAGCGCCCGCCGGTAGGTGGCCGCCGGGACACCCGCCATGCAGTGCTCGGCCAGGCGCAGACCCTCGGGCAGCGCGCCCGGGCCGACCATGCGCGGGATGAGCTGCGTCGCCACCTCGGCCATGCTGCGGCCGGCCATCAGCGGTGCCAGGCGCTCGTCGATGAAGCGCCGCGACCAGGCCTCGGCCGGGCCGGTGCCATCCGGCCGCCGGCCGAAGGACGCCGAGGTGCCGCACAGCACGAGCTTGCGAACCTTGTCGGGCCGGCGTGCGACCACCTCCTGTGCCACCATCCCGCCCATGCTGTGGCCGACCAGCACGACCGTGTCCTCCCGCTCGCTGGACAGCGCATCGATCAGGCGGATGCAGCTTTCGGCCAGGCCCTTGAAGGTGTAGGGCTCGATCGGCGCGCTGTGGCCGTAACCGGGCATGTCCCAGGCGACCGCGCGGTAGCCGACCTCGGCCAGGGTTTCGAGCTGCGGGGCGAAGGCCAGGTGGCCGCCGCCAATGCCATGGAGCATGAGCACGGTCGGTCCGTCGCCCAGGGTGCTGAAGGTGGGAATGGTGGACATGGGTACAGGCACCGCGCCGGTGGTCACCCTCGGCACGGGATGGCTTTGCATTTCACCGAGAATGGCGGTCTTTCGTTGACGATCCATGCCATTGTCATCCATCGCCCGATTCCGCTGCGCATGTCCCCCGCCCGCTCCGCCGGCCATACGGCCCGCCCACCCGATTTTTCATCCCAGGCATTCCGCGCCGCGCTGGGCATGTTCGCCACGGGGGTGACCATCGTGACGGCCCGCACGGTCGAGGGCGCTCTGGTGGGACTGACCGCCAGCTCGTTCAACTCGGTATCGCTGCAGCCACCGCTGGTGCTGTGGAGCCTGTCGCGCACGGCGGGCTCGATGGCGACCTTCTCCAACGGGCGGCACTACGCCATCAACGTGCTGGCCGCCGACCAGCAGGCGCTGGCCGAGCGCTTTGCCATGCGCGGCACCGACCGCTGGGCCGGGGTGGGCTTCACCGAGGGCGTCAGCGGCGCGCCGCTGCTCGATGGTGCCGTCGCCAGTTTCGAGTGTTTCAACCGCAGCCAGTACGCCGAGGGCGATCACATCATCTTCGTGGGCGAGGTCGAACGCTGCAGGCACCGCCCCAACGCCCCGCCGCTGCTGTACCACGGCGGGCGCTTTTACACCGAGCACCCCCTGTAGCCCCCGTCGGCACCGGACAGCGCGCCGGGCAGACCAGACCGCGACAGCAGGAAAACGCCGTCCCGGCTACCATCGGCGGCCACATCGCAGCCGAGCCGGCGAAGACACCTCCATGACCGACCGCAAGCACCATCTCGACCCCCTGGCCGTCACCCTGCTGGTGGCCTGCTGCGCCTTCTGGGGCTTCCAGCAGATCCTGATCAAGCTCGCAAGCCGCGAGATGGCACCGCTGTGGCAGGCCAGCATCCGCATGGTGGGCGCCACCGTCCTGCTGTGGCTGTGGTGCCGCTGGCGTGGCGTGGCCCTGTTCGCGCGCGACGGCACGCTGGGTGCCGGCCTGCTGGCCGGGCTGCTGTTCGCGGGCGAATTCGTCTGCATCTACCTGGGGCTGCAACACACCAGCGTCTCGCGACTGACGGTGTTCCTGTACACCAGTCCGTTCGTGGTGGCCTTGCTGGTGCCACGCGTGATCCCGAGCGAGACGCTGCGGCGCATCCAGTGGGTCGGCCTGGTGCTGGCCTTCTCCGCCGTTGCCGTCGCCTTCAGCGAGGGCTTCCTGCACCATTCCCCGGTGGCGGGCCAGTGGAAGGGCGACGCCATGGGACTGGCCGGGGGCGTGCTGTGGGGCCTGACCACGCTGACCATCCGCGCCAGCCGGCTGGCCACGGCCAGCGCCGAAAAAACCCTGTTCTACCAGTTGGCCGTGACGGCGCTGGTGTGCCCGCTGCTGTCGCTGGCACTGGGCGAAACCTGGGGCTGGGACTATTCGGCCCTGGCCTGGGGCTCGGTCTTCCTGCAGACCGCGGTGGGCGCGTTCGCCAGCTACCTGGTCTGGATGTGGATGCTGCGCCATTACCCGGCCACCCACATCTCCACCTTCACCTTCCTCACGCCGGTGTTCGCGCTGGTGTTCGGTGTGCTGCTGCTGGGTGAGCCGCCGACCGCGCAACTGATCATCGCGCTGGCGGCCGTGGCCACGGGGATCGTGCTGGTCAGCCGGCGGAGCTGATGCCATGATGCGCGCATGAACACGGCCTTGCACGCCCTCTCCGCCCTTGAACTGGTCGCCGGCTACCGCAGCGGCGCCCTCTCGCCGGTCGAGGTGACCCGCGCGATCCTCGCGCACATCGACCGCTGCGAACCGGTGCTGCAAGCCACCTACGCGCTCGATGCCGATGTGGCGCTGGCCATGGCCCGGGCATCCGAGGCACGCTGGCAGGCAGGCCGGCCCATCGCGCTGCGCGGCGTGTGCATCGACGGCGTGCCGGTGACGATCAAGGAGAACATCGCCACGCGCGGCGTACCGGTGCCGCTGGGCACGGCGGCCACCGCACTGGTGCCGGCCGCCCAGGACGCGCCGCCGGCGGCGCGCCTGCGCGAGGCCGGCGCGGTGTTCCTGGCCAAGACCACCATGCCCGAGTTCGGCATGCTCTCGTCCGGGCTGTCGAGCTTCCACCCGCTCACGCGCAACCCCTGGAACACCGCCATGAACCCGGGTGGCTCCAGCGCCGGCGCGGGCGCGGCGGCCGCGGCCGGATACGGCCCGCTGCACATCGGCACCGACATCGGCGGCTCGGTGCGCCTGCCGGCGGCCTGGTGCGGACTGGCCGGCCTCAAGCCCAGCCTGGGCCGGGTGCCGATCGACCCGCCCTACATGGGCCGCTGCGCCGGCCCGATGACCCGCACCGTGGCCGACGCCGCGCTGATGATGGCGGTGCTCGCGCAGCCCGATGCACGCGACCACATGAGCCTGCCGCCCGCCGACATCGACTGGATGGACCTGGACGCGCTGGACCTGCGCGGTTTGCGCCTGGGCCTGTGGCTGGACGCCGGTTGCGGCCTGCCTGCCGATCCGCAGGTGACGCAGGCCGTGGAAGACGCTGCCCGGCTGTTCGAGGCCGCCGGCGCCATCGTCGAGCCCGTGCGTCCGTGGATGACCGACGAGATGCTGCAGGGCATGGACCGCTTCTGGCGCATCCGCGCGGCCTGCGACCTGCAGGCCATGGGCCCGGAGCAGCGCGAGCGCATCCTGCCCATCGTGCGCACCTGGGCCGAAGGCGGGTTCGGCCACAGTGGCGAACAGGCCTTTGCCGCCTACACGCAAACGCAGGTCATCCGCGCCGCCACGGTTGCCGCGACCCTGCCCTTCGACTACGTGCTCTCGCCGGTGTCACCCAACACCGCCTTCCCGGCCGAATGGGCCTATCCGTCCAACGACGTCGCACGCGCCATGGACCACATCGGCTACACCGTGCCCTTCAGCATGAGCGAGCAGCCCGCCATGTCCATCGCCGGCGGCCACGACCACCACGGTGTCCCCATCGGCCTGCAGATCGCCGGGCGGCGCTTCGACGACCTGGGCGTGCTGCGCATGGCGCGCGCCTTCGAGCGCCTGCGCCCCGAACAGCGCCCCTGGCCGATGGCGCCTCAGGCCGTCGCCTGAGCGCGCTGCGCCGCGAACGCCACGTACCAGTCCAGGCAGCCCGGATTGGCCATGGCCTCCCGGTTGATGACCTTCTCCAGCGGCTGGCCCAGCAGCAGCTTCTTGATCGGCAGCTCCTGCTTCTTGCCCGAGAGCGTGCGCGGCACCTCGGCCACCTGGACGATCTCGTCAGGCACGAAGCGCGGCGAGAGCGACTCGCGCACCACCTGCCGGATGCGCTCGCGCAGCGCCTCGTCCAGCGTGAGTCCGGGACGCAGCACCACGAACAGCGGCATGTAGCTGGGCCGGCCCAGGTACTCCAGGTCCACCACCAGCGAATCGAGCACCTCGGGCAGCGCCTCGACCGCGCTGTACAGCTCGCTGGTGCCCATGCGCAGCCCGTGGCGGTTGATGGTCGCATCACTGCGGCCATAGATCACGCAGGAGCCGTCGGGGAAGATGCGCAGCCAGTCGCCGTGGCGCCAGACGGCACCGGCCTCGGGACCGAGGTCACCACCGCCCGGGCGCCGGCCCTGGCCTGGTGGGTACATGTCGAAGTAGCTGCCAATCAGTCGCTCATGGTGGGGGTCGCCCACGAAGTACAGCGGCATCGACGGGAGGGGCTGGGTACAGACGAGCTCGCCCACGGCATCGATGATGGGCCGTCCCTGCTCGTCCCAGGCCTCCACGGCGGCACCGAGCTGCCGGCACTGCATGCGCCCGGGCGTCTGCGGCAGGCCGCGCACGCCGCCGATGAACGCCCCGGCGAAGTCGGTGCCGCCCGAGATGTTGCACCACCAGATATCGCCCCCACGCTCCACCGCTTCGCGGGTCGCTGCCCCCCAGGGGGGCTGATCCGGCTTGGGACGGCCCGGCGCCGGATCGCCACCCCCACGCTCCACCGCTTCGCGGGTCGCTGCCCCCCAGGGGGGCTGATCCGGCTTGGGGCGGCCCGGCGCCGGATCGCCACCC
>NZ_JAQVEJ010000054.1:15302-16520 GCF_028698005.1 Hydrogenophaga sp.
GGGGGGCTGATCCGGCTTGGGACGGCCCGGCGCCGGATCGCCACCCCCACGCTCCACCGCTTCGCGGGTCGCTGCCCCCCAGGGGGGCTGATCCGGCTTGGGGCGGCCCGGCGCCGGATCGCCACCCTCATGCTCCGCATCTCGCAAGCGGCGGAACTGGTGCGTGCCCCAGCGCTGGACCTCCTCGGACAGGGGCGAGCCCGTGCTGCCCAGCGTGTGAATGGCCGACAGGTCGCCGCAGGTGGCGAGGTCCACACCGGCCTTGTGACAGTTGGCGTAGAACGCGGCCCCGGCACCGAAGAAGCTGACCTTCGTCTCGGCCGCGAAGCGCCACAGCGTGGTCCAGTCGGGGGCCTCGCGCGGTCCGGCCGGGCTGCCGTCGAACAGCACGCAAGTCGTCCCGCCCAGCAGCCCCGACACCTGCGCGTTCCACATGATCCAGCCGGTGGTGCTGTACCAGTGGTAACGCTCGCCCCAGTAGGCGGGGTCATAGCTGCAGCCAACGTCGTTGTGCAGCGCCCCCATCGCGCGCATGACCAGCAGGATGCCGCCGTGGCCGTGCACGATGGGCTTGGGCAGCCCCGTGGTGCCACTGGAATAGACGATCCACAGCGGGTGGTCGAACGGCAGCCACGCGGGCTCGAAGGCCGCCGTGGCCGCGTCGTCGCGCGCCACCACGCGGGCGAAGTGGGCACAGGGCGCCGCCGCGTCCAGTGCCGCCTGCGTCGCGCCGTCATCGTCGGCCAGGTTGGTGTGCAGGATCGCGTGCCGCACCGTCGGCAGCTCGGCGCGCAGCTGCGCCACCACGGCCAGGCGGTCGTGGTCCTTGTGACCGTAGGTCACGCCGTCGCACGCGATGAGCACCACCGGATCGATCTGGCGGAAACGGTCGAGCACGGCATGCGTGCCCATGTCGGGCGCGCACACGCTCCAGACCGCACCGATGCTGGCCACGGCCAGGAAGGCGACGATGGTCTCGGGAATGTTGGGCAGGTAGGCCGCGACGCGGTCGCCAGGCTGCACGCCCTGCTCGCGCAGGTGCAGCGCCAGCGCCGCCACCTGGCGCCGCAGCTCGGGCCAGGACAGCTCGGTGTGACGCCCCTTCTCGTTGCGCGCCATGACGGCGGCAAAGCCCGCCTGGTGCGCCGGCCCCACGTGACGCATCACCTGCCGCGCGATGTTGACCTGCGCCCCGGGGAACCACTGCGCGCCGGGCAT
>NZ_JAQVEJ010000215.1 GCF_028698005.1 Hydrogenophaga sp.
AGCAGGCGCGGCAACAGGCCATAGACCAGCACGCAACCCACGAGCCAGGCCGACCAGGCGTGGCGCGCGGATGCCTGGGCGAGCGGGTCGGCGCCGCTGGCGCGGATGGTGTCGGCGTCGGGCACGGCAAAGCCGAGCCAGGCCGGCAGCGTGCCCAGGCCTTGCACCAGGGCCACGAAGCTGTCGGCTGGCAGGATGGTGGTTTCCCAGACAAAACCGTAGCGCCGGGTGGCCAGCAGCACCAGCAGGGCGGCCAGGGCCGCCAGCAGCGCCAGCGCCCACACACCGTGGCTGATGGCGCCCAGCCACCAGCGCGCCAGCCGGGCGCGGCCGAGCAGACCGGCCAGGGCTTGCGGCAGCAGCGCGGCCTTGGGGTCGCGCATCAGCCGCCCGGTCAGCCACAGCCAGGCCTGGCCCAGGCCGCCGAACCCGGAGGCCGGCAGCAGCAGGCCGGCCAGCCACAGCACCAGCATCAGCCCGTGCAGGCCCAGCAACCCGCCGATGGCCCAGACCACGTTGACCGCCCGGCTGCCATCGCCCAGCACCGAGACCGCGCTGCCGGCGCCACCGGCCAGGGCCAGCAGCGCCAGGGCCAGCAGCGCCCAGCGGGCATGCGCGTTCCATTGCCGCACGAGGCCGGGCAGGCCGTCGCGCCGCGCCAGCGCATCGGCGCGGGCCAGCAGGCGCGCCTCCAGCACCGGTGGCGCGCGGCGGGCCTGGCGCACCGCGTCGGCATCTTCCAGCGGGCCATGGCGCGTCTCCTGCAGCCGGACCGTCTCGGCCAGCCAGCGGCGATCGAAAGGTGAGAGGGCGGTGGTCTCGGTCAAGGTGATGTCGGGCGTTGACCGCATGGTAGCGCAGGGCCGCTATGCGGCTGTGGCAGCGAGGCGCGGGGCCATGGCGCATGCCAAGCCGGCCGGGATGATGTCGACATCGGGCCGGAAGAGGGCGCGGGCCGCCGGGCGCCGCGCGCTCAGGCCGTTTTATTCGGCGCTGGCCTGCTGCACGCTGGCGGCGGCATCAAGCTGCTGTCGCTGGGCCTGGGCGACCTGCTCGAACTGCGGGCGCAGGCTTGCCGGCAGCGGCACCGTTTCGTGGCGGCGGGCGACCTCGAGCGGGTCCTGGTGGGCGCCGGCGACCTTGAACTCGAAATGCAGGTGTGGCCCGGTGGAGGCGCCGGTGGTGCCGACGGCACCGATGAACTCGCCTTGTGCGACTTTCTGACCCTTGCGCACGTCGATGCGGCTGAGGTGGGCATAGGCCGTGGACTTGCGGTCACGGTGCTGGACTTCGATGATGTTGCCGTAGCCGCGCTGCCAGCCGGCGAAGGTGACCACGCCGTCGGCCACCGTGCGCACCGGCGTGCCGGTGGGGGCGGCGAAATCGACGCCGAGGTGGGCCTTGCGCCGGCCCGAGATCGGATGGAAGCGCATGCCGTAGCCGCTGCTGACACGGGAAAACTGCAGCGGCGAACTCAGGAACTGGGGCTGCGAGCTTTGGCCGTCGAAGCCGTAGTAAGCACCCTTGTGGTTGTCGCTCTCGAACCAGACGGCCTCGAAACGTTTGCCGGCGTTGACGAACTGGGCACTGAGCACCCGGCCGGGGCGCATGGGCTCGCCGTCGGCCTGCAAGATTTCATAGACGACGCTGAACTGGTCGCCCTGGCGCAGGTCGCGCCGGAAATCGAGGTGGGACGAGAAGATCTCGGCCAGTTGAACGGCAATGCTGTCGGGCAGGTTGGCGGCATCGGTGGCGGCGAACAGCGAGCTGTGGATGGTACCGCTGGCCAGGCTGGTGCTGGCGGTCAGTTCACCCTGTTCCAGGCGGCTGGCAAGCCGACCGTCAGGCTGGCGCTCGATGACCAGGCGCTGAAAGCTCCGGTCGTCGGACGGGCCGTTGCCGGGCAGCCAGCGTGCGACCAGGCGCGTCAGGTGGTGGTGCGCATCGGTTTCGGCGGTCACGGTCTTGCCGCCGCGGCCCATGAAGAGCTGGCGGGCCGCCGGGTCGTTGCGCAGCAGGTCGGCGGCCACGCTGTCGTTGACCCCCAGGCGCGCCAACAGGCTTTGGGCAGTGTCGTCGCGGCGCACGGTCTCGCTGCGGTAGAGGGTGAACCCGCCCTGCTCCTGGCCGCCGAAGGGGGTGGCGATGATGTCCAGCGTATTGGCCGGTTCGACCACGCGCGTCACGGGCAGGTCGGCCGCGTCGGGGGCCAGCGGCGCAATGCCGAAGGCGGTCACGCCGGTGCCCAGCAGCAGCAGGCCGATGGCGGCCATGATGGCCTTGGGATGGCGGGACAGCCCCTGGGTCAGGCGGGCAGGCAGGGCAGATGCGGTGGATGGGGGCAGTCGGTCGTCGGCCAATTCAGCTATTCCTCGCCCGGCGGCCCCGGAGGCCGCCAGCAACAATCTCGTCAAAACAGCAGTGAGGGATGCGAGGACGGGCCTGAAGTTCCACAGGCAAATCGGCCACATGTAACCAGAGTGTTGCATGAAGGCCACTAAAATCCACGCTGATCCTCAAAAGTATAGCCAGTGCGTAGGTGTCCGCCTACAGGAAAACGCGGATTTCGCCGCGACCAGGGCCAGAAAATGAACCAAGAAGTAGCACGATCCACCCCCGAACTGACGGACGGCGTCCGCCATGCGCTGGCCGTGAGCCTGCGCGGCTGTGATGAACTGATCCCGCAGGACGAATGGGTGCGCAAGCTGGTGCGGTCGGAACAGACCGGCCAGCCGCTGCGCATCAAGCTGGGGCTGGACCCCACCGCCCCGGACATCCACATCGGTCACACGGTGGTGCTCAACAAGTTGCGCCAGTTGCAGGACCTGGGCCACCAGGTGATCTTCCTGATCGGCGACTTCACCAGCCTGATCGGCGATCCGTCGGGCCGCAACGCCACGCGCCCGCCGCTGACGCCCGAGCAGATCAAGGCCAACGCCGAAACCTACTACCGCCAGGCCAGCCTGGTGCTGGACGAAAGCAAGACCGAGATCCGCTACAACAGCGAGTGGAGCCTGCCGCTGGGCTCGATGGGCATGATCCAGCTCGCGGCCAAGTACACCGTGGCGCGCATGATGGAGCGCAACGACTTCCACGACCGCTTCAAGGCCGGCACGCCCATCAGCGTGCACGAGTTCCTGTACCCGCTGATGCAGGGCTACGACTCGGTGGCGCTCAAGGCCGACCTGGAACTCGGCGGCACGGACCAGAAGTTCAACCTGCTGATGGGCCGCCACCTGCAGACCGAGTACGGGCAGGAGCCGCAGTGCATCCTGACCATGCCCCTGCTCGAAGGCCTGGACGGAGTGGAGAAGATGTCCAAGTCCAAGGGCAACTACATCGGCATCACCGAGGACCCCAACACGATGTTCGCCAAGGTGCTGAGCATCTCCGACGAGCTGATGTGGCGCTGGTACACGCTGCTGTCGTTCCGCTCGATGGACGAGATCGCCGCGCTGAAGCGGGAGGTCGAGGCCGGACGCAACCCGAAGGATGCCAAGGTGATGCTGGCCAGGGAGATCACGGCGCGGTTTCACAGCGCGCAGGCGGCCGACGCGGCCGAGCAGGATTTCATCAACCGCAGCAAGGGCGGGGTGCCGGACGACATTCCCGAGGTGGCCCTGTCGGGCGCGCTGCTGGGTGTGGGCGCGCTGCTGAAGTCGGCCGGGCTGGCGCCGTCCACGAGCGAGGCCAACCGCCTGATCGATGGCGGCGGCGTGCGCATCGACGGCTCGGTGGTGGGCGACAGGGGGCTGAAGCTG
>NZ_JAQVEJ010000216.1 GCF_028698005.1 Hydrogenophaga sp.
CCGCGGCCGATCTGCCGAACCTGGTGGCGCTGCTGCGGCGGATGCAGGCCGTGGACCGGATCGACACCGGGGCCGAAGGCCCCTCGATGCCGCACGAGCTGGCGCTGGCGCACCTGCTGGGGCTGCCGGCCGAGCCCGGCCGCGTGCCCTGGGCGGCGTTCGAAACGCGCACCACGGGCGCGCCCTGCGGCTGGCTCCGGCCCTGCCACCTGCAGGTGGGTGCCGACCAGGTGCTGCTGGCGCCACCCGGGCAACTGGCGCTGGACGAGGCCGACTCGCGTGCGCTGCTCGACGCGGCGGCGCCGTTCTTCGCCGAGGACGGCATCACCCTGCGCTATGTGTCGCCCGACGCCTGGCTGGCCACGGGCGAGCCGCTGCGCGGCCTGCCCACCTGGTCGATGGACCGGCTGGCGGGCCGCCACCTCATGCCCGAGGTGCTGCACTTCACCGGCCACCCCCACGCCGCGCGCTGGCAGCGCCTGCACAACGAAATGCAGATGCTGTTCTATGCCCACCGCGTCAACGACGAGCGCGCGCAGCGCCGCCAGACCCTGGTCAATGCCCTTTGGGTCACCGGTGCCGGCGTGCTCGATGCCCTGCCCGCCCCCGCCCCGCATGTCGCCGTTGACAGCCGGCTGCGCGACAGCGCCCTGGCCCTGGACGCCCATGCCTACGCCCAGGCCTGGCGGGCGCTGGATGCCGACAGCATCGCCACACTGCTGGCCCGCCTGCGCGCCGGCGAGGCCGTGCACCTGACCCTGGCCGGCGAGCGCCGTGCCATCACCTATGCCTGTGCCCCCACCGGCCTCGGTGCGCGCCTGACCCGGCTGTTCGCCGCGCGGCCGTCGCTGGCGGTGCTGGACACCCTGTGAACCCCCACCCATGAAGATCATCACCCGAGACGTCCCCCCCCGCGCCGCCTGGGCCCTGGAGCAGGCCGGTCTGCACCCGCTGCTGGCGCGCCTGTTCGCCGCACGCGGCATCCGGCAAAAGGACGAACTGGACGACGCACTGGCCCTGCTGATTCCACCGGACCGGCTGCTGGGCGCACAGGATGCGGCCCGCGCCCTGGCCGATGCCCTGCAGGCCGGCGAGCACGTGTGCGTGGTGGCCGACTACGACTGCGACGGCGCCACCGCCTGCGCCGTGGCGGTGCGCGGCCTGAAGCTGCTGGGCGCCCCGCTGGGTTGGGACCGGGTGGACTACCTCGTGCCCGACCGCGTGACCGACGGCTACGGCCTCACACCCGCCATCGCCCGGCGTGTGAAGCAGCGCGGCGCCGACTGGCTGCTGACCGTGGACAACGGCATCGCCAGCGTGGCCGGCGTGCAGGCGGCGCGCGAGGCCGGCCTGAAGGTGCTGGTGACCGATCATCACCTGCCCGCGGTGCTCGACGGCCGCGTGACGCTGCCACAGGACTGCCTGATCGTGAACCCGAACCAGCCCGGCTGCGCATTCGAGAGCAAATCGATCGCCGGCGTGGGCGTGATGTTCTACGTGCTGCTGGCGTTGCGTGCCGAGCTGCGCGCGCGCGGGGTGTTCGATGCGAAGCATCAACCACGCATTGATGCCTTGCTGCCGCTGGTGGCGCTGGGCACCGTGGCCGACGTGGTCCGGCTCGACGCCAACAACCGGCGCCTGGTCGCCCAAGGCCTCAAGCGCGTGCGCGCCGGCGCCATGCCACCGGGCATGGCGGCCCTGTTCCAGGTCGCGGGCCGGCGCCCGGCCGCGGCCACCACCTTCGATTTCGGCTTCGCCCTTGGCCCGCGCCTGAACGCCGCCGGCCGGCTGGCGGACATGACGCTGGGCATCGAATGCCTGCTCACCGACGATCCCGGTCGTGCCGACGAGCTGGCGCGCGCGCTCGACGGCATCAACCGCGAGCGCAAGGGCATCGAGGGCGAGATGCGCGAGCAGGCACTGATGCTGGCCGAGGAGATGTTCGACGAATCGGAGACGCCGCCGCCGGCCGTCACCGTGTTCGACCCCGATTTCCACGAGGGCGTGGTCGGCATCGTGGCCTCACGTCTGAAGGAAAAGCTCCACCGGCCGACCTTCGTGTTCGCGCCCAGTGCCGCCGAGGGCCAGGAAAACGAACTCAAGGGCTCGGGCCGCTCCATTCCGGGCTTCCACCTGCGCGATGCCCTGGACCTGGTCGCCAAGCGGTATCCCGGTGTGCTGCTGCGCTTCGGCGGCCATGCCATGGCGGCCGGCTGCACCATCGACGAGGAACACCTGGACACATTCGAGCAGGCGCTGGCCGAGGTGGCCCACGAATGGCTGGACGCCGCCACGCTGCAACGCACCCTCGAGGCCGACGGCGCGCTGGAGCGCCAGTACCGCCGCCCCGACCTGGTGGACACCCTGCACCGCGAGGTCTGGGGCCAGGGCTTCGCACCGCCGGTGTTTTGCGAAGAGGTGGAGATCGTCTCGCAGCGGCTGGTGGGCGAGCGCCACCTGCAACTCAAGCTGCGCCACCAGGGCGACCCGGTGGACGGCATCTGGTTCGGGCACACCGAACCGCTGCCCGGCCGCGTGAAGATCGCCTATCGGCTCGATGTGGACGACTGGCAGGGCCAGCGGCGCGTGCGCTTCCTGCTGGAGGGGGCAGAATTCTAGGGTAATCTCCGATTGTCGGTGTAACGCTACCAGTAGTCGGCATACCAGGCTTGATATCGATCAAGTTGCCCCTCAATGCGGGCGGACCGGTAGAATTACGTACTATAGGCTACAGGCTGCGCCACGGTGCCGCATTCCGGCCAGATTGGCACCGCCTCCGCTTCCCATCCCGCATCTACCTACATCTGCCATGTCCCTCGACGCCAAACTCGCTGCCATGATCAACACCATCCCCGAATGTGTCGCGGGAGGTTATGTCGATATCGGATCGGGCATGCTGCTCAGCGTCAAGACCGTCGATTCGCATCCGCAGGAAGTGATCGCCCTGGTCGCCGCCGCCACCGCCGATCTGTTCGCCGGCCAGAACATCACCATGATCGAGAAGATGTTCAAGAAGTCGCGCGGGCTGGAAGACGACGGCCACCACTACTTCCAGGAGATCGTGGTCAACAGCGACAACCTGATCCACGTGTTCCTGCGGGGCAAGCGCTACCCCGACTATGTGGCGGTTTTTGTCTGCCGCCGCACGGCCAACCTGGGCATGGCACTGACCAAGGCCCGCATGGCCATGCCCGAGATCGAAGCCGCGGTCTGAGAGTCCTGCCGTGCTCGGAACTGCCGGGGAAGCTCCCCTGTTGCTGCTTGAAGGCTTCGGCGTCACGTTCGGCAACCGGCTCATCCTCACCGACATCGACCTGCAACTGGAGGTCGATGGCATCGATGTGCTGATGGGGCCGGTCAAGGCCGGCAAGTCCACGCTGCTGCGGGTACTGGCGGGCCTGCATGACAACAACCCGAATTTCCGCATCTGGGGCCGGGCATGGCTGGCCGGCCAGCCCCTGCATCTGCGCCGCCCGGCGCTGGTGCAGCAGCATGTGGCCATCATGCAGGCCACGGTGCGCGATGCGCTGGTGCACCAGTTGCGGACACAGGATCTGCGCACGGGCACCTCGTGGAACGAGCACGCCGCCGAGACACTGGCATTGCACGGGCTGGGCACGCTGGCGCAACGACTGAACCAGCCCCTGATCGAGCAGACCCGGGCGCACCAGCGCGCCATCACCATCCTCTCGCATGCGCTGTCGCAGCCAGCGCTGCTGATGATCGACGAG
>NZ_JAQVEJ010000055.1 GCF_028698005.1 Hydrogenophaga sp.
GAGGCGGGCGACAGCTACCGTGTGATTCCCTGGCAGATGGGCGTGGTGGCCAAGCTGCTGCGCCTGCTGCCCAATCCGCTGTTCGATCGTCTGTTGCAGGGGCGGCCTCGCAAGCACCGCCAGACCGATGGCGTCTGAGCCGCAGCCGGGTGCAGCGGTTCTCCTGTGGCGTGCCAGCAGCGGTCCGACGCCCATAGGCCACACATGCTGGTTATCCATGATTCTGTTCGAATGAATTTACGAGTAGTTTCGAATATATGCACTTAAATACCAAAATCCGGGAAGGATCCTTCGAACTGACGTCGTGCTCGCGCAGGCTGCAGCGGTGGTGTGTGGCGCTGGCCTCCTGCATCACCCTGGCGGCACAGGCGCAGACAGGCCCCGGGGCCAGCAACGTGCAGGAACTGCAGGTGCAACTGTGGGCGGCCAGTTGCATGGCCTGTCACGGCCCGCAGGGGCGTGCCGAGGGCACAGGGCTGACCATCGGCGGGCGTGATGCCAACGAACTGCTGGGCCGCTTGCTGGCCTACAAGCTGGGCCAGCGGCCATCAACCATCATGTCGCAGCACGCGAAAGGTTACAGCGACGACGAGCTGGCCAGCATCGCTGCGTATTTCGCATCCCTGAAGTAAATGGACGGAGTACGCATGTCCGGATTGCAACGACGCCAGTTTCTGGGTGCCGGGGTGGCAACCGCTGCCAGTGTGATGCCGCTGAGGCTGTCCGCCCAGACCGGCGAGCGGGTGGTTGTCATCGGTGGTGGGTTTGGCGGCGCAACGGCCGCTCGCTACCTGCGTCAGTTCAACCCGGCGCTGAACATCACCCTGGTGGAGCCGGCCAGCGAGTTCATCATGTGCCCGATGAGCAACCGGGTCATCCACGGCGGGCTGCAGCTGCGCGACATCAGCCGGCCGTACTCGCGTTTTGTTGAAAAACACCGGCTGCAGTGGATCAAGGCGCGCGCGCAGGCCATCGACACCGAACGGCGCGAGGTGGTCATTGCCGGGAGCGACCAGCGCCTGCCCTATGACCGTCTCATCGTGTCGCCGGGCGTGGACTACGTGTACGACGGTATCGAGGGCCTGACGTCGGCGGCACAGCAGGCCCGCGTGCCGCACGCCTGGAAGGCGGGCGAGCAGACACAGTTGCTGCGCAACCAGTTGCAGGCCATGCCCGATGGCGGCGTGGTGGTGATGACCATCCCGAAGGTGCCCTACCGCTGCCCGCCGGGGCCGTATGAGCGCGCCAGCCTGATCGGCTATTACCTGAAGCTGCGCAAACCCGGGTCCAAGCTGCTGGTGTTCGATGCCAACCCCGAGATTCAGGCCAAGAAGGGCCTGTTCGAGGCGGTCTGGAAAAACCGTTATGCGGGCCAGATCGAGTACGTGCCGAATGCCGATCTCAAGGCGGTCGACGCCGCCGCTGGCGTGCTCGAGTTCGACATGCAGGGGAAGGTGCGCGGGAATGTGCTCAACGTCATTCCGCCGCAGCGCGCGGGGGCGATCGCGCGTGACAGCGGCCTGGCCAATGTGGGCGGGCGCTGGTGCGGGGTGGACTTCCTCAGCTACGAGTCGCAGGTGGCCGAGCGGGTGCATGTGCTGGGCGACTCGATCGCCGGTGCGCCGGGCATGCCCAAGTCGGGGCACATGGCGAACCAGGAAGGCAAGGTTTGCGCGGGTGCCATTGCCGCGCTGAGCCGGGGCTGGCCGGTGCCGGACAAGCCCATCATTGCCAACACCTGCTACAGCTTCGTGTCGCAGACCGAGGTCATCCATGTGGCATCGGTCTACCGTTACGACGCGGGGAAAAAGACGATGGTGCCGGCGCAGGGGGCCGGCGGCCTGTCGGATACGCCCAATGTGACCGAGGGCATCTACGCCATGGCCTGGGCGAGCAACATTCTCAGTGACACGATGGGCTGAGTATGGCCCGGATGGCATCGCCGCCGCAGGCGGCGGCCAGCAAAAAAGGCTGGTGCATGCCTGCGCCAGCCTTCTTCAGGGGATGCCCTCAAACGAGGGCCGACCGTTCACCGCATGGGTCCTGACCGATCAGCCGCTGCGGGCTGTCAACAGGACCGTCGGGGGATCGATCAGTAGCCGCCGCGGCCACCGCCGCCGTCACGGCGGCCACCGCCACCGTAGGGGCTGCGGAAACCGCCGTCCATACCGCCGCCGAAGCCGCCTTCACGACGACCGCCGCCGAAGCCGCCGGTGCGCGGGGGACGCGGCTCCATCGGACGCGCCTCGTTGACCACCAGGCTGCGGCCGCCCAGCGATTGGCCGTTCATGCCCTCGATGGCCGATTGGGCTTCTGCATCGCTGCCCATCTCGACGAAACCAAAGCCCTTGGAGCGGCCGGTGTCGCGCTCCATCATGACCTTGGCGCTGCTGACGGCACCGAACGCCGAGAAGGCTTGTTGCAGATCGTCGTCGCGCACCGTGTAAGGCAGGTTGCCGACGTACAGTTTGTTGCCCATGTGAGGGACTCCTAAGGAAACACAGAGAGAAATAGCGATGGAGCCCCGTCAGCACACAAGAAAGCTGTAGCACCCGAAACCGACCGATCACCGAACTTGCCAGCGTTTTTGGACGCTCGCAAAACCATTATGCGCTGAACATCCCGCCGCCAGTGTGTTTTTTTCCGACGAACGGTGGCACTTGCCGCACCGATGCGCTTTTGCAACACATGCGTGCTTCCCGGTATACTGGCCACAGCGCCGATTTGTTCCGGATTGCGGGCGCTTTAGAAATGCCGCTAAAGGGGAGATGCCCGGTCTGCCTCTTGGCGGCACCGGGTTTTTCGTTTTCGGAGCCAGCCAGGGAAATGCCATCGTGATCGCCACGCCCCAAACCTACCGGTTCGACCAGCCCTTGGCGCTGCGCAGCGGCGCGGTACTGCCGGCCTACGAGCTCATGGTCGAGACCTACGGCACGCTCAACGCCGACAAGTCCAATGCGGTGCTGATCTGCCACGCCCTCAATGCCAGCCACCACGTGGCCGGGGTGCACGTGGACGCCAAGGGGCAGGCGATTCCCCGCAGCGAAGGCTGGTGGCACAACATGATCGGGCCGGGCAAGCCGGTGGATACCCGGCGCTGGTTCGTCATCGGCGTCAACAACCTGGGTTCCTGCTTCGGCTCCACTGGCCCGACGCATGTGAACCCGGCCACCGGCCAGCCCTGGGGGGCGGACTTTCCGGTGGTGACGGTGGAGGACTGGGTCGATGCCCAGGCACGCCTGCTCGATGCGATGGGCATCGAGACCCTGGCGGCCGTGATGGGCGGCAGCCTGGGGGGCATGCAGACCCTGAGCTGGACGCTGCAGTACCCCGAGCGTGTGCGGCATGCTGTGGTGGTGGCCAGTGCGCCCAACCTGACGGCCGAGAACATCGCCTTCAATGAGGTGGCGCGTCGCGCCATCGTGACCGACCCGGATTTCCACGGTGGCCATTACCTGCGCCATGGCACCCTGCCGAGGCGTGGCTTGCGCATCGCGCGCATGATCGGCCACATCACCTACCTGAGCGACGACGTGATGAACGCCAAGTTCGGCCGTGCGCTGCGACCGGCCGACGATGCCGACCCGGCGGCGGTGGCCGAGCTGGCCTACCGCTACAGCACGCAGGACGTGGAGTTCCAGATCGAGAGCTATCTGCGCTACCAGGGCGACAAGTTCAGCGAGTACTTCGACGCCAACACCTACCTGCTGATCACGCGGGCGCTGGACTACTTTGATCCGGCGCGCGAATACGAAGGTGACCTGAGCGCGGCACTGGCGCGCGCGCAGGCCCGCTTTCTGCTGATCAGCTTCAGCACCGACTGGCGCTTTTCACCGGCGCGCAGCCGCGAGATCGTCAAGGCACTGCTCGACAACGGGCGTGATGTGAGCTACGCCGAAATCGATGCGCCGCACGGACACGATGCCTTCCTGCTCGACGATGCGCGTTACCACGCCGCGGTGCGGGCGTACTTCGAACAAACGGTGGCGCGCGTCGCGGAGGTGGCCAATGGCTGAGCAAAGCGTGATGGACAGCGTGGCGCGTCTGGTGCCCCCGGGGTCGCGGGTGCTGGACCTCGGTTGCGGCGACGGCGCCCTGATGGCGCATCTGCAGGCCATGCGCGGCTGTACCGGCTACGGGGTCGAGATCGACGATGCCAAGGTGCAGGCCTGCCTGCGGCGTGGCGTGAACGTGCTGCAGCTCAACCTGGAGGACGGGTTGACCATGTTCGGTGACAACAGCTTCGATGTGGTGCTGCAGATCGATACGCTGCAGCATTTGCGCAATGCCGAAACCATGCTGCGCGAGACGGCGCGTGTGGGCCGCATCGGCATCATCGCCTTTCCCAACTTCGCGCATTGGCCCAACCGGCTGAATGTGCTGCGCGGCCGCATGCCCGTGACCAAGCGCTTGCCCTACCAGTGGTACGACACACCCAATATCCGGGTCGGCACCTACGCCGATTTCGAGGTGCTGGCGCGCAGTTGCGGTTTGCGCGTGGAGGACAGCTTTGGCCTGAGCGATGGCGAGGTGATTCGCCGTTGGCCCAATCTGCTGGCGAACACCGCCGTGTTCAAAGTATCGAGCTGAGCCCGAGACCGGCCGGACCGGACTGCCCAAACACGGCCAGTCTGCCTATACTGGTCTCTTTGCCCCTTGTCCGCGCACGCAAAGAGGCCACCCGATGAATGCCCGTCTGCCTGCCCAGGCCCTGGCCCTGGAGCCCTCCGCCACCCAGAAGCTGATCGACAGCGCCTGGCGTGAACGCATCGTTCCCGAGCTGGTCCGCTATATCGAGGTACCGGCCAAGTCGCCGGCCTTCGACGCCGACTGGGTTGCGCACGGTCTGCTCGAGCGCGTGCTGCAGTCGGCCGCCGACTGGGTGCGTGCGCAGCAGGTACCGGGCCTGACGCTGGAGATCGTGCGCCTGAACGATGCCAGCGGCCGGCCGCGCACACCGGTGCTGTTCTTCGAGGTGCCGGCCAGTGAAGGCGTGGGCGCAGCGGCGGAGCGTGGGGGCGACGATCCCGCCGCCGGGCCGCCCCCAGGCGGGATCAGCCCCCTCGGGGGGCAGCGACCCGCGTCAGCGGCGGAGCGTGGGGGCCCTTGTTCTTCGGGTCAGACGGTGCTGATGTACGGCCACCTGGACAAGCAGCCCGAGTTCAACGGCTGGCGCAGTGACCTCGGTCCCTGGACGCCCAAGATCGAGGATGGCCGGCTCTACGGGCGCGGCGGCGCCGACGATGGCTACGCGGTCTATGCCAGCATCGCCGCCATCCAGGCCCTCAAGGCCCAGGGCGTGGCGCACCCGCGCATCGTCGGCCTGATCGAGACTTCGGAGGAAAGTGGCTCGGTCGATCTGATGCCGTACGTGGACGCCCTGCGCCCGCGCCTGGGCGACGTCGGCCTGGTGATCTGCCTGGACAGCGGCGCCGGCAACTACGACCAGCTCTGGCTCACCACCAGCCTGCGCGGCATGGCCAGCGGCACCCTCAAGGTCGAGGTGCTGACCGAGGGCATCCACTCGGGCGATGCCTCGGGTCTGGTGCCCTCGAGCTTCCGCATCATGCGCCAGGTGCTCGACCGCCTGGAAGACAGCGCCACCGGCCGTCTGCTGCCGGCCAGCTTCCATTGCGAGGTACCGGCCGAGCGCCTCGCGCAGGCACGTGCCACCGCCGCCATCCTGGGCGACGAGCTCTACAAGCGCTTTCCGTGGGCGCACCACGACTGCGGCGGCAGCACGCTGTTCGCGTTGCCCACCACCACCGATCCGGTCGAGGCCCTGCTCAACCGCACCTGGCGACCGACGCTGAGCGTCACCGGCGCGGAGGGCTTCCCCGCGCTCCGGGATGCCGGCAATGTGCTGCGTCCCTACAGCGCTTTCAAGCTCAGCCTGCGCCTGCCGCCGCTGGTGGACGCATCGCAGGCGGTGCAGCAGCTCAAGGCCCTGCTGGAGGACAACGCGCCATACCAGGCCAAGGTCACCTTCGAGGGCGAGGGGGCCGCCAGCGGCTGGAATGCACCGGCCGCCACGCCCTGGTTCGAGCAGGCGCTGCAGGATGCTTCGCAGGCGCATTTCGGCGCCGGTTGCGGCACCATTGGCCAGGGCGGCACCATCCCGTTGATGAACCTGCTGAGCCAGGGTTTTCCCACGGCGCAGATGATGGTCTGCGGCGTGCTCGGGCCCAAGAGCAATGCGCACGGGCCCAACGAGTTCCTGCACCTGGACTATGCGCGCCGGCTCACGGCCTGTGTGGCCCAGGTGATCGCGCGCATGCCCTGACAGCCGGCGTGGTACTGCATGAGCGACACCATCCAGGCGCCTTTCACGCTGCGCGACGGGCTGAACATCGCGCTGTACGACTGGCCGTTGCCCAGGCGCCAGCGTCCGCTGGCCGTGGTGCTGATCGTCCACGGTCTGGGTGAGCACGCCTGGCGCTACGATCCACTGGCCCAGCGTCTGAACGAATGGGGCTTCATCGTGCGCGCCTACGACCAGCGTGGCCACGGGGAATCCGGTGGCAAGCCTGGTACCTTGTCGGACGACGACGACCTGCTGGAAGACCTGGCCGAAGTGGTGGACGACACCCGGCGCCACCTGGCCCAGCCGTGGTCCTGCCCGCTGATTCTGCTCGGGCACAGCATGGGCGGTCTGGTTTGCGCGGCTTTCGTGCAACAGAACAGGGCGCCGGTCGATGCCCTGGTGCTGTCCTCGCCCGCGCTCGATGCCGGCCTGGGGCGGGTGAAAAAGGGGTTGATCGGCCTGCTGTACCGCTGGGCGCCCGATTGGACGCTGGGCAATGGGCTGGATCCGTCCCGCATTTCGCACGACCCGGCCGTGGTGCAGGCCTACCGTGACGATGTCCGGGTCCACGACCGCATTTCCGCCCGGCTGGCGCGTTTCATTGCCCTGCGGGGTCCCGAGGTGCTGGCGGCGGCGCCGCGCTGGCCGGTGCCGACGCTGCTCCTGTATGCGGGCGACGACCACCTGGTCAACCCGCAGGGCAGCCGCGATTTCGCTGCGGCGGCGCCGCGTGCGCGCGTGGCCAGCCGCTGCTTTGACGGCCTGTACCACGAAATCTTCAACGAAAGCGACCCGTCGCCGGTTTACGGCGCGCTGCGCGCCTGGCTGGGCCAGCAGGTGCGATCCGGGCGGGGCTGAGCAGCCACGGCCCGGGCACCACCGGCACTCACCCGGTGGCGCACCGGCTCAGGCCGCCCGTGCCGCCTCGCGTCGACGCCATGCCAGCCAGACCAGGGCCAGACCGGTCAGCACCACGGGCGCCAGCGAGCCGATGTTCAGCAGCGTCCAGCCCTGCGTGGTGACCAGGGCGCCGGAGGCGAACGAGGTGACGGCCATGGTGGCGAACACGAAGAAATTGATGGCCGCCTGTGCGCGGTCTTTTTCCTCCGGCCGCCAGGCCTGCAGCGACAGGGTGGTGCTGCCGGTGAACAGGAAGTTCCAGCCCACGCCGAGCAGGAACAGCGCGATCAGGAACTGGTGCAGCTCGACACCCGAGAGGGCGATGCCGATGCAGGCCAGGTTCAGCAGCACGCCCGCGCCCATGATGGGAAGCACACCGAAGCGCCGGATCAGGTGTCCGGTGAAGAAACCGGGCGCAAACATGCCGATGACGTGCCACTCGAGCACCAGGGCGGCGTCGTCGAACGCAAAGCCGCACACATCCATGGCCAGCGGCGTGGCGGCCATCAGCAGGTTCATCACCCCGTAGCCCAGCGCCGCCCCGGCGGTGGCCACGATGAAGACCGGCTGCCGCATGATGACCGCCAGCGGCCGGCCCGTATCGGCGCCGCTGCGGCGCGCCGGTACCGGCGGAAAACGGATGAACGCCATCACCACCATCGAGATCACGGCAATCGCGGCCAGTGCCAGGTAGGCGCCGGCAAACGGCACCTCGAACAGGTTGCGCGTGCGGCTGGCCAGGTTGGGGCCCAGCACCGCGCCCACCAGGCCGCCGGCCAGCACCAGCGACACGGCCTTCTCGCGGAAATCCGGCGCCGCCAGCTCGGCCGCGGCAAAGCGGTAAAGCTGGCCATTGGCGCTGTAGTAGCCGGCGATCAGCGTGGCGGTCACCAACCACCAGAACTGCTGTGTGAAGGCGGCCCAGGCGCACAGCAGCGCCGAGGCCAGCGCGACGAGCAGGCCGATCTGGAATGAGCCCTGGCGGCCGAAGGCGCTTTGCGTGCGCGCCACCAGCGGTGTGGCCAGCGCACCGCCGACCACGTAACCCATCACCGGCAGCGTGGCCATCCAGCCCTTCGGTGCCAGCGACAGGCCGACCAGTCCGTTGATGGCGATGAACACCACGTTGTTGGTCAGGAACAGCCCTTGCGCGATGGCCAGCAGCCAGAGATTCTTTTTCATAAGTCGTCGTTTATACACGGATCGACGGATCCCGCGCCGTTATAGTGCGGAGCAGGTGCACGCAGTCACGGGCACCGTGGCATGAGGAGGTTCCGATGAATGAAACCGACGGCGTGGTGGTCCAGGATGAGGCCAATCGCAAGCTGACACACGTGATCTACGCGCTGTACGCGGCGTCCATTCTGGTGGGGATCACCTGCCTGGTGGCGATCATCATCAATTACGTCAAGCGTGACGATGTCGCGGGCACCTGGCTGGAAAGCCACTTCCGCTGGCAGATCCGCACCTTCTGGTTTTCGCTGCTCTGGGGGGTGCTGGGCGCGTTGACGCTGATCTTCGGGGTGGGCCTGTTCATCCTGCTGGCCGGCTTCGTCTGGTTTGTCTACCGCATCGTCAAGGGCTGGCTGTTCCTCAACGACGGCAAGCCCATGCCGATGCCGGCGGCTTGAACGGGGGCTCAACCCAGCGCCAGCACCAGGGCCGCGAGCGCGGCGGTTTCGGCGCGCAGCACGCGTGAACCCAGGCTCACCGGCTGCCAGCCGGCGTCCAGTGCCCTGGTTTCTTCCCGTTCACTGAGTCCGCCTTCGGGGCCACTGAGGAAGCTCAGCGAGGCGTCGGCCGGCAGGGTGCCGAGCACGGTGGACAGGGGGATGTGCCCCGGGGCCAGTGACAGGACGAAGCGCTGGTCGGTGGCTGCTGGCGCCTTGAGCATCGCCTCGATGTCGGCGACGGGGGCAATGACCGGCACCCGGTTGCCGCCGCACTGCTCACAGGCGGCCACGGCCACCTGCTGCCAGTGCTGCTGCTTTTTCGCGGCACGCTCGCCCGCCAGGCGCAGCACGCTGCGTTCGGTGTGCAGGGGCTGGATGGCCGCCACGCCCAGCTCGGTCGCCTTTTCCACCAGCCAGTCCATGCGGTCGTTGGCCGGCATGCCCACGAACAGGTGCACGCGCCGGGCCGGTTCGCGCTCCGTGGCCTCGTGCGCACCGATCCGCACCAGCACCTCCTGCCGTCCCATGCGCACGATGGTGGCCTGCCATTGACCGCCGTCGCCGTTGAACAGGGTCAGCGCGGCGCCGGGCTGCAGGCGCAATACCTGCACATGGCGCGCCGCCGCCGGCGGCAGCGCCAGCTCGGCGCCGGCGGTCAGCGGAGCGGGGCAGAAGATGCGGGGCATGGCACCCTCAGACGCGGCCGAAGGCCCAGCCACTGGCCGCCTGCAGGCCCTCGACCTCGTCGATCAGGCGCAGCAGCGGCGTCAGTTCGCGGTAGCGGTGCGCGGTGGCGCGGAGGTAGGCGATGAAGCGCGGCGTGTCGGCCAGGTACTTCGGCTTGCCGTCGCGCAGCGTCAGGCGCGCGAAGATGCCGGCGACCTTCAGGTGCCGCTGCAGCCCCATCCACTCGACCGCCCGGTAAAAGGCGCCGAAGTCGCTGTGCCAGTCCTCGAAGTCCATCAGCCCGGCCTTGCGCGCCTTCTCCCAGTAGCGGACCGTGATGTCGATGACGAAGTCCTCCTCCCAGCTCAGGAAGGCGTCGCGCATCAGGCTGGCGATGTCGTACGTCACGGGGCCGTACACCGCGTCCTGGAAGTCGAGCACGCCCAGGGGCTCGTCCGGCGTGCGGCCGCACATCAGGTTGCGCGGCATGAAGTCGCGGTGCACGTACACCGCCGGCGCGCGCAGGTTGTGCGCCACGATGGCGTCGAAGCTGCGCTGCAGCGTCTGGGCCGCCGCCCCCTCGACCGCGATGCCGCGGTGCCGGGCCAGGTACCAGTCCGGGAACAGTTGCAGCTCGCGACGCAGCAGGGCTTCGTCGTAAGGCGGCAGCACGCCGGGGCGCGATGCCGTCTGCCACCGGATCAGGGTGTCCACGGCCTGCAGGTACAGCGCCTGGTTGGCCTGCGGCTGTGCGGGGTCGATGCGCGCCATCATGGTGTCCTGGCCGAGGTCGGTCAGCAGCATGAAGCCCTGGGCCTCGTCCCAGGCCAGCACCTCGGGGACGTGCAGGCCGGCCTCGCGCATCAGGCCCGCCACGTGGACAAAGGGCCGGCAGTTCTCCTTGTCCGGCGGGGCGTCCATGATGATGCGGGCATCGCCACCGGCCGTGTCCACCCGCAGGTAACGCCGGAAGCTGGCGTCGGCCGAGGCCGGCCGAACGCTGGCCGGTACCAGCCGGTGCGTGGTGCGCAGGCTTTCCAGCCACTGTGCAAAGGCCCGCTCGCGGGCGGTGTCGGTCCAGGTGACCGGGGGCGTGGACGGGGTCATGGCGGGGGGACGGCCGGGCTGCAGATTCGGCCGCTTCGTGGGCGGCCCGGCATCATAGGATAATGGCCCGGATTCTACTGGTGTGTCGGCGGCCGGCTGCCGCCGCTGGCGCATCGGGCGATCACCCTGTCCGCTTGCGGGCGCGCCCGACGATCCGGCCGTCCTTGACCCTCACAGACCCGATCACCGTGACCCAAGAACCGAAACCGCCCCAGCGTCAGTGCCGCGTCCTGGCCACCCGTCAACCCGAGCCCACCCCGATCGCGCATGCGTTGCAGGCGCTGGCTGCGGGCATGGTGCTGTCCGCGCTGGCCGTCCCGACGACCGTCAGCGCCCAAACCGTCGGCACCGCGGCCGAGGGTGGTGTTGGCCTCAAGGGCAGCGGCATGTTGCGCGAGGAACTGCCGCAGGAGGCGCGTCGGCAGACACCGAGCTTTGTGTTCGGTGACGAGATCGAAGGCCAGAACGACGGCAAGATCACCATCAGGGGCCGTGCCGAGTTGCGTCGGCACGATACCTCGATCCGCGCCGACCTCATCGAGCACGATCAGTCCACCGGCGACAGCAAGGCCGAGGGTGGTGTACGGATCCGGCGCGAAGGGGATTTGTTCGAAGGGCCCTACCTCGAGCTGAACACCATCACCGACAAGGGGTACTTCGACCAGCCGGAATATGTACTGCTGGAAAACGAGGGCAAGGGAGACGCCACGCGGGTGGACTTCATCGACAAGGACCACTACGAGGTGCATAACGGCCGCTACTCGACTTGCCCCCGGCCGCCGGGGCAGCGTTGGGAGCCCGACTGGCTGGTGCGCGGCAAACGCATCGACCTGGACCAGGTGGAAAAAGTCGGCACGGCGTATACGGGTGTCCTGGAGTTCAAGGGGGTGCCCATCCTGGCCGCGCCGATTCTGAGCTTTCCGTTGTCGGACGAACGCAAGTCGGGGTTTCTGCCGCCCTCGGCCGGTGTCGACTCGACCAACGGGTTCGAGGTCAAGGCGCCGTACTACTTCAACCTGGCACCGAACTACGACCTGACCCTCACGCCGACCTTGATGGCCAAGCGGGGTGTCGAACTGGAAGGCTTGTTCCGCTACCTGCAGCCCAGCTATACCGGTGCCGCCAAGCTGGCGCTGATGCCGTCCGACCGCTTGCGCGACGAAACCCGCTGGTTCTACTCGCACCAGCACGTGCAGGGGCTGTCCACCCCCATCGGAGGGATTCGGCTCAACCTCAACCTCAACCACGTCAGCGACGACGCCTACTGGAAGGATTTCGACCGCTTCAACAGCGAAAGCCGCTGGTCGCGGCTGCTGCCCAGCAGTGCCAGCCTGTCCTGGAGCCGTGGCCACTGGGGTGTGGGCGTGGGGGCCGCGACCTACCAGACGCTGCAGGATCCTGCGTCCTTCATCACGCCGCCATACGACCAGTTGCCCTTCGTCAAGCTGGGCTACGGCCGCGGCGACTTGGAGTTGTTCGGGCTGTCCGACTGGGAGTTCCAGTTCGGCTCGGCCGGGGCGCGGTTCCGGCGCTCGTTCACCAATCCTGCCGGGACGCGCGTGGTCAACGAGGGCGATCGCCTGGTGGGTGTGACCACGCTGACGCGGCGCTGGCAGGCCCCGGGCTGGTTCGTGCAGCCCCGTGCCAAGCTGAACGTGGCGCAATACCGGTTCGACAACAGCGCCGGTACGCAACAGACGCGCTCTCGTGCCATCCCCACGCTCAGCGTGGACAGCGGCCTGATCTTCGAACGTGACGCCAGCATGTTCGGCCGCGGCTTCACCCAGACGCTGGAGCCGCGCGCCTTTTTCACCTACACGCCGTTCCGCGACCAGAGTGCGTTGCCCAACTTCGATTCGGCCGCGCTGGACTTCAACATGATGTCGATGTTCTACGACGACATCTACAGCGGCAACGACCGCGTCGCCGACCTCAAGGCCATGGCGCTGGGTCTCAGCTCGCGACTGATCGACGACCGCGACGGTGCCGAGATCGTGCGCGTGGGCCTGGCGCAGCGCTACTACTTCGATGATATCGAAGTCACGTTGCCGGGCCGCTCCGTGATTCCGAAGGGCCTGAGCGACATGCTGCTGGCGGCCCGTGTCCAGTGGACCCGGGACTGGTCACTGGACACGAACATCCAGTTCAACCACGAAACCCGCGAATCCTCGCGCAAGACCATCGGCATGCGCTACACGCCGGGCGACTACCGGGTGCTCAGCCTCGCCTATCGCGTGCAGCGCAACGTGAGCGAGCAGGTCGATATCGGCTGGCAGTGGCCCTTGTCGAACCTGTTGGGCTCTCTGCCCGAGCGGGTCAATGGCAAGGCCTTTGGCCCTGGCCAGTGGTACTCCGTCGGGCGGGTCAACTATGGCGTGACCGACAAGAAGCCGCTCGAGATCATTGCCGGTTTCGAGTACGACGCCGGCTGCTGGCTCGGGCGCGTCGTGCTGGAGCGCCGCCAGACCAGCTCGACCACCGACAACAAGCGCATCATGTTCCAGTTGGAGTTCCCCGGCTTTGCCAGTCTCGGGGGCAGTGCCCTGCAGACCCTGGGCGCCAGCATCCCCCGCTACAAGGCCTTGCGCGATGGCGAGATCGTGCCCAGCCGCTTTGAAAACTATGACTGATATGAGGCTTCCCCCTGCGCGGCTGCGCCGCGTTCCTTCGCGGTGGCGTGCCGCGGCGTTTGTGGCCGGGCTGTGGCTGGCGGGGTCGGTGTGGGCGCAGGTCCAACTCCCGCGGGGCGGCGGAGCGCTGTCCTTGCCGATGCCGGCGGCCAGCAGCGGTGGTGCGACATCGGTGCGCACGGCCGATTTCATCGTGGCGCTGGTCAATTCCGAGCCCATCACCAACAACGAGGTGCGCCAGCGCATGCTCCAGATCCGGCAGCAGTTCGCCCAGCAGGGTGCGGCGCTGCCGCCGCCGGCGCAGTTGGCCCGGGAGGTGCTGGAACAGCTGATCAATGAGCGTGCGCAGATCCAGCAGGCGCGCGACACCGGTATCCGGGTCGACGAGGCGACGCTGCAGGACGCCGAGCGGACCATCGCGGCGCAGAACCAGATGAGCCTGGAGGATTTCCGCCGCCGTCTGGCTGCCGAGGGCATCGACCACAACCGGCTGCGCACCGAGCTGAGCAATCAGATCCTGTTGCAGCGGGTGCATGAGCGCGAGGTCGATGCCCGGGTACGCATCACCGAGGCCGACATCGACGCCTACATCCATGAGCAGACCGGTGGCACCGAGGCCAATCTGCTGCTGGATCTGTCGCACATCCTGGTGCTGGTGCCCGAGAATGCCTCCGCCGCCCAGATCCAGGCATTGGAAGCCCGTGCCCGTCAGGCGGCCGACAAGGCGCGTGCCGGGGCCGATTTTGCCGCGCTGGCCCGTGAGTATTCCGATGCGCCGGAGAAAACCGAGGGTGGGCGTTTCGGTGTCCGGCCCGCCAACCGGCTGCCCGAGCTGTTCGTGCAGGTCACGCGTGACCTGCCCAAGGGCGGCATTGTCGGGCCGGTGCGAAGCCCGGCGGGTTTCCACGTGCTGCGCCTCAACGACAAGGGACAGGCGGGGTTGCCGGCGGCCACCGTCGTGCAGACCCGCGCGCGCCACATCCTGCTGCGCACGGGACCGGCCTTGAGCGAGGCCGATGCCGTGGCCCGTCTGGCGCGCATGCGTGCCGACATCCTGGCCGGGCGCGCCAGCTTCGAGGAACTGGCCCGTCAGAGCAGTCAGGATGGCTCGGCCGCCGCCGGGGGGGACCTGGGCTGGGCGGCGCCCGGGCAGTTCGTGCCCGAGTTTGAACAGGTCATGAACCGCCTGGGGCCGGGCGATCTGTCCGCACCCACGGTGTCCCGCTTCGGTGTGCATCTGATCCGGGTGGACGAGCGGCGTGAAACGCAGGTCAGCCAGCGTGAGCAGCGTGATCAGATCCGTGCCATGCTGCGCGAGCGCAAGGCCGCCGAGGCGCTGGACCGCTGGGGCGAGGATGTCCGCGGCCGCGCCTTCGTCGAGTACCGCGACCCGCCGCAACCTTGAACGCTCACCATTGCCCAGGCGGGCCGACCTCATGAAACAGCACCGGGCCCGCAAACGTTTCGGGCAGCACTTTCTCAGCGACAGTGCCATCATCGACGCCATCGTGCGCGAGATCGATCCGCGCCCCGGTGATCCCATGGTCGAGATCGGCCCTGGCCTGGCGGCGCTGACGCAGCCGCTGGTCGAGCGGCTTGGCCGCCTCACCGTGATCGAGCTGGACCGCGATCTGGCCGCCCGTCTGCGCGCGCACCCGCAACTGGACGTGGTCGAGTCCGATGTGCTGCGCGTGGACTTCACCGCCCTCGCACAGCGCCTGGGTGCGGAGGCGAAGGATTCAGCGCCGGGCAGCCTGCGCATCGTCGGCAACCTGCCGTACAACATCTCCTCACCGATCCTGTTCCATCTGCTGGACCACGTGGACGTCGTGGCCGACCAGCACTTCATGCTGCAGAAAGAGGTGATCGACCGCATGGTGGCGCGGCCCGCGACGGCCGACTACGGGCGGCTGTCGGTGATGCTGCAGTGGCGTTACGCGATGGAGAACGTGCTGTTCGTGCCGCCCGAGTGCTTCGACCCACCCCCCAGGGTGGACAGCGCGGTGGTGCGCATGCAGCCACTGGCCGATCCGCCGGCCATCGACCGGGCGCTGTTCGGCGAGCTGGTGCAGGTCGCCTTCAGTCAGCGCCGCAAGATCCTGCGCCACACGCTGGGGCGCTGGCTTGAGCAACGGGGCTTTGCTGGCAGCGTCGATCTGCAGCGCCGTGCCGAGGAGGTGCCCGTGGCCGAGTACGTGGCGCTGGCGCAGGCGGTGCAGCCGGCCACGCCGTAGCGCGGCCTGGCAAGCCGCGTTCAGTGGCACTCGCGTTCGAACACCGGCTCCACCACCATGGGCGTCCGGCCGACCACGAGATCGTGGACGGGCTTCGTCGCCTGCAGCCCCTTCCAGCCGGCAAAGCGATGACAGGGTGCCGCCTTGGCCACCAGACGCAGCGACGTGCCCGGAAAACTCTGCAGTGGCCGGGCCGAATCGTGGTCACCGGAGAGGGTGAAACCATTGATTTCGAGGTGACCGGCCTCTTTCGGCACGGCCGGCACCGTCACGGTGACCGGGGCGGGCAGCGACAGCACGTCCCGCAGCTCGTTCAAGGCAAGGGCCGGGCGGTTCCGTGCAAAGTCGCGCAAGCTCTCCACGCTGTGGCGCCAGGCATCGAGGGAGTCGTGTGACTGCCAGCGCGCGATATGGGTGGGGACTTCCGACTCGATTTGTTGCGCGTATTGATCGACGATGCCGATGACCCGTTCCGGGGTGAAGTGGAAGTTGAGCAGGTCCGTGTAGCGACGGATGAAGGCGGCCCTGAACCGGCGGTCGCCCATCAGGAGGCGAAACAGCTCGGTGCTCCACGCCAGGTGCGGCTTGTTCAGGGGGCCGAGTTCGGCCAGGGCGCCCGTGAGCGTCGGGTGGCGCGGCGACTCGAAGGCACGGTCGAAGTCCTGCAGGATCCAGCGCCACTTGGTGTCGCCCATGGGGTCCTGCTTGCGTCGCCAGACC
>NZ_JAQVEJ010000001.1 GCF_028698005.1 Hydrogenophaga sp.
CGCATGAAGGTGAAGCGCGAGCCCGCGAGCTTGACGCCGGTGTCGAAATCGAGCCCGAGCTTTTCACCGATGTCCACATGGTCGCGCACCTCGAAATCGAAGCTGCGCGGTGTGCCCCACTCGCGCACGACCACGTTGCCGTGCTCGTCGGCGCCGACCGGTACGCTCTCGTGCGGCAGATTGGGCACGGCCAGCAGCAGGGACTGCAGCTCGGCCTGGATCACCTCGAGCCGGGCCGCCGAGCTGTCCAGCTCGGTCTTGATCTCGCCCACCTGGACCATCACCGCCTCGGCCTCGGCGTGCTGGCCCTTGCCCTTGAGCATGCCGATCTGCTTGGACAGGCTGTTGCGCTGCGCCTGCAACGATTCGGTGCGTGTCTGCAAGGTCTTGCGTTCGTGCTCGAGCGACTGGAACGCGGCCACATCCAGATAGGGCTGCGGCTGTTTGCGGGTTTCCAGGCGCGCGACGACGGCGTCCAGGTCTTTGCGGAGTTGGAAGATGTCTAGCATGGCAGGGATTGTAGGTTCGGGGCGGGCCGCCGGGGTCCGCGACAGCGGCACGCCGGCCCGCTGCTCAGCGCAGGTGGTCGACGGTGTCGTTGCCGTCCATCTTCAGCCCCTTGGGCAGCGGGAACTTGACCGTCTCGGCCAGGCCGTCCATGCGTCTCACGGCGACGGCACCCAGCTCGCGCAGCCGCTCGATCACCTGCTGCACCAGGATATCGGGTGCGGAGGCGCCCGCCGTCAGGCCAACGCGGGACTTGCCCTCGAACCACTCGGGCCGCAGCTCGCCCGCGTTGTCCACCATGTGGCCCGGCGTACCGAGCTTGGTAGCCAGCTCGCGCAGGCGGTTGCTGTTGGAGCTCGTGGGGCTGCCGACCACGATGACCACGTCCACCTGCGGGGCGAGGATCTTCACGGCATCCTGGCGGTTCTGCGTGGCGTAGCAGATGTCCTGCTGCTTGGGCTCGCGCACGTTCGGAAAGCGTGCGCGGATGGCCTGCTGGATGCCGGCGGCATCATCCACACTCAGCGTGGTCTGCGTGACGACGGCGAGCTTTTCCGTCTGGCGCGGCTGCACCCCGGCCACGTCGGCCTCGTCCTCGACCAGGTGGATGCCCTCGCTGAGCTGGCCCATGGTGCCCTCGACCTCGGGGTGCCCCTTGTGACCGATCATCAGGAATTCGTAGCCCTCCTTCGCGAGCTTGGCCACCTCGACATGCACCTTGGTCACCAGCGGGCAGGTCGCATCGAAGATGCGGAATCCGCGGCGTTCGGCCTCTTCCTGAACCGCCTTGCTCACGCCATGGGCCGAGAACACGAGCGTGGCGCCGGGGGGCACCTCGTCCAGTTCCTCGATGAAGATCGCGCCCTTGTTCCTGAGGTCATTGACCACGTAGGTGTTGTGCACGATCTCGTGGCGCACATAGATCGGACGGCCGAACTTGGCCAGCGCACGCTCAACGATCTCGATGGCGCGGTCCACGCCGGCACAGAACCCGCGCGGCTCGGCCAGAACGATCTCGTCCATCACAGCACCCCGATCAGTTGCACCTCGAAGCGCACCGGCTGGCCAGCCAGCGGGTGGTTGAAGTCGAACAACACCGCACCGTCGGCGCGCACCTCGCGCACGGCACCGGCGTAGCTGCCCAGACCGTCGGGCGTCGGGAACTGCACCACGTCGCCCAGGGCGTACTGCTCGTGCGGATCACCCAGCTCATTGAGCAGCTTGCGCGCCACCCACTGCACCATATCGGGCTGGCGCTCGCCAAAGGCCTCGCCCGGCGCCAGGTCGATGGTGGCATGGTCCCCCTCCTCCAGGCCGATCAGACGCTGCTCGATCGCGGGCGAGAGCTCGCCGCCGCCGATGCTCAGGGTGGCGGGCTGCCCCTCGAAGGTGTCGATCACCACCTGGCCGTCGGGGCCGGACAGACGGTAGTGCAGGGTCAGAAAGGAGCCTTCTTGGACGGTGGACATGGTGGTTTTCGCCTCCGGGGCGGGGATGGCGCCTGCCACACCGGGCAACGCGTCATCAAGCTGGGGGATGTGGCGCGGCGCCACGGCAGGCATCTATTGTAAAAACTAGGTCAACAGGGAGGAAACGCCACATGGATGCACCCGTGCGCACCGGGGTCATGGGTCTGCCGGCCGACGCTCGCCCGCGCGAGAAACTGCTGAGCCGGGGCGCCGGCAGCCTCAGCGACACGGAGCTGGTGGCCTTGCTGTTGCGCACGGGCATCCGGGGCAAGGGCGTCATGCAGCTGGCGGCCGACGTGCTGGACCAGTTGGGCGGCGTGGCAGGGCTGCTGCACGCTCCGCCCCGGGCGCTCGGCCAGGTCAAGGGCCTGGGGCCTGCCAAGCGCGCCGAGCTGTCGGCGGTGCTCGAACTCTCGCGCCGCGCCCTTGCGCAGCAACTGTGCCAGCAGCCCCTGTTCGACAGCCCGGCCGCCGTGCGCCAGTACCTGCAACTGCAACTGGGCGGCCGCGAGCACGAGGTGTTCTGCGTGCTGTTCCTTGACAGCCAGAACCGGCTCATCCTGCTGGAGGAGCTGTTTCGGGGCACCCTGACCCAGACCAGCGTCTATCCGCGCGAGGTGGTGCTGCGTGCCCTGCATCACCACGCTGCTGCCGTGGTGCTGGCCCACAACCACCCCAGCGGCCAGGCCCGCCCCTCGCGCGCCGACGAGGCGCTGACCCAGTCGCTCAAGGCCGCGCTGTCCCTGGTGGATGTGCGCGTGCTCGACCACTTCATTGTCACCCGCGAGCAGGCGGCCTCGATGGCCGAGATGGGCCTGGTCTGAGAACGCCGCGGCCCCTGGGGATTTGCCCCGTGGGCCACAATCCGGGCCATGAAGTGGAATTCATTGGCCGACTTGCGCACGCTGCGGGACACGCTGCAGGCGCGCGCCCGTGCGGCCGAGCTGGCCCGCGCCGCCGAGCAGGCGCGACGCGAGCGGGCCGAGCGCGAGCAGCGCCTGTTCGCGCTCAGCGTCGGACCGGTGCGCCCGCTGCGGGCGCCAGCGCGTGCCGAGCACGCCCCGCCGCGGCCGCAGCCCGTTCCCGTACAGCGCCAGCTCGACGAGGCGGCGGTGATGCGTGAGGCACTGTCGGACGAGTTCGACGTCGAGACCCTGCTGCACACCGACGAGCAACTGAGCTTCCGCCGCCCCGGCATCGGCCCCGACGTGAGCGCCCGGCTGCGCGCCGGACAGTGGAGCATTCAGCGCCAGATCGACCTGCACGGTCTGCGCACCGACGATGCGCGCGAGGCGCTGGGGCGCTTCATCACCGAATCGCATCGCGCCGGCCTGCGCTGCGTGCGCGTGGTACACGGCAAGGGCCTGGGCTCGCCGGGCCGCATGCCGGTGCTCAAGGGGCGCGTGCTGCGCTGGCTGGTGCAGAAAAAGGAGGTGCTGGCCTTTGTCCAGGCACGGCCGGCCGAAGGCGGGGCCGGCGCCCTCGTGGTGCTGCTGGGCCCGGCATCGCCAGCACCTCGGACCGGCAACGAGCCGGGCAAGGCCTGATCAGGCGATCTGCTCGCGCCGCGCCTGCGCGGCCTGCGCCACCAGGGGATGCAGGCCTTCGGTGCCGTGCGCATCGACATGCGCCAGCAGGGCATGGCGCATGCGGGGCTCCCAGAATTTGCGGATGTGCGTGGCCACACCCTCCACGGCTTCGGCGCGGTCGGGCATGGCCTCGAAGAACTGGCCGATGCGGTTGGCCATGCGGATGAGATTGGCGGTGTCCATCGTGTCGTCGTCCGTCAGGTCAGACGCTCGGGGTAGGTGTAGGTGACCAGCGAATTGCCGCGCACGAAGCCCATCAGCAGCACGCCACTGTCGCGCGCCACATCGACGGCCAGCGCGGTGGGTGCCGAGACGGCGGCCAGGGTGGCGATGCCGGCCACGGCACACTTTTGCACCATCTCGAAGCTGGCCCGGCTGGTGATGCAGACAAAACCCTGCGAGCCGTCGGTGCCCTGCGCCAGCAACGCACCGATCAGCTTGTCCAGCGCGTTGTGGCGCCCCACGTCCTCGCGCACCAGGCGCACCGCGCCATCCACGAGGTCGCACCAGGCAGCGGCGTGGGTCGCGCCGGTGCGCTGCTGCAGTGGCTGCCACGCGGGCATCGCGCGGTGCGCGTTCAGTACGGCGGGCGTGGGCACGGGAGCGCCACTCAGGCGCTGCAACGGCCGGTGCACCTGATCCAGGCTGTCGGTGCCGCACAAACCGCAGCCGGTGCGGCCGGCCAGCGTGCGGCGCCGCTCGCGCAGGCGCCACTCGGTTTGCGCCGACACCTGCACGCGCAATTCGACCCCCTGGACCACCGGCAGCACATCGACGCCGTACACGTCCGAGGGCGCATCGACCAGCCCTTCGGTGAAGACGAAGCCGCGCGCGAAATCCTCCAGGTCGCAGGGGCTGCAGAGCATGACGGCGTGCGAGATGCCGTTGATCACGAGCGCCACCGGCACTTCCTCGGCCAGGCAATCGGCACGCTCCTGCCCGGAAACATCGTGCACCCGGACCTCGCGCCAGGTCGGCGCGGCGTCGGCAGGCGCGTCAGGACGCATGTCGGTGGTTGCCGTCATTTGCCGACCACCTCGGCCTGGCGTGCCCGCGCCAGCAGGTCCCGCTGTTCGCGGTCGAACGCGGCGAAGCGTTGCTGCCAGCCCGAGGGCTGCATGACCTTGGCCACCTGCACCGCCGTCACCTTGTACTCGGGGCAGTTGGTCGCCCAGTCGGAGCTGTCGGTGGTGATGACGTTGGCACCGGACTCGGGGAAATGGAAGGTGGTCCAGACCACGCCCGGCTGCATGCTGTCGGTCACGCGCGCACGCAGCACCGTCTGGCCGGCGCGGCTTTCCACGCCCACCCAGTCGCCGTCGGCAATGCCGCGCTCTGCCGCGTCGTGCGGGTGGATGTCGAGCCGGTCCTCGTCGAACCACAGGCTGTTGGGGGTGCGGCGCGTTTGCGCGCCCACGTTGTACTGGGTGAGCGTGCGCCCGGTCGTCAGCAGCAACGGGAAACGCGGCGTGACCTTTTCGTCGCTGGGCACGTAGGCGGTATTGAAGAAGCGCCCCTTGCCGCGCACGAAACCGCCGACGTGCATGATGGCTGTGCCGGCTTCGTCGGTGGCCTCGTTGCAGGGCCACTGCACACTGCCCAGGCGTTCGATCTTCTCGTAGCTCACACCGGCGAAGCTGGGCGTCAGCGCGGCGATCTCCTGCATGATCTGCTCGGGGTGCTCATAGTGCATAGGATAGCCCAGCGCATTGGCCAGCTTCACCGTCACCTCCCAGTCGGCCAGACCGGCCAGTGGCGGCATCACCTGCCGCACGCGGCTGATGCGCCGCTCGGCGTTGGTGAAGGTGCCGTCCTTTTCCAGGAAGGAACTGCCCGGCAGCAGCACGTGCGCGTACTTGGCCGTTTCGTTCAGGAAGATGTCCTGCACCACGACGCACTCCATCGCCCCCAGCGCCGCGGCCACGTGCTGCGTGTCGGGGTCGCTCTGCACGATGTCCTCGCCCTGGCAGTACAGGCCCTTGAAGCTGCCGGCCAGCGCGGCGTCGAACATGTTCGGGATGCGCAAACCGGGCTCGGGACTGATCGCCACGCCCCAGGCGGCCTCGAACTGGCTGCGCACCGTCGTGTCGGCGACGTGGCGGTAGCCCGGCAGCTCGTGCGGGAAGCTGCCCATGTCGCAACTGCCCTGCACGTTGTTCTGGCCGCGCAGCGGGTTCACGCCCACGCCTTCGCGGCCGACCATGCCGCAGGCCATGGCCAGGTTGGCGATGCCGATGACCATGGTCGAACCCTGTGCGTGCTCGGTCACGCCGAGCCCGTAGTAGATGGCGGAGTTCGGCCCCTGCGCATACAGGCGCGCCGCAGCGCGCACCTCGGCGGCCGGCACGCCGGTCACGGCCTCGAAGGCCTCGGGCGCGTGTTCGGGCCGCGCCACGAAGTCGCGCCATTCGTCGAAGCTCTTGCGGTCGCAGCGCTCGGCCACATAGGCCTCGTTGACCAGGCCTTCGGTCACGACCACGTGCGCCATCGCGGTAATCAGCGCCACGTTGGTGCCGGGCCGCAGCGCCAGGTGGTGGGTGGCGCGCACGTGCGGCGCATCCACCAGCTCGGTGCGGCGCGGATCGACGACGATCAGCTTCGCGCCCTGCCGGATGCGCCGCTTCAGGCGCGAGGCGAACACCGGATGCGCGTCGCTGGGGTTGGCGCCGATCACCAGGATCACGTCGGCGTGGCGCACGCTGGCGAAGGTCTGCGTACCGGCGGAGGTCCCGAAGGTCTGGCCCAGGCCGTAGCCGGTGGGCGAGTGGCACACGCGCGCGCAGGTATCGACGTTGTTGGTGCCGAAGGCCGCGCGCACGAGCTTTTGCACCAGGTAGGTTTCCTCGTTGGTGCAGCGGCTGGAAGTGATGCCGCCGACCGCGTCCTTGCCGTACCGGGCCTGGATGCGCTTGAACTCGCCGGCCGCGTAGCGAAGAGCCTCGTCCCAGCCGACCTCGCGCCAGGGGTCGTGGATGCTGGCACGGATCATGGGGCGGGTGATGCGGTCCGGGTGCGTCGCGTAGCCCCAGGCAAAGCGGCCCTTGATGCAGCTGTGCCCTTCGTTGGCCTTGCCGTCCTTCCACGGCACCATGCGCACCACGGTGCTGCCCTTCATCTCGGCCTTGAACGCGCAACCGACACCGCAATAGGCGCAGGTGGTGATGACGCTGTGCTCGGGCTGGCCCAGTTCGATGACGGTCTTTTCCTCCAGCGTGGCTGTCGGGCAGGCCTGGACGCAGGCGCCGCAGCTCACGCAGTCGCTGTCCATGAAGACCTGGTCCTGGCCCGGCGAGACGCGGCTGTCGAAACCCCGGCCCGAGATGGCGAGGGCAAAGGTCCCCTGCACCTCCTCGCAGGCGCGCACGCAGCGGTTGCAGACGATGCACTTGGCCGGGTCGTAGGTGAAATAGGGGTTGGACTCGTCCTTGGCCGACTGCGTGTGGTGGGCACCGCAGACGCCATCCACCTCGGTGGCGCCCACGCCATAGCGCACCTCGCGCAGGCCGACCACGCCGGCCTGCGTCTGCAGCTCGCAGTTGCCGTTGGCGCTGCACGTGAGGCAATCGAGAGGATGGTCGCTGATGTACAGCTCCATCACGCCCTTGCGCAGTTGCTGCAGCTTGGGCGTCTGGGTGTGCACCACCATGCCGTCCTCGGCCGGCGTCGTGCAGCTCGCCGGGTAGCCGCGACGGCCCTCGATCTCGACCAGGCACAGGCGGCAGGAGCCGAAGGGCTCCAGCATGTCGGTCGCGCACAGCTTGGGCACCTGGATGCCGGCTTCCACCGCCGCCCGCATGAGCGAGGTCCCCCGGGGCACCTGCACGCGCTGGCCGTCGATGGACAGCGCCACGGTTTCCGTGGATTCGCTGGCCGGCGTGCCGTGGTCGATGTCGTGTTGCATCGTCATGATCGGTTCCTCCTTCAGGCGCGCTCGGCGGACGCCGGCTTGTCCTCAGCCACCGGGGCGAGGAAGTCCTGCGGGTAGTGGTCCAGCGCCGAAAGCACCGGGTAGGGGGTCATCCCCCCCATCGCGCACAGGCTGCCGTGCAGCATCGTGTCGCACAGTTCGCGCAGCAGCGTCACCTGCTGCTCGCGCCGCGCCCCGTCCGTGCGCGCGATGCGGTCGATCACCTCGACGCCGCGCGTGCTGCCGATGCGGCAGGGCGTGCACTTGCCGCAGCTCTCCAGCGCGCAAAACGCCATGGCATAGCGCGCCAGGCGGCGCATGTCGGCCCGGTCGTCGTGGACCACGATGCCACCGTGGCCAACCACGGCGCCCATGGCCGCGTAGGCCTCGTAGTCCAGCGGCACGTCCCACTGGTGCTCGGGCACGTAGGCCCCGAGCGGACCGCCCACCTGCACCGCCTTGATCGGGCGGCCGTTGCGCGTGCCGCCACCGAAGTCGGACAGCAGTTCGCGCAGCGTCAGGCCGAAGGCCTTTTCCACCAGGCCGCCGTGCCGCACATTGCCGGCGAGCTGGAACGGCAGTGTGCCGTGCGAGCGGCCAACGCCGAAATCACGGTAAAAGCCTGCCCCGCGTGCCAGCACCACCGGTACGGTAGCCAGGGTGATCACGTTGTTGATGACGGTGGGCTGCCCGAACAGGCCCGCCAGCGCCGGCAACGGTGGCTTGGCGCGCACCACGCCACGCCGCCCTTCAATACTTTCGAGCATCGCCGTTTCCTCGCCGCACACGTAGGCGCCGGCCGCCTTGCGCACCGTCAGGTGGAAGGCCTGCCCGGAGCCGGCCACGTCGCCACCCAGCCAGCCAGCGCGTGTGGCGCGGGCGATGGCCTCGTTCAACGTGCCGATGGCTTGCGGGTACTCGGCCCGCACGTAGACGACGCCTTGCGTCGCCCCGACCGCGATGCCGGCGATGGCCATGCCCTCGATGAGCATGTAGGGATCGCCCTCCATGACCATGCGGTCGGAAAACGTGCCGGAGTCGCCTTCGTCGGCGTTGCAGACCACGTACTTCTGCGCCGCCGTGGCCTGGCGCACCGTCTTCCACTTGATGCCCGCGGGAAAGGCCGCCCCGCCGCGCCCGCGCAGGCCCGATTCGGTGACCTCGGCCAGCACCGCCTCGCCGCCCAGCTGCAGGGCACGACGCAGGCCCTGCCAGCCGTCATGGGCCTCGTAGTCCTCCAGGCTGAGCGGATCGGTGATGCCCATGCGCCGGAAGGTCAGGCGCTCCTGCTTCGCCAGATACGGGATCTCCTCCGTCAGGCCATGGCCCAGCGGATGCGTGGCGCCGTCGAGAAAACCCGCATCGAACAGCGACGGTACATCGTCCACGCCAACCGGTCCGTAGGCCACACGTCCCTGCGCGGTCTGCACTTCCACCAGCGGCTCCAGCCAGAACAGGCCGCGCGAGCCGTTGCGCACCACGCGCACCGGCAGGCCGCGCGCCTGCGCGCAGGCCGCGATGGCGGCCGCCACCTCGTCCGCGCCCACCGCCCGCGCCGCCGAGTCGCACGGGACATACACCGTCGTCAGGCGATCCGCGCTCATGGCCGCACCCCCAGCGACTGCATCAGCGCGCCCAGCCGCGACGGGCCGACCCGTCCATGGACACGGCCGTCGATCATGACCGCCGGCGAGGTGGCGCACAGGCCCAGGCAGTAGACCGGCTCCAGCGTGACACACTCGCGGCCTGATTCACTGTCGGCCAGCGCCCGCGCCGCCGCCATCAGCTCGCCCGCGCCACAGGCCTGGCAGGCCTCGGCCTGGCACACCTGCACCACATGGGGCTTGGGCGGTGTGGAGCGGAAGAAATGGTAGAAGGTGATCACCCCATGCACCTCGGCCCGCGACAGCCCCAATGCACGTGCGATCGGCTCCACCGCCTCACCAGGCACGTGACCCAGCGCTTCCTGCACGTCGTGCAGCAGCGGCAGCAGCGCACCGGGCGTGTTCCGGTGACGCCCGATCAGGGAGGACAGCAGGGCGGCATGGTCCTGCGACAGGGTCTGTGGATTCGTGGGCATGGTCTTGTCGAAAGCTGCCGGCCGCGATCGCCAATAATCCATCGCCACGGCAGGCCTTTGCCCAATGGTCCTGCATCACGGCCGATGGCGCAATATGAGCGTCCGCGCCACTGAACCGGAAGTCCGGTTCATAAGGGTCAACCCCCATGAAACAGATTTCGATTCGCCCCACTTGGACCATCCAGGACCCGGACGGCCCACCCCTGTCGCCGAGGCTCATCGAGCTGCTGGTGCAGGTGCACGCCTCGGGCAGCCTGACCACGGCAGCGCGCAAGCTGGACCTGTCGTACCGCCATGCCTGGGATCTGGTGCGACAGGGCGAAGCGCATTTCAAGGCCCCCCTGCTGCACATGGCCCGGGGCAAGGGCTCGACCCTGACCGCGCTCGGCGAAAAGATCGTCTGGGCCGACCACCGCATCCTCGCGCGGCTCAAGCCCGCTCTCGACTCGCTGGCCTCCGAGCTGGCCGCGGAGTTGCACCGCACACTCTCGGACCAGGCACCACTGCTGCGCGTGCACGCGAGCCACGGCTTTGCCATCGAGCGCTTGATCGAGCATCTGGGCGCCCATGGCCAGCGGCCCGAGCTGACCTACGCCAGCACCTCGGCCGCCATGGCCGCGCTGCACGATGGCGACGCCGACCTGGCGGGCCTGCACCTGCCCGTCGGACCGCTGCACGACGAACTGCTGGCGCACTACACGCGCTGGCTGCCCGACGAGCCGCTGACCGTGATCGACATCGCGCGCCGGCGCCTGGGCCTGATGGTGCGCGCCGGCAATCCGCAGGAGGTCTTCCGCCTGCGCGACCTGGCGCGCAGCGACGTGCGCTTCATCAACCGGCAAAGCGGATCGGGCACGCGACTGCTGCTGGAGGTGCTGCTGCGCCAGGAGGGGGTGGACCCGGCCGGCATCGCCGGCTTCGAGCAGGGCGAATTCACCCATGCCGCCGTCGCCGCCTACGTGGCCAGCGGCATGGCCGACGTCGGTTTCGGGCTGGAGCCGCCCGCGCGCCAGTTCCGGCTCGATTTCATCCCGGTGATCACCGAGCGCTATTTCCTGCTCTGCCGCACGGCGGCCATCGATACGCCGGTCATCCGGCGGGTGATCGAGGCCTTGCGCGACCCGGCCATGCAGACCCAGCTCGCCGCCCTGCCCGGGTACGACCCGGCCGACAGCGGCAAGCTCAGCGACTGGCGGAGCATCGCCCCGCGCTGACGCGCCCGCTCAGGCTGGTGTGTTGCGCATCCAGTCGGCAGTTTTGAAGAAGCTCTCGCGCAGCCGCACGCGCAGGTCTTCGGGCACGCCCGTTTCGCCCATGGCCTGGTCCATGCAGGCCAGCCACTGGTCGCGTTCACGGATGCCGATCGCAAAAGGCATGTGCCGCATGCGCAGGCGCGGGTGGCCAAAACGGTCTTCGTAGTAGGAGGGGCCACCCAGCCAGCCGCAAAGGAACCAGAACAGCTTCTGGCGTGCCGTGTCGAGCGTGTTGCCATGCGTGGCGCGCAACTCGGCATAGGCCGGCTCGATGTCCATGAGGTCGTAAAAGCGCTCGACCAGCGCGCGCACACGCTCCTCGCCCCCGATCCACTCGAAGGGGGTGCTGTGCCGGGGTTTCTCTTCGATCTGCATGCTGCTCCGTCAAGACGGCGCAGCCAGATGTTCAGCGCGCCGCCGCTGCCGATTCTGCCTTGGACTGGCAATTGATGCAGCGCAGCGCGGCCGGAAAGGCCTGCAGGCGCTGCAGGCCAATATCGGCGCCACAGTCGATGCACGCGCCGTAGCTGCCCTCGTCCAGGCGCTGCAGCGCGGCACGCACGGCCACCAGCTCATCGTGGTCGCGGCGTGCCTCGGCGTCGCGCACGGCTTCCTGTGCCACCTCGTTGGCCTCGGTCGCAAAGGCGTTCTGCGGCGAGTTGTCGGCGTTGGAGACACGCTCGGCATGGCCCTGCCGCACTTCGTCGAGTTCGCTCAGCAGTTGTTCCCTGCGTGCCTCCAGCACGGCACGCAGCGCCTGTCGTTGGGTATCGTTCATCGTCGTCATGTGATCAAGCATGCCATGAATTTCGGCAACCGGCCAGTGCCTGGGCGCAAGCCCACGGCACATACCCGCAGCGGCCTCAGGCCGCCTCGCGCAGGGTCTGCATCACCGGCGTCTGCAAAATGCCACGCAGGCCCCACCAGCCTGCCACCAGCGCCAGCACGCCGCCGGTCAGGCTGCCCGCCACCGGTACCAGCAGCGGTGGCTGCCAGGCGAACTGGAACGCATAACGGGCCAGCGCCCAGCCCACGGCCATGGCCACGAGCGAGGCCAGGAAACCCGCCAGCGCGCCCACGCCCAGCAGTTCGATCCGCTGGACCTGGCGCAGCAAGGCCGAACGGGCACCCAGTGCACGCAGCACCGCGAACTCGTGCTCGCGCTCGCCGCGGGTGGCGGTGATGGTGGCCAGCAGCACGACCAGCCCCGCGACCAGCGCGAAACCGAACAGGAACTCCACCGCCCGAATGACCTGCCCCAGCACACGCTGCACCTGGGCGATGGTCTGACTCAGATCGACATGGGTGATGTTCGGAAACGCGCGCACCAGGGCGTTGTCGAAGCCGGTATCACCGGCCGGCGCGCGGAAAGCCGTGATGTAGGTCACGGGCGCCTCCGGCAGGGCCGAGACCGGGAAAATGACGAAGAAGTTGACGCGCATCGATCCCCAGTCGACCTTGCGCAGACTGGTGATGCGGCGCTCGAACAACTGCCCCGAGATGTCGAAACCCAGCCGGTCACCGAGCTGGAGCCCCAACTCCTTGGCCAGTCCCTCCTCCACGCTCAGTCCGTCGGCCTCCTGGGGTGTCCACTGCCCGCCCGTGATCTGGTTGTGCGAGGGCATGTCGACGGCATGCGAGAGGTTGAACTCGCGCTCGACCAGACGCTGCGCGCGGTCGGTGGTGAAGCGCTCGGGTTGCGTCGCCTGGCCGTTGATGGCAACCAGTCGGCCACGGATCATCGGATACCAGTCGTAGCGGGTGACACCCGCATCCTGCAGGGTCTGCTGGAACGGCGCCGCCTGGTCGGGCTGGATGTTGATGACGATGCGGTCCGGCGCGTCGGGCGGGGTGGCACTGCGCCAGCTGGCAATCAGGTCGGTGCGCAGCAGCACCAGCAGCACCAGCGCCAGCAGGCCGACGGCGAGCGCACTGATCTGTACCACGGCGAACACCGGCCGGGCCGAAAATTGGCGCGTCGCCAGCACCAGGGCGCGCGGGGCCGTGGCTTCATTGACGCTGGCGCGCAGCACCCGGACCACCACCCAGCCGGCCAGGGCGAACAGCGCCACGGCGACCGCGAACCCCCCCACGGCAATACCGCCCAGCACCAGGTCGCGACTGGCCACGATCAGCAGCACGGCAAAGCCGGCGACGCCCAGGCCGAGCACCGCCAGCGTCGCCGGCCTGAGCTGCCCCACCTCGCGCCGGATCACCCGCAGCGGCGGGACACGCGCCAGTTGCAGCACCGGCGGCAAACCGAACGCCACCATCAACGTCAGCCCCATGCCCATGCCCAGCAGCACCGGCCAGACCGATGGCGCGGGCAGGGCCGTCTCGACCAGGCCGGCCAGCAGCCAGACGAACACGTGGTGCACCGCATAGCCGATCGCCACCCCCAGCACACTGGCCGCCACACCGACCAGCAGGAACTCGATCGCATAGGCGCGCGCCATCACCGGCTGCGACACGCCCAGCACGCGCAGCATGGCGCAGTCGTCCAGGTGCCGCTGCGCGAAGCCGCGCGCGGCGATGGCCACGGCCACCGCCGACAGCAGCGCGGCCAGCAGCGCCACCAGATTCAGGAATTTCTCGGCACGTGTCAGGGTCTGCTGCATCTGCGGACTGCCGCCCTCGAGCGACTCCAGGCGCATGCCACGCACGTCGGGCCGCGCCACCTCGGTGTCGGCCCAGTCGGCAAAGGCACGGACCGTCTGGTCGTCATCACCGGCCACCGCGAAGCGCCAGGTGATGCGGCTGGCGGGCTGCACCAGCCCGGTGGCCGCCAGGTCGTCGGCATGGATCATCACCCGGGGTGCGAAACTCATGAAGCCAGCACCACGATCCGGTTCCAGCGCGATCACCTGCGAGATGCGAAAGCGGCTGTCGCCCAGCCACAGGTCCTGCCCGACCCGCAGCTCCAGCGCCGCCAGCAGCGCGGCATCGACCCAGGTCGTGCCCGGTGCCGGCACGGCGTCGGTCGGCGCATCGGGCACGCCGGGCGACGGTGCCACGCGCAGGCTGCCCCGCAGCGGGTAGCCGGGCGCCACCACCTTGAGCGCCACCAGGCGCGCCGCGCCGCCCTGCTCGTCGGGTGCGCGCCCCATGGTCGGGAACACCAGCGTCTGCACGCTGCGCAGGCCCAGCGCCTGCGCCCGTTCGGCAAACCGTGCAGGCACCTCGTGATCGCTGGCCACGACCACGTCACCACCGATCAAAGCCCGTGCGTCACGGTGCAGGCCGTTTTGCAGCCGGTCGGCAAAGAACCCCACCGCCGTCAGCGCGGCCACCGCCAGCGTCACCGCCACCAGCAGCAGCCGCAACTCGCCCGCGCGCCAGTCGCGCCACAAGGTGCGCCAGCCCAGGGACCAGGACGTGACGGAAAGAGCAGAAGCCATACGAGAACCATACCGCATCAGGCCGATCTCCGCCGGTCCAGGGGCGCCGCGTCAGCGGCGCGGGGGAGTCCCTTACTTCGTGCCGAAGATGCGGTCGCCGGCGTCGCCCAGACCGGGCACGATGTAGCCATGGTCGTTCAGGCCACGGTCGATGGCCGGGGTGTAGATCGGCACATCCGGGTGGGCGTCGTGGAAGGTCTTGATGCCTTGCGGGCAGGTCACCAGGCAGACGAAGCGGATGGAACGCGGATTCGTCTGCTTGAGGCGGTCCACCGCCGCCACCGCCGAATTGCCCGTGGCCAGCATCGGATCGAGCACGATGACGTCGCGCTCCTCCATGCCCTGGGGCATCTTGAAGTAGTACTCCACCGCTTGCAGTGTCTCGGGGTCGCGATACAGACCGATATGGCCCACGCGTGCGCCGGGAATGATCTGCAGCATGCCGTCGAGAAAACCGTTGCCGGCGCGCAGGATGGAGGCCAGCACGATCTTCTTGCCGTCGATGACGCGCGAGGTCATTTGCTCCAGCGGCGTCTCGATTTCGATTTCCTGCATCGGCATGTCACGCGTGATCTCGTAGGCCAGCAGGGCGGACACCTCGTGCACCAGTTCGCGAAAGCTCTTGGTGCTGGTGTCCTTCTTGCGCATCAGCGTAAGTTTGTGCTGGACCAGGGGGTGATCGATGACATGGACGTCGCGACTCATCGGGCGTTCTTTCGGTGTGTTTGGACAGGCAGAAACCGGCGGAACGCCAAGTGTATAACCCGCGGCCCTGCCTCCTTGTCTCACCCAGAGGGAGCGGGAGCACAACCCGCCACGAAAGCAGTGCCCCAGCGCCAGGCACCCACGGAACCGGCCTGGCCGGACCGTCGGGTGCGTCCCCCTCGAAGCGCCGCAGGGGGAGTCAGTAAGTCTCCAGGTGCAGGCGCCCCTCGCGCTTGAGGGCGGCCCCGACTTCTTCCCAGTTCATGCCGGCGTCGGTGGCGACGTCGCGCAGCGCCAGCACCACGCCCTCCTCCATGGACTTGAGCCCGCAGACGTAGAAGCAGGTGTTCGGATCCTTGAGCAGCAGCGCCAGGTCGGCCGCGCGCTCGCGCATGGCGTCCTGCACGTAGCGCTTGGGCTGGCCGGGCGTGCGGCTGAAGGCGAAGTTGATGTCGATGAAATCCTTGGGCAGGTTCTGCAACGGCCCGAAGTACGGCAGTTCCTCCTGGGTGCGGGCACCGAAGAACAGCATCAGCTTGCCACTCTCGAACTTGCCTGTCTTGCGCAGGCGGCGTCGCCACTCGGTCATCGCACGCATCGGCGCGCTGCCGGTGCCGGTGCAGATCATCACGATGTGGCTCTTCGGGTGGTTGGGCATCAGGAAGCTGGCGCCGAAGGGCCCGATCACTTCCACCTTGTCGCCCACCTGGAGGTCGCACATGTAGTTGCTGGCCACACCGCGCACCGGCTTGCCGTCGTGGTCCTCGAGCACGCGCTTGATCGTCAGCGACAGGTTGTTGTAACCCGGGCGTTCGCCATTGCGCGGGCTGGCAATGCTGTACTGGCGGGCATGGTGCGGCCTGCCCTTGTCATCGGTACCCGGTGCAATGATGCCGATGCTCTGGCCTTCGAGCACGGGGAAAGGCATCTGGCCGAAGTCCAGCACGATGTGGTGGGTGTCGTAGTCCTTGCCGACCGCCGTCACGCGGACGTTGCCGGTGACCGTGGCCGTGACGGTGGTTTGCGCAGCGCGCGGGCCGTACAGGTTGGTGTAGGCGTGGGCTGCGCTCCAGGGCGGGATGGTGGCGCCGTACTGGGCCGAGTTGAAGGCCTCCTGGCCGGTCGGGTCGGGCCGGGCGTCCGGCTCCTGCCCGGCGGCGGGTGCATCCTCGGCCTGTTCAGCCGGGGCGTCCACACCGGCCACGTCGGCCGACATGTCGTTCAGCTCGGCATTCGACAGTTCGGGCGGCAGCTCGTCCCAGCCCAGTTGCTCGTCGAGCGTGTAGGCGCGCCCGCGCACCACACGGCGGTAGTTGTCGATCGAGCCGGTGGGGCATGGCGAGATGCAATCGTTGCACCAGTTGCACTTGTCCACGTCGACCACGTAGTTGCGGGAGTCGTGCGTGATGGCCCCCACCGGGCAGATGGATTCGCAGGTATTGCACCGGATGCAGATCTCCGGATCGATCAGGTGCTGTTTGATGATGAGGGCTTCGGCGGGGGCATTCATCGGGGTCTCCGGTTTTCTCGTCTCTGGCGCGATTGTCCGACGGGCTGCGCTGCCATGGGGCATCCCCCTGGCAGCCCTTCCGGCGCACGTGGCGCCCTTGGAAGGGAACTGCGCGCAACCGCGCGGAAGGCCGTCAGTTGAAGCGGACGTACTCGAAGTTCACCGGCTGACGGTTGATGCCGATCACCGGCGGCGCGATCCAGTTGGCAAACTTGCCCGGCTCGACCACACGGCCCATCAGGCTCGCGACGTAGGCGCGGTCCTGGTCGGTCGGCAGCCATTCGGCGACCTTGGCATTCCATTCGCTGTCGGACACCACGCGACCATCCGGGCTGACCTTGGCGCCGGCCAGGGAGCCGATATTGCGGTGGAAGGCCTTGTGCGGCACCGTCAGGCGGAAGTCGATGCCGGCCTTTTCGATGATGCGGTTCCAGCGCTCCACGCCGCCGACCGAGTCCTTGATGTAGTCGTCGCGCAGCACTTCGTTGAGGGCGTTGAGCATCGGCACCTCCTTCTCCGTGAGTTGCCCGTCGACCACGTCCAGGATCTTGTAGGACTGGCCCTTGAGGATGTGGTCGTCGTTGCGCTTGCCTTCCTCGTAGCGGCCCTTGAGGCCCGAGCTGTAGAAGGTGGCGGCGTTGGACGACTGGTCGGCGCCAAACAGGTCGATGGTCACCGAGAAGTGGAAGTTCAGGTAGCGCTGGATCGTGGGCAGGTCGATCACGCCGGCGGCGCGCAGCTTGCCCACGTCGTCCGTCTTGAGCTGGTTCATCATCTCGCAGGTGCGGCTGATGACACGGCCCACGCCCGACTCGCCCACGAACATGTGGTGCGCTTCCTCGGTCAGCATGAACTTGGTCGTGCGGGCCAGCGGGTCGAACGCCGACTCGGCCAGCGCGCACAGCTGGAACTTGCCGTCACGGTCGGTGAAGTAGGTGAACATGAAGAAGCTCAGCCAATCGGGCGTCTTCTCGTTGAAGGCCTGCAGGATGCGCGGGTTGTCGGCGTTGCCGCTGTTGCGCTCGAGCAGGGCCTCGGCCTCTTCGCGGCCGTCCTTGCCGAAGAACTTGTGCAGCAGGTAGACCATCGCCCACAGATGGCGGCCTTCCTCCACGTTCACCTGGAACAGGTTGCGCAGGTCGTACTGGCTGGGCGCGGTCAGGCCCAGGTGGCGCTGCTGTTCGACCGAGGCGGGCTCGGTATCGCCCTGGGTGACGATGATGCGGCGCAGGTTGGCGCGGTGCTCCCCCGGCACATCCTGCCAGGCGGCTTCACCCAGGTGGTCGCCGAAATGGATCTTGCGGTCCTGCTCGGCGGGGTTGAGAAAGATGCCCCAGCGGTAGTCGGGCATCTTCACATGGCCGAACTGCGCCCAGCCCTGCGGGTCCACGCTGACGGCGGTGCGCAGGTAGACATCGAAGTTCTGCGAACCTTCGGGGCCCATGTCCTGCCACCACTGCAGGTAGTTCGGCTGCCAGTGCTCCAGCGCGCGCTGCAGCGTGCGGTCCTCGCTGAGGTTGACGTTGTTGGGGATCTTCTCGCTGTAGTTGATGCTGGACATGACGGTCTCCTGAAGAGGAAAGGAAAGAATGCTGGAGTGAAGAGGGTCCGCAGGTCAGCCGCACCCGCGGCACACGGAAGCGGTCACACCCGGTTCCAGTCAAAGGCTGCTTTTTCACCCTTGCCGTAGACCTTCAAGGCCCCTTTCTCGCCCACGGCGTTGGGTCGCTGGAAGATCCAGTTCTGCCAGGCGGTCAGACGACCGAAGATGCGGGTGAGCATGTTCTCCTTCTGGGCAAAGCGCAAGTTGGCTTCCAGGCCGGTGAGCGCGTCGGGCGACATGGCGGCACGCTCTTCCAGCACCAGGCGGATCTCGTCGGCCCAGTCGATATCGTCGGGGGCGGCCGTGACCAGGCCCAGCTTGACAGCGGCATCGCCGTCCAGCGCCTGGCCGATGGCGCTGCGCGCCGCGTCCATCGGGCCGGCCTCTTCATAGAAGCGGCGCGCCAGACGCGACTGGCCGTTGACCATGGGGAAAAAGCCGAAATTCATCTCCGACAGCGTCAGCGTGGGCTGCTTCTCGGGCTCGTCGGGCAGCACGAGCTGGTAGCTGCGGTCGGCGCAGAAGGCCAGCTCGGCCAGCGTGCCGGCGAAGCACGAGCCGGGCTCGATCAGGGCGAACAGGCTGCGCGAGGACACGTCCAGGCGCGCCAGCGTGCGGCGCAGCATGCCGATGGTTTCGTTGACGAACCAGTGGTCCTTGTGCGCCAGCAAGGTGGCGTCCATGGCCAGCACCGCGGCCGCATCGCCCTCGGTCTTGAGGACCCAGGTGCCGATGTCGAGCTCGTTGGTGCGCATGTGCAGGATGGCGTCGTCCAGTTCGCGGATCATCGCCAGCGGGTACCAGGCGGCAGCGGCGGCCTCGATGCCGGCGATGTCGGCCGGCTGTGCGCCCTGGGGGGCCTTGACGGTGAACGTGGCAACACGCTTGGCGCGGTCGATCTCGACCACCACATTCGCGTACACCACGCGATCGGCCTCGAACGTGCGCTGCAGCGGCGTCAGTTCAACACCCTTGGCATCCGCCGGACGGCTGCTGCCTGCCGCCAGCTTCTCGGCACGCTCGCGCACCACCTGCTGGAACTGCGCCGGCTTGGCGATGGCATCGACCAGGCGCCAGTCCACCGCCTTCTGGCCGCGCACGCCCTCGGCGCTGGTGCAGAAGATGTCGGCCAGATCGTGACGCACATGGCGCTTGTCGGTCACGCGGGTCAGACCGCCGGTGCCGGGCAGCACGCCCAGCAAGGGCACTTCGGGCAGGCTCACGGCGCTGGAGCGGTCGTCCACCAGCACGATGTCGTCGCAGGCCAGCGCCAGTTCATAGCCGCCACCGGCGCAGGCACCGTTGAGCGCGGCCACGAATTTCAGGCCGGAATGCTGCGAGGCGTCCTCGATGCCGTTGCGGGTTTCGTTGGTGAACTTGCAGAAGTTGACCTTCCAGCCATGGCTCGACAGGCCCAGCATGAAGATGTTGGCACCCGAGCAGAACACGCGATCCTTCAGGCTGGTGACGACCACCGTACGCACCTCCGGATGCTCGAAGCGAATGCGCTGCAGCGCATCGTGCAGCTCGATGTCCACGCCCAGGTCGTAGCTGTTGAGCTTGAGTTTGTAACCGGGGCGCAGGCCGGCGTCTTCGTTGATGGCCAGCGACAACGTGGCGATCGGGCCATCGAAGCTCAGTTGCACATGCTGGTAACGCGAAGGATGGGTCTGGTAATCGACGCGGGGGGCGGCGGCGGTGGCGGTCATGCGGGTCTCCTCGGATCGGAACGGCGGTTGCAGTGGGGTTCAGAAAGCGGGCTGCGGCGCAGCGTGATGTGAATAATAATTCATATTCCTGAGCCAAGTCAAATGCAATTTACTGCATAACATCAGGAAAAACCCTGGCTTCACCTCCAACGCCAGGGCAGCGCCCAGCCGGCCCGGCCGGCCACGGGCGTCAGCCCTGCAGGTGCCCGCGATGCCGCCGAAGCAGCCAGGCCACCGTCACACCGGCAGCCGGAGCAACTGGCGCACCTCGGACCGCAGCCGCAGAAAACTCTCTTCCAGCGGCTGCGCACTGGTATTGAAGCTCAGATCGGCCTTGGAGTAGAAGGCCGACCGTCCCTCCAGAATCCGCTTGAGGTCTTCCATGGCCTCCCGGCTGGCCGCCATCGGCCGCAAGTCGCCCTGCGCCGCCACGCGCGCCATGTGATCGGCCGGATCGGCCTGCAGCCACACCGTGGTGCAATGCTGCAGCAACAGGTTGAAGTTGGCCGAGTCGGCCACCAGCCCGCCGGGCGTCGCGATCACCACCTCGGGGTAGATCTGGATCGCTTCTTCCAGCGCACGTCGCTCGTAGCGGCGGTAGGCGTTGGCGCCATACAGGTTGTGGATCTCGCTGATGCTGCAACCGGCGAACTGCTCGATCTCGCGGCTCAGCTCGATGAACGGATAACCCAGGTCATCGGCCAGACGCTGACCCAGCGTCGATTTGCCGGCCCCGCGCAAGCCGATCAGGGCCACGCGCGCCAGCCGGCCCTGCGCGTCCACGCCGCCGCTGGCACCCAGCAGCTCGGCCAGTTGCATCCGCGCGCGGCGCAAATCGGCCTCGTCGCGCCCCTGCAGCAACTCGCGGATCAGCAGCCACTCGGGTGAAGAGGTGGTGACGTCGCCGATCAGCTCGGCGAGCGAGCACTGCAGGGCCTGCGCCACCTGCAGCAACACCAGAATGGACGCATTGCCGGTGCCATATTCCAGGTTGGCCAGATGACGCTCGGACACATCGGCCGCCAGGGCCACGGCCTTGCGCGTCATGCCCTTGCGCGAACGCAGGGTGCGCACACGCTCACCCAATGCCACCAGAAAGGGGTGGCGCTCTTCTTCGCTGGTGCCGGCATGGGCGGCCGGGTGATGAATCACGGTGTCGCTGGCGGTCATGGCGCAGGCGCCTTTCGTCTGTTGTTGAGCCGACTCAGGGAAAACCCCCGGTCACAATGGCCCCCACGAATATGCACTTTAATGCATACTTGCAGAGAAGCAAGATAGTGCATTTATACCGTCATTCCGTGATCCCGGCCACGGTTGCCACGAAAACCACTGCATCCACCGACCATGAGCACCCACGCCACCTCCCTCACCCTGCTCCCCAATTTTTTCGCTGGCCGCTGGCAGAGTGGCACCGGCACCGGATCGACCCTGGTGGACCCGGTGCTGGGCACCGAGCTGGTGCGCGTGGGCAACGAAGGACTCGATCTGGCCGAGGGCTTCGCCTTCGCCCGCGACCAGGGCGGCCAGGCGCTGCGTGCCATGAGCTACGGCCAGCGCGCTGCCATGCTCGGTGCCATCGTCAAGGTGCTGCAGGCCAACCGTGACGCGTACTACGACATCGCCACCCGCAATGCCGGCACCACCACCAAAGACTCGGCGGTCGACATCGACGGCGGCATCTTCACCCTGGGCTACTACGCCAGGCAGGGCGAGGCCCTGGGCGAGGCACACCTGCTGCTCGACGGCGAGCGCATCCGCATGGGCAAGGACCCGGCATTCCAGACCCAGCACGTGCTCACGCCCACACGGGGCGTGGCGCTGTTCATCAATGCCTTCAACTTCCCGGCCTGGGGCCTGTGGGAAAAGGCCGCACCGGCCCTGCTCTCGGGTGTGCCGGTCATCGTCAAGCCGGCCACGGCCACGGCCTGGCTGACCCAGCGCATGGTGGCCGATGTGGTCGAGGCCGGCGTGGTCCCGGCCGGCGCGCTGTCGGTGATCTGCGGGTCCTCGGCCGGCCTGATGGACCAGCTCCAGCCCTTCGACGTGGTCAGCTTCACCGGGTCGGCCGACACCGCGCGCATCATCCGCAGTCATCCGGCGGTGGCCCAGCGCTCGGTACGTTGCAACATCGAGGCCGACAGCCTCAACAGCGCCCTGCTCGACCCGAGCGCCACCGAGGGCAGCGAGGCCTTCCATCTGCTGGTCAGCGAGGTGGTGCGCGAGATGACGGTCAAGAGCGGCCAGAAATGCACCGCCATCCGCCGCGTGTTCGTCCCGCGAGCGCTGTACCAGGCCGCCGCACAGGCGATCGGCGCCAAACTGGCCAACACCACCGTGGGCAACCCGCGCAACGAGGCCGTGCGCATGGGCGCGCTGGTCAGCCGTGCGCAGTACGAGGGCGTGCTGGCCGGACTGGCGCAGCTCAAGACCGAGGCCGAAGTGCTGTTCGACGGCAGCCGCGTACCGCTGGTGGATGCCGACCCTGCCGTCGCCGCCTGCGTGGCCCCCACCCTGCTGGGCACACCCAAGCCCGTGGACGCCCGCGTGCTGCACGAGGTCGAGGTGTTCGGCCCCGTCGCCACGCTCATGCCCTACGACAGCGAGGCGCAGGCCTACGAATTGATCCGTCGCGGCGAGGGATCGCTGGTCGTCTCGGTCTACAGCGCCGATCCGGCCTTCATCGCGCGCGCCGCCGCCGAACTGGGCGACAGCCATGGCCGCGTCCATGCCATCAGCCCCGACGTGGCGGCCAGCCAGACCGGCCATGGCAATGTCATGCCCATGAGCCTGCACGGCGGGCCGGGCCGGGCCGGCGGCGGCGAGGAGCTGGGCGGCCTGCGCGCGCTGGCGTTTTACCATCGGCGCAGCGCGGTGCAGGCCAGTGCCGCCGCCCTGGACGCACTGGCCGCAGGCGGGGCGCCCTGCGCCTGGTAATTCCCCCAACGTGGCATCACATACCGGAGAGGAGACAAAGACCCATGCAACGCACCGAACTCACCCCGCCACCGCCGCGGTTCAACTTCGCCCGCCATCTGATGGCCGCCAATGCCGCTCGCGCCGGCAAGACCGCGCTCATCGATGATGCAGGCACCCTGAGTTATGGCCAGCTGGCCGACCAGGTGGCACGCTTTTCCGCCGCGCTGCACGCCCTGGGCCTGCGCCGCGAAGACCGGGTGCTGCTGCTGATGCACGACAGCAGCGACTGGATCGTGAGCTTCCTGGGCGCGCTGTACGCGGGCGTGGTGCCGGTGTGCGTGAACACCCTGCTCACCGCCAGGGACTACGCCTACATGCTGGCCGACAGCCGCGCGCAGGGCGCCATCGTCTCGGGCGCGCTGCTGCCCACCCTGCAGACCGCCATGGCCGACGGCGGGCATGAAGTGCAACAGGTCATCGTCTCGCGCAGTACCGACCCGGTGCCCGCCGGCGCCCACGACTGGGCGACCCTGGTGGCCGGGCAGGCGCCCGGCCAGGGCGTGGACACGCATGGCGATGAACCCGCCTTCTGGCTGTATTCCAGCGGCTCCACCGGCGCCCCCAAGGGCACGGTACACACCCAGGCCAACCTGTGGTGGACCGCCGAGCTGTACGGCAAGCCGGTGCTGGGTCTGACCGAAAACGACACGGTGTTCTCGGCCGCCAAGCTGTTCTTCGCCTACGGCCTGGGCAATGCGCTGAGCTTCCCCCTGAGTGTGGGCGCGAGCGTGGTGCTGATGGCCGAGCGCGCCACCCCCCAGGCCTGCTTCCGGCGCTTCATCGACCACCAGCCCACGGTGTTCTACGGAGCACCGACCGGCTACAGCGGCATGCTCGCCAGCCCCGATCTGCCCGCGCGCGAGCAGGTGGCGCTGCGCCTGTGCTCCTCGGCCGGCGAGGCACTGCCGCGCGACATCGGCGAGCGCTGGACGGCCCATTTCGGTTGCGAAATCATCGACGGCATCGGCTCCACCGAGATGCTGCACGTGTTCCTGTCCAACCGCCCCGGCGACGTGCGCTACGGCACCACCGGCAAGCCGGTGCCCGGCTACGATGTGCAGTTGCGCGACGAGGACGGCAGCGTGATCGAAGGCCACAACCAGATCGGCGACCTCTACATCCAGGGCCCCAGCGCCGCATTGCTGTACTGGAACAACCGCGCCAAATCACGGGAGACCTTCCAGGGTGCCTGGACCAAGAGCGGCGACAAGTACGTGCGCGACCCCGACGGTTACTACACCTACGCCGGCCGCAACGACGACATGCTCAAGGTCAGTGGCATCTACGTCAGCCCGTTCGAGGTCGAGGCCACGCTGGTGCAGCACCCGGCGGTGCTGGAGGCGGCCGTGATCGGCAAGACCGACGATGACGGTCTGACCAAGACCAAGGCCTTCGTGGTGCTCAAGCCCGGCCTGCAGGCCAGCGAGGCCGAGCTGCAGGCCTTCGTGAAGGAAAAGCTCGCGCCCTACAAGTACCCGCGATTCATCGAGTTCGTGGCCGAGCTGCCCAAGACCGCCACCGGCAAGATCCAGCGCTTCAAGCTGCGTGATCTGGAGAATCAGCGGCTGTTCGGCCAGTGACCGTCACCTGAGCCGGCCTGTCCACGCGGGGAAAACCCTGACGAGTCATATCTTGTATCGGTTACATAATATAACCACACTCGTCAAATGGTCAAAAACGAATCCAGGGAGGAGACTCATGAGGTTCTGGCAAGGCATGCTGACACTGGCCATGGGGGTCGGTGCAGCTTTGGCGCATGCCGGTGACGCGGGCGTGACGGCCACCGAGATCCGTCTGGGCACCTCTGCCGTGCTGACAGGCCCGCTCGGTCCGCAGACCATCCAGTACGGAGAGGGCGCCCGGCTGCTGTTCGACAGCATCAACGCCAAGGGCGGCATCCATGGCCGCAAGATCACGCTGACCTCGCTGGACGACGCCTTCGACGTCAAACGCGCCGCCGACAACACCCGCCGGCTGGTCGAAGATGACAAGGTCTTCCTGCTGTTCAACAACACCGGGACGGCGCACACGGGCGCCGTCCTGCCCTACCTGGACGAGCAAAAGACCATCCTGTTCGGCCCGGTGACGGGCGCGTCGCAGTTCCGCGACCGTTACATCCGCCACCTGTTCCACGTACGCGCCAGCTATGCCAATGAGGCGGACAAGATCGTGACGCAGTTGCGCCAGATCGGCGTCACCCGCGTGGCGGCTTTCTACCAGGATGATGCCTTCGGCAAGGCGCTGCTGGATGAGGTCCGGCGTTCGTCCCAGAAGGAAGGCCAGCCCCTGGTGGCCGAGATTGCGCTCGACCCGGCCAAGCCCGACTTCGCCGCCGCAGCGGCCGCCACCGCCAAGGCCTCCCCCCAGGCGGTCATCATCTGCTCGGCAGGCACCACCTTCCCGCAGTACGTCGCCGCCGTCCAAGCCACTTCGGCACGCCCGACGTTCTACGGTTTTTCCGTGGCCACGCTCGACAGCATCACCGGCGCCCTGAAAGACAAGGCCCGCGGCATCGTGCTGGCGCAGATCATGCCCTCACTGCGCAACAAGACGATCCCGGTCGTGCGCGAATACCTCCAGGCACTCCAGGCCAAGGATCCGAACGCCATCCCCTCAACCGCCCAGTTCGAAGGTTTCGTGCACGCCCGTGTCCTGGCCGAAGGGCTGCGTCGCACGGGGCGCGACCTGAGCACCGAATCCTTCATCCGGACCATGGAAACGTCCGGCGAGATCTCGTTCGGTCGCTTCACGGCGCGCTATACGCCGCAGTTGCACCATGGCTCCGACTATGTCGAGCTGGCCATCATCGACGCCAGCGGCCAGCTCCGGTACTGATGCTCAGGTGTCCTTCGAGATCTTGATGCTCGGGAACTTGCTCGAATAGTCCTTCGATTTGGCGGCGATGGTCACCGCCACCTTGCGCGCCACGGTGCGGTAGATCGCGGCGATCTCGCCATCGGGCTCGGCAGCCACGGTGGGCACTCCGCTGTCGGCCTGCACGCGGATCGACATGTTCAGTGGCAGCGACCCCAGAAAGTCCACCCCCAGTTCCTGCGCCATCTGCCGGCCGCCGTCGGCGCCGAAGATGTGCTCGATGTGACCGCAGTTCGGGCAGCAGTACACCGCCATGTTCTCGACAATGCCCAGGATCGGCACGCCCACCTTGTCGAACATGCGGATGCCCTTGCGCGCATCGAGCAGCGCGATGTCCTGCGGCGTGGTGACGATGACCGCGCCGGTCACCGGCACGCGCTGGCTGAGCGTGAGCTGGATGTCACCGGTGCCGGGCGGCATGTCCACCAGCAGGTAGTCCAGGTCTTTCCAGTGGGTCTGGCGCAGCAGTTGCTCGAGTGCCTGCGTGGCCATCGGCCCGCGCCAGATCATGGCCTCGTTGCGGTCCACCAGGAAGCCGATCGAGTTGACCTGCACGCCATGGTTCTGCAAAGGCTCCATGCTCTTGCCATCGAGGCTTTCGGGCCGGCCCTCGATGCCCATCATCATCGGCTGGCTCGGACCGTAGATGTCGGCATCCAGGATGCCCACCCGCGCGCCCTCGGCCGCCAGCGCCAGCGCCAGGTTGGCCGTGGTCGTGCTCTTGCCGACCCCGCCCTTGCCCGAGGCCACGGCGATGATGTTCTTGACACCAGGCAGCAACTGCACACCGCGCTGCACCGCGTGGGCAATGATGCGGCTGTCGATCTGCACCGACACGTTGTCCACGCCCGGCACGCTGCGCGCCGCCTCGATCAGCCCCCGGCGCAACGCGGCCACCTGGCTCCTGGCGGGGTAGCCCAGCTCCACCTCGAAAGACACGTCCCCGCCCTGCACCTGCAGGTTCTTCAAGGCCTTGGTGGACACGAAATCCTGACCCGTGTTGGGGTCGATCACGGTCTGCAGGGCATCGAGCAGGGCTTGTGGGTCGGCAGCGGCCATGAAGGGGACTCTCCTGTGAGGGGTGGGGTACCGGGAAGACGCGGGCAAATAGCCGCGCGGGCCTGAAAGTCTACCCCCGGGCCATCCGGGGGCGCGATTCACCCACCCACCATGGGGGCTTGCCCGCCCTAGAATAGAGGGTTGCCCAGCGATCACGACCAGACCAGAAAGAAAGCTGCCATGCGCCAGCGCCGCATTTTCGTCACCACCGCCCTGCCCTACGCCAACGGCACCTTCCATATCGGCCACATCATGGAGTACATCCAGGCCGACACCTGGGTGCGTTTCCAGCGCATGCAGGGCCACCGGGTGGACTTCATGGGCGCGGATGACGCCCACGGCGCGCCGATCATGATTGCCGCCGAGAAGGCCGGCAAGACGCCCGAGCAGTTCGTGGCCGACATCGCCGCCGGCCGCAAGCAGTACCTGGAAGGCTTCCACATCAGCCATGATCACTGGTACTCGACCCACAGCCCGGAGAACACCGAACTGGCGCAGGCGATCTACAAGGACCTGAAGGCCGCCGGCCTGATCGAGTCCCGCACCATCGAGCAGTTCTTCGACCCGGACAAGGGCATGTTCCTGCCCGACCGCTTCATCAAGGGCGAGTGCCCGCGCTGCCACGCCAAGGACCAGTACGGCGACAACTGCGAGGTCTGCGGCGCCGTTTACGCCCCCACCGAGCTGATCGAGCCGTACTCGGCCCTCTCGGGTGCCAAACCAGTCATCAGGCAGTCCGAGCACTTCTTCTTCAAGCTGTCCGACCCGCGCTGCGTCGAATTCCTGCAGGCGTGGACGCAGGACGGCATCCACGTGCAGCCCGAGGTGGCCAACAAGGTCAAGGAATGGTTCTCCGTGCGCGAGAACCCCGACGGCAGCCAGAGCGAAGGTTTGGGCGACTGGGACATCAGCCGCGATGCACCCTACTTCGGCATCGAAATCCCCGACGCGCCGGGCAAGTACTTCTACGTCTGGCTGGACGCGCCCATCGGCTATCTGGCCGCGCTCAAGAACCACCTGAGCCGCCGCGGCGAGGACTACGCGGCCTACATGGCCGACCCGAACCTGGAGCAGGTGCACTTCATCGGCAAGGACATCGTCACCTTCCACACCCTGTTCTGGCCCGCGATGCTCAAGTTCAGTGGCCGCAAGACACCCGACCGCATCTGCGTGCACGGCTTCCTGACCGTCAACAACGGCGAGAAGATGAGCAAGAGCCGCGGCACCGGCCTGGACCCGCTCAAGTACCTGAGCCTGGGCATGAATGCCGAATGGCTGCGCTACTACATCGCTGCCAAGCTCAACGGCCGCAACGAGGACATCGACTTCAACCCCGAGGACTTCATGGCACGCGTGAACGCCGACCTCGTGGGCAAGTTCATCAACATCGCCTCACGCGCGGCCGGCTTCCTCAGCAAGCGCTTCAGCGGCCGGCTGGGCGCACCCGACACCGAAGGCCAGGCGCTGCTGGCCGCCATGCAGGCGCAGGCCGGGCCTCTGGCCGAGGCCTATGAAAAGCGTGACACCGCACGCGCCGTGCGCGAGATCATGCTGCTGGCCGACCGGGTCAACGAATACGTCAACGAGCACAAGCCCTGGGAACTGGCCAGGAAGGAAGGTGCCGAGGCGCAGTTGCAGGCCGTGTGCACCACCTGCATCCAGGCCTTCCGCCTGCTCTCGCTGTACCTCAAGCCCGTGCTGCCCGCGCTGGCCGTGCAGGTCGAGACCTTCCTCAAGGTCGGTCCCCTGGACTGGGCCGACGCCGCCAGCCTGCTGCCGGCCGGCCACGTCATCGGCACCTACCAGCACCTGATGCAGCGCGTGACACCCGAACAGCTCGACGCCCTGTTCGAGCCCCCGGCCGCGCCCGAGCCGGAGAAGATCGCCCCGGGTGGCGAGGAACTGGCACCCACCATCACCATCGACGACTTCGCCAGGGTCGACTTGCGCATTGCGCAGATCGTCAACTGCGAGGCGGTCGAGGGCTCGACCAAGCTGCTGCGCCTGACGCTGGACGTGGGCGAGGGACGTCATCGCAACGTGTTCAGTGGCATCGCCAGCGCCTACAAGCCCGAAGACCTGATCGGCAAGCTCACGGTCATGGTCGCCAATCTGGCCCCGCGCAAGATGAAGTTCGGCGTCAGCGAGGGCATGGTGCTGGCGGCCAGCCACGGCGACGAAAAGGCCCACCCGGGCATCTTCGTGCTGCAGCCCTGGCCCGGCGCCACCCCGGGCATGCGGGTGCGCTGAGCACACCGGCGCAGCCGCATGTTCGCCCCCATCCGCGGCTTCACCAGCGTGCAGCGCACGCCGGAGGCGGATCTGCGGCTGGGCACGGTGCTGGCCTTCGTGGCCGGCGCCGCCAACGCCGGCGGCTTTCTGGCCGTGGGGCAATACACCTCGCACATGACGGGCATCGTCTCTTCGGTGGCCGACAACCTGGTGCTGGGCCAGATGGCGCTGGTGCTGGCCGGCCTGGGGGCCTTCCTGGCTTTCCTGCTCGGCGCGATGACCACCGCCTGGACGGTCAACTGGGGCATGCGGCGCCATCTGCGCAGCGCCTATGGCCTGCCGCTGATGATCGAATCCCTCCTGCTGCTGGTCTTCGGGCTTTTCGGCGCCGCCATCAGCCAGCAGGTCGCCATCCTGCTGCCGGCCACCGTCATCCTGCTGTGTTTCATCATGGGCCTGCAGAACGCCGTCATCACCAAGATCTCCAGGGCCACCATCCGCACCACCCACGTCACCGGCCTGGTCACCGACCTGGGCATCGAACTGGGCAAGCTGCTGTATGTGAACCAACGGGCCGGTGCCGCACCGGTGCTGGCCGACCGGCGCCGGCTGCACGTGCACATCCGCCTGATCATCGCCTTCTTTGGCGGTGGCGTCGCCGGTGCCCTGGGCTTCAAGGCCTTCGGCTACATCAGCACCGTGCCGCTGGCCATCGCCCTGCTGCTGCTGGTGCTGCGCCCCGCACTGGACGATTGGCGGCGCCTGCACGCCAACTGATCCCCCGCGCCGAAGGTGGCGGCAGGCAGATCATGCCGCGGCGCTTACCACGTTTCGCCCTTGGCCGTTGCAGGCGGTAACATTGACCCATGTCGATGAATCTCCCGCCCCTGGCTTCCTTCAGACCACGACTGCTGGCCGACCTGCGCGGCTACACCAGGGAGCGTCTCGGCAAGGACATCGGCGCGGGCGCCACCGTCGGTATCGTGGCCCTGCCCCTGGCCATGGCCTTTGCCATTGCATCAGGCCTCAAGCCCGAAGCCGGGTTGTGGACGGCCATCATTGCCGGCTTTCTCATTGCCGTCCTGGGCGGCACCTCGGTGCAGATCGGCGGGCCGGCCGGCGCCTTCATCGTCATTGTCTACGGCATCGTCGAGCGGTACGGCGTCGCCAATCTGCTCATCGCCACCGCCAGTGCCGGCGTGCTGCTGTTCCTCATGGGCCTGTTCCGACTCGGTTCCCTGGTGCGCTACGTGCCGGTGAGCGTGGTCATCGGCTTCACCAACGGCATTGCCGTGCTGATCGGCCTGTCGCAACTGCGCGACCTGCTGGGCCTGCAGATCGAGAAGATGCCGGCCGATTTCTTCAACCAGATCGGCACCGTGGCCCGACACATCCAGGACCTCAACCCCTGGGCCTTCGCACTGGGTGCCCTGTGTGTCATCGGGCTGTTCATCTGGCCGCGCCTGTGGTCGGTCGACTCGCAGTTCCGCCGCCAGCTCGACCAGCTCGAAGTGGTCTCGGCGCTGCGCGCCACCTCGCGCCTGCCGGCGCCGGTGGTGGCGCTGGTCACACTCACCCTCGCCGCCTGGCTGCTGGAGCTGCCGGTGGAGACCATCGGCACCCGCTTCGGTGGCATTCCGCAGTCGCCGCCGGCCTTCACGCTGCCCGATTTCTCCTGGGAAACGGTGCGCCTGCTGGTCACGCCCACACTCACGCTGGCCATCCTCGGCGCCATCGAGTCGCTGCTGTGCGCGCGCGTCGCCGACCAGCTCAGCAACACCCCCAAGCACGACCCCAACCAGGAGCTCATGGCGCAGGGCGTGGCCAATGCCGTCGTGCCCTTCTTCGGCGGCATGCCGGCCACCGGCACCATTGCGCGCACCGTCACCAACATCCGTGCCGGTGCCACCTCGCCGATCGCCGGCGTCGTGCATGCGCTGACGCTGGCCGTCGTGGTGCTGGCGGCGGCACCACTGGCGCAGCACATTCCGCTGGCCGTGCTGGCCGGCGTGCTGCTGTTCGTGGCCTGGAACATGGGCGAATGGAAAGAATTCGCCCGCCTGCGCCACTTCAGCAACCACTACCGTCTGATGATGGTGTCCACCTTCCTGGTCACCATCGTGTTCGACCTGACCGTGGCGGTGGAGCTCGGCCTGGTGCTGGCCTTCGTACTGTTCGTGCGGCGCCAGAGCAACATCTTCCGCGTGGACCCGGTCTCCCGGGACGGCCGGCAGGTGGTCTACCGGCTGTACGGATCCCTCTTCTTCGGCGCCGTGGCCAAGATCGACCCGCTCACGGCCGAGATGGAGTGGGCCCCCCCGGGCACGCATCTGGTGCTCGACGCCAGCCACCTCATCTCGCTGGACACCACCGGACTGGACGCGCTCGAGCAGTTGCAGCAGACGCTGGAAAAGCGCGACGGCAAGCTCAGCATGACCGGGCTCAACGAGCAGCCGCTGTCGCTGATACGGCGCTCCGGCTTCGCACAGAAGCTCCACCCCGGCCTCTGAACGGGACCGGTGGGGAGATGACATGCCGACCACGGTCCATCACCGCCCCATCCAGGAACGCATCGACTGGCTGTTCGACCTGGCGCACCGCCACGCGGGCGAATACGCCAGCCCCGAGGCCTGGCTCGCGCGCCAGCGCTACCTGGCCAACCACCCCACGGCCATCCTGGTGCTCAAGTGCATGGACGGCCGCATCAACATCCCCGTGGCCACATCCACACCCAAGGGGATCATCCTGCCGTTCCGCAACCTCGGCGGCATCTTCCACCTCGGCTGGCCACACCTGGGCGAAACGCTGACCGCCGCGGTCGGCAAGGTGGTCGGCAGCGGCCGCCAGGCCCTGCTCATGATCACCTACCACTATTCCCGAGGGGACGAGCGCCGCGGCTGTGCCGGTTTCCATTACCGTACCGCCGACGCCCGGGCCCACACCTTCGGCATCCGCGCCGAGGTCTCCTCCCTGTTCGGTGCCGATCACGGCACCGTCTACCCACTGGTCTGCGGCTTCGAGACCGACGAGGAAGCCCTGGTGCTGCATGGCCACAACGGCCAGGTCCTGTCCATGGCGAACGTGGGCGCAGCAGACCTGCCAGGCCTGCCGGCACGCCTGCAACAACTCCTGCCCGACATGCCCGCCCGCATGCGGTCCGACCTGCTGCCCCTGCTCGACGGCAACCTGGCGCACATCCTGGCCCTGCGGCAGACCGAGCGTGCGCTGGACATCGAGCACCGCGAATGGATGATCTGCGTCGGCCGCGGCTTCGACTGGCTGCACCTGCCCAACGTCGCCCTGATCATCGGTCCGTACAGCCCCGACCTGGCCGATCCGATCCGCCAGGCGGCAGCCATCATCGAGGGCAACATGGCTTCCGGCCGCATCCCCTCCGACGGCTTCCTCATCCTGTCCTCCGTGCCCTACGAGGACATCGGCGTCGACCGGGCCCGTGCCGAGCTCAAGTCCCGCTTCATGGCCCGGTTCGCTGCCGACGTGATCCGGCGCGATTTCCCCTCGCTGGCGCCCGGAATGACCGTACGCGAGACCGTGCTCAACTGGGACAGCCGCTCGGTCGAACCCCTGCCCCGCACGTGCGCGCCGGACCGGTAAAATCCCTGGTTCCCCCTCTGTTGGTCCCCAACTCCCTAGAGAGACGCGCATGTCCATTTTCGGTCGCCCGCACTACACCTCCGATGTCACCCAGTTCATCGAGCAGCTCAAGTCCAGCCGCCCGCACCTGGAGCAAGAGCAGCATCAGGGCCGCGCCCTGCTCTGGGACAAGCAGATCGACCGCGATTTCCAGCAGCAGGCGGAGCGGGCCCGCGTACCCCAGAAGCCCTACGTCTACCAGACGGAGCCCGGCCCCTACTGAGCGAGTGGCGCCTGTCTGTCGATAACGCCGGGCGCACGAAGGCATGAAGCCGCAGGACAATCCGGTCCTCGTCGATCCACCCGATGGGCTGGACGCCGTCCTGCCCGCCGTGGTGGACCATGTGGCCGTGGCACGCCTGTATGGCGAGCCGCTGTTCGACCTGCCACGCGACCTGTACATCCCGCCCGATGCGCTGCAGGTCTTCCTGGAGGCCTTCGAGGGTCCGCTCGATCTGCTGCTGTACCTGATCCGCAAGCAGAACTTCAACATCCTCGACATCCCGATGGCGGCGGTCACCCGCCAGTACCTGAGCTACGTCGAGGAGATCCGCGCGTCCAACCTCGAACTGGCGGCCGAGTACCTGCTCATGGCGGCCATGCTCATCGAGATCAAGTCGCGCATGCTGCTGCCACCGAAGAAAAGCGACGATGGCGAGGACGAGGTCGACCCGCGTGCCGAACTGGTGCGCCGCCTGCTCGAATACGAGCAGATGAAAATCGCCGCCCAGCGCCTGTCCGACCTGCCCCAGTACGGGCGCGACTTCCTCCGTGCCCAGGTGTATGTCGAGCAATCGCTGGCACCGCGCTTCCCCGACGTGACCCCCGCCGACCTGCAGGCAGCCTGGCGTGACATCCTCAAGCGTGCGCGCCTCGTGCAACACCACCGCATCAGCCGCGAGGAGCTGTCGGTGCGTGAGCACATGAGCATCGTGCTGCGCCGGCTGCAAGGCCGGCGTTTTGTCGAATTCGGCGAGCTGTTCGACCCGAGCCTGGGTGCGCCGGTGCTGGTGGTCACCTTCATCGCCATGCTGGAGCTGGCCAAGGAAACGCTGATCGAGCTGACCCAGGCCGAAGCCTTCGCCCCCATCTACGTGCGCCTGGCCTACACCCCGAATGCCTGAAGCCCCACGCGCCGCCTCCGTACCATCACCATGACCTCCACCCATCAGTTCGACGTCCTCATCATCGGCAGCGGCCTGGCCGGCCTGACCGCAGCACTGCACCTGGCACCCCAGTACCGGGTCGCGGTGATCACCAAACGCGGTATCTCCGACGGCTCCAGCAACTGGGCCCAGGGCGGCATCGCCGCGGTGCTGGCGGAGGGCGACAGCTACGCCGCCCATGTGGACGACACCCTGGTCGCCGGCGCCGGCCTGTGCGACCTGGAGGCCACGCGCTTCACTGTCGAGCACGCTCCCTCCGCGATCGCCTGGCTGCGCGAAATGGGTGTGCCCTTCTCGACCGAGAACGGTGAGCTGCACCTGACACGCGAGGGCGGCCACAGCCACCGGCGTATCGTGCACGTGACCGACGCCACCGGCGCGGCCGTGCAGGCCACGCTGAGCGAGCGCGCACGCGCCACGCCTGGCATCACCTTCTTCGAGAACCACATGCTGGTCGACCTCATCGTCGACAGCAAGCTGCCCGGCATGCCGGCGGATGGCAGCCAGCCCCGCTGCCACGGCGCCTACGTGCTCGATGTGGAACGCGACACGGTCGATACGTTCAGTGCCACCCACACCCTGCTGTGCACCGGGGGCGCCGGCAAGGTCTACCTCTACACCACCAACCCGGATACCGCCACCGGCGACGGCATCGCTGCCGCCTGGCGTGCCGGCTGCCGCGTCGGCAACATGGAGTTCATCCAGTTCCACCCGACCTGCCTCTACCACCCGCACGTCAAGAATTTCCTGATCTCGGAGGCCGTGCGCGGCGAAGGCGGCCAGTTGCGGCTGCCCGCGCACCTGGGCGAACACCGCTTCATGCCCGACCACGACCCGCGCGCCGAGCTGGCGCCGCGCGACATCGTGGCCCGCGCCATCGACGCGGAGATGAAAAAGCACGGGCTGGATTGCGTGTACCTGGACATCTCCCACCAGCCGGCCGCGTTCATCCGCGAACACTTCCCGAACATCCTGGCGCGCTGTGCCGAACTGGGTATCGACATCACGCGCGAGCCCATTCCCGTCGTGCCGGCCGCCCACTACACCTGCGGCGGCATCGTCACCGACCTGGAGGGCCACACCGATCTGGCCGGCCTGTATGCCATCGGCGAGGCCACCTGCACCGGTCTGCACGGCGCCAACCGGCTGGCCAGCAATTCACTGGTGGAGTGCATGGTGTTCGCGCGCGCGGCCGTCGCCAACATCCGCCGCCAGACACCGACCGCCACACCGGCGCTGCCCCTGTGGGACGACAGCCAGGTGACCGATGCCGACGAGCAGGTCGTCATCTCGCACAACTGGGACGAATTGCGCCGCTTCATGTGGGACTACGTGGGCATCGTGCGCACCAACAAACGCCTGGAGCGCGCCGCCCACCGCATCGCGCTGCTGCAAAGCGAAATCCAGGAGTTCTATTCGCAGTTCCACGTCACGCGCGACCTGCTGGAGTTGCGCAACCTGGTGCAGGTGGCCGATCTGATCGTGCGCTCGGCCATGCAACGGAAAGAAAGCCGCGGACTGCATTTCAGCCGCGACTACCCGGACAAGCTGCCCGAGGCCAGGCCCACGATCCTGGTACCACCCCAGCGGTGAGGCGCGCCTGCACGGCCCCGGGGTCGGAAAACACACGCAGCGGCACGAAGGTGTTTCATTTCAGGCTAAAGTAGGGACATGTCCAGCTTTGCCGAGCCCGCCACCCACGCCGGAGCCGACGCCGCGCAGGCGGCATCGGCCAGCGCATCCGCGGCCAGCTTTGCTGTGCTGCTGGGCAAGCTCGACTACCTCAATGCGGCGGAAGTCGAGCAGGTGCGCCAGGCCTACCGCCTGGCCGACCAGGCGCATCTCGGCCAGATGCGCAAGAACGGCGATCCCTACATCACCCACCCGATCGCCGTGGCCGCCCAGTGCGCCGAATGGAAGCTCGACGCCCAGGCGCTCATGGCCGCGCTCATGCACGATGTCATCGAGGACTGCGGCGTCACCAAGGCCGACCTGACCGAGCGCTTCGGCATCACCGTGGCCGACCTGGTCGATGGCCTCACCAAGCTGGAAAAGCTCGAGTTCGACAGCCGGGAACAGAATCAGGCCGAAAGCTTCCGCAAGATGCTGCTGGCCATGGCCAAGGACGTTCGCGTCATCCTGGTCAAGCTGGCCGACCGCACCCACAACATGCGCACCATGTCCGACATGCCGCGCAGCAAATGGAAGCGCATCAGCAGCGAGACGCTGGAAATTTACGCCCCCATTGCCCACCGCCTCGGTCTGAACTTCACCTACCGCGAACTGCAGGACCTGTCCTTCCGCTTTCTCCACCCCTGGCGCTACGAGGTGCTGTCCAAGGCCCTGAGCAAGTCCCGTACGCGGCGCAAAGACCTCATCGCCCGCGTCCAGGGCGAGGTCGAGGCGGTGTTCCGGCAGCACGGCATGCAGGTCCGCATCATGGGGCGCGAGAAGACCCTGTACTCGGTCTACCGCAAGATGGACAGCAAGCATCTGTCGTTTTCGCAGGTCACGGACATCTACGGCTTCCGCATCATCGTGCCCGAGTTGCTCGACAGCTACACCGGCCTGGGCATCCTGCACCAGTTGTACAAACCGGTACCGGGCAAGTTCCGCGACTACGTGGCCATCCCCAAGCTCAACGGTTACCAGTCGCTGCACACCACCCTGATCGGCCCGTTCGGCACCAACATCGAGTTCCAGTTGCGCACGCACGCCATGGATGTGGTGGCCGAATCGGGTGTCGCCGCCCACTGGCTCTACAAGGCCAACGAGCCAGGCAGCGAAACCTCCGAACGCCTGGGCACCCAGTGGCTGCAGTCGCTGCTGGACATCCAGCAGGAGACCCGCGATGCGGCCGAGTTCTGGGACCACGTCAAGATCGACCTGTTCCCTGACGCCGTCTACGTCTTCACACCCAAGAGCAAGATCCTGTCGCTGCCGCGCGGCGCCACCGCGCTGGACTTTGCCTACGCCATCCACAGCGACGTGGGCAACAGCGCCGTCGGTGCGGTGGTCAACGGCGAACAACGCCCGCTGCGCACCGAGCTCAACAACGGTGACGTCGTCGAGATCGTCACGGGCGACCACGCCGAGCCCAACCCGGCGTGGCTGTCCTTCGCCAAGACGGGGCGCGCGCGCTCCAAGCTGCGCCACCACCTCAAGACCGTGGCGCAGGAAAAGGCTGTCGAGCTGGGCGAACGCATGCTGCTGCAGGCCTTGCGCTCCGAGGGCTTCGCCCAATTGCCGGCCGAGGCCGGAGAATACCGCGCCACCTGGGACAAACTGCTGCGCTTTGCCGGGAGCAAGTCACGCGCCGAACTGCTGTCCGACATCGGCATGGGCAAGCGCATCGCCAGCATGATCGGCAAGAAGCTGGCCGTGCTGCTGACCGAAACCGGCGTCAAGCCCGACACCCTGCTCATCAGCCGCGAACGCTTCGGCGGTGACCATGAGGACCAGTTGGCTCAGGGCAGCGTGAGCCTGGATGGCTCCGAAGGGGCCTCGGTGCAGTACGCCAGTTGTTGCCGGCCCATCCCCGGAGACCGCATCATCGGCTATCTCGGCCAGGGTGAAGGCCTGGTGGTGCACGTGGAGGATTGCCCCAATGGCAAGCGCCTGCTGGCACGCGACAGGGAGCGATTCCTGCCGGTCGAATGGGCCGAGGAGGCTGTCCGCACGTTCGACAGCGACGTGATGGTGACGGTCACCAACGGCAAGGGCGTGCTGGCCCGCGTGGCCTCGGCGATTGCCCAGGCAGAGGCCGACATCCTGCACGTGCACATGGGCGACGACCCGGCCCAGGCCACCATCGACATCCGCTTCACGCTCTCGGTGCGCGACCGCCAGCACCTGGCCGCCGTGCTGCGCAACCTGCGCCGCACGGCCTCGGTGGTCAGGGCCCAGCGTTACAAGCCCGGCGCCGGCTGACGCCCGGCCCCCGAGGGATACGAACGTCCCTTCAGGCGCCCGGTGCCGGGTAGCTCACCTCCAGCACCTCCAGCTCCTGCAGGCCACCGGGCAGCATCAGCCGCACGACGTCACCCACCCGCGCCTTGAGCAGCGCACGTGCCACGGGCGAGATCCAGCTGATCTGGCCTTGCGCACTGTCGGCCTCGTCGACGCCGAGAATGGTGACCTGCGTTTCCGTGCCGTCCGCATCGGCATAGGTCACGGTGGCACCAAAGAACACCTGGTCGCCGCCATGATGCAGCGACGGATCGACCACCTCGGCGATCTCCAGCCGGCGTGTCAGGAAGCGGATGCGGCGGTCGATCTCGCGCAGGCGCTTCTTGCCATAGAGGTAATCGCCGTTTTCCGAGCGGTCACCGTTGCTGGCCGCCCAGTGCACCACCTCGACGACCCGGGGGCGCTCCTCGTCGATGAGCTGCATCAGCTCGGCACGCAGGCGGTCGTAGCCGGCGCGGGTGATGTAGTTTTTGCCACCCGGCAGCGGCGCCGCTGCCGGGAGGTCTTCCTCGGTGTCCTGGTCGGTTTCCTTGGTGAATGCCTTGCTCATGCCGCGACTTTACCGCGACACCGCCCGGCCATGACCAGGACCCCCGACCGTTCACTTCGCGTGGGCAGCCACCGTTTTCTCGGCCAGGTCCACCAGGTCGGTGCCGATCTGGCCCTTCCACTTGCTGACCACGCCACGGGTGGCCTTGACGAACTCGGCCCGTTCGGCCGGGCTCAGCTCGGTCACCGTGACGCCGTGCGAGGCCAGCTCCTTGTGCAGCGGCTTGTCGGCCTCGATCACACCCTTGCGCGCGATCGCGATCTGCTCCTTGCCGGCCTCGATGGCGGCCTGCCTGACGATCTCGCGGTCGGCCGGCGTCCAGCTGTTCCACACGTCCTTGTTGACCACGAAGATCAGCGGGTCGTTCATGTAACCCCACATCGTCACGTGCTTCTGCGCCACGGTGTAGAGCTTGGCCGCCATGTAGACCGACAGCGGGTTTTCCTGGCCATCGACGGCACCGCTGGCCATGGCCGGTTGCGCATCGGCCCAGCTCATCTGCGTGGGGTTGGCGCCCAGGGCCGTGAAGGTGTCCAGGAACAGGGGCGAGCCGACCACGCGGATCTTCATGCCCTTGAGGTCGGCCGGCGACTTGATCGCCTTCTTCGAGTTGGAGATCTCGCGGTAGCCGTTCTCGCCCCAGGCCAGCGGCACCACACCGGCCTTTTCCAGCCGCTGGAACAGGCGCTTGCCCACCTCGCCCTGGGTCAGCGCATCCACCGCCGCGTAGTTGGGCATCAGGAAGGGCAGCGAGAACAGGTTCAGCTCCTTGACCTGCGGCGACCAGTTGATGGTCGAGCCGATCGCCATGTCGATCACGCCCTGGCGCAGTGCCGGGAATTCGCGCGTCTGGTCACCCTGGATCAGCGACACGCCGGGGTACAGCTTGATGTTGATGCGCCCCTGGGTGCGCTCGCGCACCTTGTCGGCCCAGATCTCGCCACCCTTGCCCCAGGGGAATGCCGTGCCCAGCACCAGCGACATGCGGTACTCGGAGCGGTAGTTGCTCTGGGCCATGGCCTGGGAGCCGAAGGTCAGCGCGGCAGCGGCGCACACGGCGGTGGTCAGGAAGGTACGCAGTTTCATGAGGCAGGTCTCCTTGGGTGAAAAAACGATTCTGGCAAAAGCGGTCAGTAACCCAGCCTGGCTGGCAGCCACAACGCCAGTGGCGGGAAGGCGATCACCAGCAGCATCACCGCGCCCATGGCCAGCAGCATCGGCCAGACCCAGCGCACGGTCGACTCCATGCGCACCCCGGCAATGCGGCACGATACCATCAGGTTCACCGCCAGCGGCGGCGTGAACTGGCCCAGCGCCACCTTCAGGGTCAGGATCACGCCGAACCAGACCGGGTCCCACCGGTAGTGCTCCATGATGGGCATGAGCAGCGGCACGAAGATCAGGAAGATCGAGATGCCGTCCAGGAACATGCCCACCGTGATCAGCAGCAGGATCAGCAGCAGCAGCACGCCATACTCGCCCAGGCCCGAGTTCACGATGGCGGAGGCCACCGGATCGATCACGCCCAGCGTGGACAGCGAGAACGCGAAAATGCCGGCCAGCGACACCACCAGCAGGATCACCGCCGACAGCTCGCCGGCCTCGCGCAGGATGTCGAACAGGTCGCGCCAGTGGATCGTCCGGTAAATGACCATGCCCACGAACAGGCCGTAGAACACCGCCACCACGGCCGCCTCGGTGGGCGTGAACCAGCCGGCCCGCATGCCGCCGAGGATCAGCACCGGCGCGGCCAGACCCCATGAGGCCTCGCGCAGGCTTTTCCACAGCGGTGGGCGCGGCATGTCGGCCTCCAGGGCGCCCATGCGGTGGCGCCGCGCCATCCACACCGCCGGTACGATCAGCGCCAGACCGGCCAGCACGCCCGGTACCATGCCGGCCGCGAACAGCGCCGGCACCGAGGCGCCCGGCACCAGCACCGAATAGATGATGAAGGCCACCGAGGGCGGGATCAGGATGTCGGTGGCCGCGGCGGCCCCCACCACGCTGGCCGAAAAGCTGGGCGGGTAGCCGGCACGGCGCATCGCCGCGATCATCACCCCGCCCACGGCCGCCGCATTGGCCGGGCCCGAGCCCGAGATGCCGCCCAGGAACATGGCCACGGCAATCGCCACCAGCGGCAACATGCCCGGGCCGCGCCCGACGATGGCCACCGCGAAATTGACCAGCCGCGCCGCCACGCCCGAGCGGTCGAAGATCGAGCCGACCAGCACGAACATGGGCACCGCCAGCAAGGTGTACTTGCCCAGGCCGGCAAAGAAATTCTGCGGCACGGCCAGCAGCCCCATCCAGGTGATGTCGGCGTTGGCGATGGCGATGGCCACCGTGCCAGCCAGCCCCAGCGCCGCGCCGATGGGCACGCCGATGACCATGGCCACGATGAACAGCGCGAACAGCAGCGTGGCGGTCATCGGGCGGTCTCCGTGCGGTCGTCGTCGCGGCGCAGCTTGCGCGCAAACACCTGCAGCGCCCGCCCGGCAATCAGCGCGCTGAACACCGGCAACCAGATCGAGTACCACCATTGCGGCACACCGATGCCCGGTGAGGTCTCCTCGTACTGGTACTGGTCCCAGACCACGGGCAGGCTGAGCACGCCAATGGTGATGAACAACAGCGCCACCAGCAACGCACCGATCTGTGCCAGCCGCCGCCGGCGCCCACTGCTGCCCGCATCGGCAAAGAACTCGATGCGGATGTGCGCCTCGCGCACCACCGCCGATGCGCCGCCCACCAGCGCCAGCACGATCATGAGAAACGTGGAGATTTCTTCCGTCCAGGCAAACGACACATCGGTGAAGTAGCGCACCAGCACATTGGCGAAGGTGATGAGGGCCAGGGCCGCCATCACGCCCACGGTCAGCCAGTCCTCGAACAGCCGCTTTTGCCCCGGGGGGGTGTCGTGGGCGGCCTCGGGCCGGGCATGGGCCGCCATGTCCTGTGGTGGATGTTTGTCGTCGATAGCCATGATGCGCCCGGACATTGTCCGGTCAGAATGCGGGCCGGCACCAGCGGGAAAACGCCATCGGCCCCGCAGGCACAGGGCCGCGCGGTGTTGCCGCATCTCACGCCGGACCCGACCCGGGTCACGTCCGCTGCACGAGCCGCGGCGCGGATATCGCAGTGCGCAGGCGGTGCACAAGGCAAAACGGGCCAGTCCTTGTGAGACTGACCCGTTTGTACCTTCTGTATGGCGCGGCTGGCAGGATTCGAACCCACGACCCCTTGGTTCGTAGCCAAGTACTCTATCCAACTGAGCTACAGCCGCTGAAGCATGCAGTATAGCACGGTTTTTTGGGCGCCTCTTTGCAGGTCTGAACAAAAAAATCACCAACGCGCCACACGATCGCGCTTGGCAACGGCCAAGTCCCCACCCATGCGAAGCGACAACCCGCCCGGACGAGCCGGGTGTTCCGCGGTATCCTTCCATTTTTCCCGCGCAACCCGGCCCCTGAGACCGCACAACGACATGAACCCGAATACCGCCGAGCCCGATGTCCAGTCCTTTGGCTGGAGCAATGACCTATTGCTGGGCTACCCCCCCATGGACCGCACCCACCAGGCATTCACCGAGGTGGTGTGCGCCCTGCGGGACGCACCCGACGAGGACCTCGCCGTGCGCCTGCAAGCGGTCATCACCCACCTGGAAGAGCATTTCGGTGAAGAAGATCGCTGGATGGACGACACCGAATTTCCGGCCCGTGAATGCCATCGCGACGAGCACGCTGCCGTGTTGACGTCGGCACGGCAGGTCCAGGAGCGGCTGGCCACGGGCGACGCCGCACTGTGCCGCCGGTTCACCCAGGAGCTGATCCGCTGGTTCCCTGGTCACGCCGACTACCTGGATGCGGCCCTGTCGCACTGGATGGTCAAGCGATCGGCGGGCGGCAAGCCCGTGGTATTCAAGAAGGACCTGCGCTTCCCCACCGCCAGCCCGATCGAAAAAGCATGAGCGAGACACACGCACCCGGACCCCTCGACGCGCCACCGCCGGAGCAGGTTCTGCGCGACGTGGAGCGCGCACTGCAGGAAGATGTCGGCACCGGCGACGTCACCGCCGCGCTGATCCCGGCCGAGAACATGGCCGTGGCCCGCATCACCTGCCGCGAGTCCGCCGTGATCTGCGGTCGCCCCTGGGTGGACGAGGTGCTGCGCCAGGTTTCGCCCGCCAGCACCGTGCGTTGGCTGGTCGACGACGGTGGCCGCTGCGAACCGGGCCAGGTCGTGGTCGAGATCACCGGACCGGCACGTGAGCTGCTGACCGCCGAGCGCACCTGCCTGAACTTCCTGCAGACGCTCAGCGGCGTTGCCACCAAGACGGCCCGCTACGTCGAGGCGGTGGCAGGCACCCGCGCGGCCATCCTCGACACACGCAAGACCATCCCGGGCCTGCGCGTCGCCCAGAAGTACGCCGTGCGCTGCGGTGGCGGCCGCAACCACCGCATGGGCCTGTACGACGCCATCCTCATCAAGGAAAACCACATCGCCGCCGCCGGTGGCCTCACGCAGGCTTTCCGCGCCGCCCAGGCGATCGGCCAGCACGTGGCCTTCATCCAGGTGGAGGTGGAGACCCTGACCCAGTTGCAGGAAGCACTGGACGCCGGCGTCACCATGGTGTTGCTCGACAACATGGACGTGCCCACCATCCGGCAAGCCGTCGACATGGCCCAGGGCCGCTGCAGCCTGGAAGTCTCCGGCGGCGTCACGCTGGACACCGTGCCCGCGCTGGCCGCCACCGGCGTGGACCGCATCTCGGTGGGCGCCCTCATCAAGGACGTCAAGGCCGTCGATTTCTCGATGCGCTTCAACCCCAGGCCGGTGGAAGCCGCACGCACGGCCGCCTGAAGGCCATCCCGCCACGAAAAAAGGGGTTGCCAGCTTGCGCGGCAACCCCTTTTGCATGCATTGGTAGGCCGTGCTGGGCTCGAACCAGCGACCAAGGGATTATGAGTCCCCTGCTCTGACCAACTGAGCTAACGGCCCACCGAACCGGCTATTGTAGATGGCCGGCGGCCCGCTCACTTGCCGTGGCTCAGTGCATTGCTCACCAGCTTGGCCGTCACGTCGACAATCTGGATCATCCGGTCGTAAGGCATGCGCTGCGGGCCGATCACGCCCAGCGTGCCGACCACCTGGCCATCGACTTCGTAAGGCGCGGTGACCACCGACAGGTCCTCATACGGCACGACCTGGCTCTCGCCGCCGATGTAGATGCGCACGCCATCGGCCTGGGCCGAGACGTCCAGCAGGCGCGCCAGCTGGGTCTTCTGCTCGAACAGGTCGAACAACCGGCGCAGGTTGCCCATGTCGCTGGAGAACTCGCTGACCGACAGCAGGTTGCGCTCGCCGGCGACGACGACCTGGTCCTGCTCACGTGCGGCGTCCACATCGACCGCAGCCTTCATCAGCTCGGCGATTTCGCCGCGCAGGGCCTCCAGCTCGGTCTTGAGCCGCTCGCGCACGGCGTCCATGGTCAGACCCGCGTAGTGCGTATTGAAGAAGTTGGCGGCCTCCTGCAACTGCGATTGCGTGAACACCGCCTGGGTGTGGATGATGCGGTTCTGCACCTCACCATCGGGTGACACCAGGATGACCAGCACCCGGTGCTCGGACAGATTCAGGAATTCGATATGCCGGAACACGGTGGCCATGCGTGGCGCCATCACCACGCCCACAAACTGCGACAGACTCGACAGCATCTGCGCCGCATGGCTGATGACGCGCTGCGGCTGCGCCCCCTCCAGGGCCTGCTGGCGACCCAGCCCGCCCATGCCCGGCAGCTCATCACGCCGCACCGTCAGCATGGTGTCCACAAACAGGCGGTAGCCGCGCGCCGTCGGGATGCGGCCGGCCGAGGTGTGGGGGCTGGCGATCAGGCCCAGCTCCTCCAGATCGCTCATCACGTTGCGGATGGTGGCCGGCGACAGCTCCAGACCCGTGGCCTTGGCCAGCGTGCGCGAACCCACCGGCTGCCCGTCGGCAATGTAGCGCTCGACCAGCGCCTTGAGCAGCAACTTGGAACGTTCATCCAGCATGATGCGGCCATTGTACGGACGAAGGGCGCCACGTGCCGGCGCCGCCGTCAAGGGTTTGCCAGGGGAAAGGCAAGGACCCGCTATGCTGTAATCCACGCATGATCCCGACTCCCGTCCAGCGGATGGATACCCCGAAAACAAAGCGTCCCCTGCACTTCACCCATGTGGCCATCATCGGCAAATACCAGATGCCGGGATCGCGCCATGCCGTTGAGGAGCTCGCGCACTTCCTGCATGACCAGGGCTGCGATGTCTCGCTTGAAACCGACACCGCCCACAACACCGGGCTGACCCAGTACACCACACTGGATGTGCCTGCCATCGGGCGCGACTGCGATCTGGCGCTGGTCATCGGCGGCGACGGCACCATGCTGGGCATCGGCCGGCAACTGGCCAGCTATGGCGTACCGCTGATCGGCATCAACCAGGGCCGCCTGGGCTTCATCACCGACATCCCGTTCGACGACTTTCGCGCACGGCTGCACGCCATGCTGCACGGTGCCTTCGAGGAAGAGGCACGAACCCTGATCGCGGCCAGCGTGTGGCGCGACGGGCGCTGCGTGTTCGAGGCCACCGCCCTCAACGACGTGGTGGTCAACCGCGGCGGTGCCGCCAGCATGATCGAGCTGCGTGTCGAGGTCGATGGCCATTTCGTGGCCAACCAGCGTGCCGACGGCCTGATCATCGCCACCCCCACGGGCTCGACCGCCTACGCCCTGTCGGCCGGCGGCCCCATGCTGCACCCGGCGATCGATGGCTGGGTGATGGTGCCGATCGCGCCACACACGCTGTCCAACCGGCCGGTGGTGCTGTCCTCGCGCAGCGAGATCGCGGTCGAGATCGTCTCCGGCAAGGATGCCAACGCCAACTTCGACATGCAGTCGCTGACCAGCCTGTTGCATGGCGACCGCGTCGTGGTACGGCGCTCGCCCCATGCGCTGCGTCTGCTGCACCCGGTGGGCTGGAGCTATTTCGACACCCTGCGCATGAAACTGCACTGGAACGAAGGGGCCTGAATTCCGGGCCACAATACGCGGCATCTGCATTGCTTTGCCGAGACACGCCGCACCGCCATGAGCCTTCGCCGCATCGCCCTGCGCGACTTCGTGATCGTTCCCGAGCTGGAGCTCGACATCGAGCCGGGTTTCAGCGTGCTCACCGGTGAAACCGGTGCCGGCAAGTCGATCCTGATCGACGCCCTGCAGCTCGTGCTGGGCGCGCGTGCCGACACCGGCGTGGTGCGCGAGGGCGCCGGCCGCTGCGAGATCAGCGCCGAGTTCGACACGCCCGCCGGCCTGCGAGCGTGGCTCGATGAACAGGGTTTCGAGGCGGACGACGCGCTGCTGCTGCGCCGCACGGTGGACGCCGAGGGCCGCAGCCGCGGCTGGATCAACGGCAGTGCCGCCACCATGGCGCAGCTCAAGGCCGCCGCCGACCATCTGGTGGACATCCACGGCCAGCACGCCTGGCAGAGCCTCACCCGCCCCGAGGCGGTGCGGCAGTTGCTCGACGCCTACGCCGGCGTGGACACTTCCCGGGCCACGCAACTGTGGTCGGCCTGGCGCCAGCAGCGCCGCAGGCTGGAAGAGGCCCGCGAACGCCAGGACAGCCTGCAGCAGGAAAGCGAACGTCTGGCCTGGCAGATCGGCGAGCTCGACAAGCTGGCCCCCGGTGCGGACGAGTGGGAGGAACTGAACACCCGGCACAGCCGCCTGGCCCATGCGCAGGCGCTGCAGGACGCCGCGCAGCAGGCCATCGCCCTGCTCGACGAGGCAGACGACAACGCCGCCGGCCTGATCCACCGGGCCCTGCAGGGCCTGCAGGCGCAGGCCGCCATCGAGCCCGCCTTTGCCGCCCCCATCGAGGCGCTGGAAGGCGCGCTGGCACAGGTGCAGGACACGGTGCACAGCCTGCACCAGTACGGCCGCCGCGGCGACCTCGACCCGTCCGACCTCGCCGCACTGGACGAGCGGCTGTCACTGTGGCTGTCGCTGGCCCGGCGCTTCCGTCGCGCGCCGGAAGAGTTGCCAGGCTTGCTGGAGCAATGGAAGACCGAACTCGCCCGGCTTGACCAGGCACTCGACATCGACAGCCTGCAGGCCGCCGAGCGGCAGGCCTGGAAACAGTTCGATGCCGAATCCAGGCGCCTGGGCAAACAGCGCGCCGAGGCCGCCCCGCGCCTGGCCAGGGCCGTCACCGGGGCCATGCAGGAGTTGGGCATGCAGGGTGGCCGCTTCGAAATTGCGCTGCAGCGGCTCGACGAACCCCAGGCCCATGGCTGGGAACAGGTGGAATTTCTCGTCGCCGGCCATGCCGGCGTCACCCCGCGTCCGGTTGGCAAGGTGGCCTCGGGTGGCGAGCTCTCGCGCATCGCGCTGGCCCTGTCCGTGGTCACGAGCGAGCTGGGCCAGGCCCCGACGCTGATCTTCGACGAGGTCGACTCCGGCATCGGCGGCGCCGTGGCCCATACCGTGGGCCGGCTGCTGCAGCGCCTGGGGCGCGATCGCCAGGTGCTGGCGGTCACCCACCTGGCGCAAGTGGCTGCCTGTGCCAACCACCACCTGCTGGTCAGCAAGCGCCAGCAGGGCCAGCAGACCGAAAGCGGCGTGCGCCGCATCGACGACGAGCACCGTGTGAAGGAACTCGCCCGCATGCTGGGCGGCAGCGAGCAGTCGGCCGCATCGCTGGCGCATGCGCGCGAGTTGCTGGGAGCCTGAAATGCCGAACGACAGAGACACCCTGCCAGCCATCGAGCTGGTTCTCATCACCGGCATGTCCGGCTCGGGCAAGTCGGTGGCGATCACGGCGCTGGAGGACCTGGGCTACTACTGCGTGGACAACCTGCCGCCCGAGTTGCTGGACAGCTTCATCTCGCTGGAGCAAAGCCACCGCGCCGAGAGGGTCGCCATCGCCATGGACGTGCGCAGTGCACCATCCCTGCCCGGACTGCCCGCCAGACTCGCGGCGCTGCAGCAGCACCCGACGCGGCGTGTGCACCTGACCACACTGTTCCTCGACGCGTCCACCGACACCCTGGTGCGGCGTTTTTCGGAAACCCGCCGGCGCCACCCGCTGTCGCTCAAATCGTCCGACGATCAGCGACGCGCCCTGACCGACGCCATCGAGCATGAGCGCGAGTTGCTGGCCGAGCTGCGCGACCACGCCCTGGTGCTCGACACCAGCCTGATCCGCCCGGCGCAACTGCGCCGCCAGCTCAAGGAAATGCTGGGCGACACGCAGTCGCCGCTGACCCTGGTGTTCGAGTCCTTCGCATTCAAGCGCGGCATCCCGACCGACGCCGATTTCGTCTTCGATGTGCGCATGCTGCCCAATCCGCACTACGACCCGCAATTGCGCCCGCTGACCGGGCGCGACGCACCGGTGGCCGAGTTCCTCGCCACCCAGCCGGAGGTCGGCCAGATGATCGGACACATCGACGCCTTCCTGCGCCACTGGCTGCCCCTGATGCTCGAGGACCACCGCAGCTACGCCACCGTGGCCATCGGCTGCACGGGTGGACAACACCGCTCCGTCTACATCGCCGAGGAATTGGCCAAGGCATTCGCCACTGACTGGAAGGCCCGCATCCGCCACCGCGAGGCCGACGGCTGGCCCACGCCGCCCGCGCGCCCGGTGGCATCGGACGGTCAGGACCGGGCCGGACCGGAAGGCACGCCCTGAGGCACAGGCGCCGGGGCCCCTGGAACCACCGCCAGGCCCGCCCCGGGCGTCAACGCAGCGCGGCCAGCAACTGGCGCACCGGGGCCGGCAGGCCCATGTCGCCCATGCCGGACAACGCATGCCAGGCACCGTCGGCAGCCGGCGCGGCGCCGGTCATGGGCAACTCCACCAGCAGGGGATGCAAACGCAACTCCCGGTGCGTCAGCGCGTGCGCAATGGCTGGCATCTCGCGCACGGCGGTACCACCGCCCGGCACGACGGCCCGGGCCGCCGCCTCGCTGGCCGCCACCGGCACGCACTGCAGGCCGGCCCAGATGCCCGGCGCCGGCCGTCGCTGCAGCCACACCTGCCGTTGCGAGCCAACGCCGCGCAGCATCACGGCCAGCCACCAGCTTTCATGGCGGCGCACCAGGCGCCGGCTTTTGACGGGGTAGCGCAGCGGGTCCCCGTCGGCACGCGCCCGACACACCTGGCCGACCGGACAAGGTTCGCAGGCCGGCCGGCTGCGCGTGCAGACCGTTGCCCCCAGGTCCATCAATCCCTGGGTATAGGCCTGCATGTCGGAGTGGGACGGCGCCACGGGCAGCAGGGCCTGAGCCAGTGCCCACAGGCGCTTCTGCGGTCCGGTCTGGGCCAGGTCCTCGTCGAAGGCGAGCAGGCGCGAGAGCACCCGCCGCACGTTGCCATCGACGATCGACACCCGCTGGCCATGGCAGAAAGCGGCGATCGCAGCCGCCGTCGAGGCACCGATACCGGGCAGCGTCGCCAGATCGTCGGCACGATCGGGAAAGCGTCCGCCATGCTCGCGCACCACCACCTGCGCGCAGCGGTGCATGTTGCGGGCACGGCTGTAGTAGCCCAGCCCGCTCCACAGCGCCATCACCTCGTCCTCACCCGCCCCGGCCAGCGCACGCACGTCCGGGAAGCGCTCCAGGAAGCGCGGGTAGTAGGCCAGCACCGTCGCCACCTGGGTCTGCTGCAACATGATTTCGGACAGCCAGACCCGATAGGGATCGCGCGTGGCCTGCCAGGGCAGACCGTGCCGGCCACTGTGCCGCTGCCAGGCGATCAGGGCTGGCGCAAAGCTCTGGCGAATGGCATCGGGAATCGCCGCGCCATCGTCTGCCGGCGGCTTCATGCCACCCGCGCCACGGGCGCGGCACCGTCCTGCGCGGCCATCAGCACCGCGGTCAGCTCGTCAAGCTTGCTGTCCAGCACCTGCAGTTGCGCCTGCTGCGCCTGCAGCTCGCGAATGCGCTCGTCCAGGCCGCCCGCGGCCTGCTGGATACGGGACACCGCCTCGATGCGCCGCGAGAAATTGCGCCGCCGCTCGCGCAACTGGGCATCCAGTTGCGAGGCCGCCGATTTGTTCCACAGTTCCACGTCGTTGACGGCCGCATCGTAGATCACCCGCAGGCGGCTCATCAGCGCGCGCGACAGGCGTTCACCAAACTCGGGTTGCGCCAGACGCAGCGCGTTGCCCAGGCTGAGGTACTGCAGGTGGCTTTTCTCGACCTGCTGCAGGTCCGTCATGTAGCGCTCGAGCTGGGGCGCCGCCGGCGCCTGCAACGAAAAGCCGTATTCCGCGTTGAGGCCACGAAAACTGCCCTCGAGCATCGACTGGATCTCGCCGATCAGCTGGCGCGCGCTGTCCAGATCGGCGCGCAGGCGCCCGAAGGTGTCATCGTAGACGCGCCGCACACCCAGCTTGATGCCCGGCTGCCTGAGCGCCTTGGCCATCGCCGAGGCTTCCTTTTTCAGGTGCGAACTGCTCAGCAGCGCGAACAACTCGCGCAGCAGGCGCAGGTGCACCGACCGTACCGCCTGGATGCGGGCGCCGCTGGCATCGAAGTCGGCCTGTTCCTGCTCGATGCGCAGACGCATCTGTTTGATCGTGCTGCTGTTCTTGCCACGCAGGCCTTCGAGTTCCTGGATCTGTTCGAGGATGTCGCGATGGCGGGTATGCACCAGACGGCGGCTGTCCGCCCGCAGGGCCTCGATACCGTTGGCCACCGCAGCCTGCAGAATGCTGCGGCGCTGCCCCAGCAGGCCGGCCCCCAGGGCGGCCTCCAGCTCGGGCAGGCGGCTGGCCTGCAGCAGCGCCTCATCCCGGTTGACCTTGGCCAGCAGGCCTTTTTGCGCCGACACCGCCAGCACCTGCGACGGCGGGATGCCCAGCACCTCGGCCGAGTCGGTGCGCTGGGCCGCGATCTGCAGCTGCACCTGCTCGGGCGAGCTGAGTTCGTCCCACATCGTGTCAATCTTGTTGAGCACCACCAGGCGCGATTCGGGCGCATGGCCCAGGGCGTTCAGATGCTGGCGCCAGATCGTCAGGTCGGACTTGGTCACGCCGGTGTCGGCGGCCAGGATGAACACCACGGCATGCGCCTGCGGCAGCAGACTGACCGTCAGCTCGGGCTCGGCACCGATGGCGTTGAGCCCCGGCGTGTCCAGGATCACCAGGCCCTGCTTGAGCAGCGGATGGGCCATGTTGATCAGCGCATGACGCCACTTGGGCACCTCCACCAGGCCATCGGCCCCGGGAATCGGGTTGTCGTCGGGCAGCTCGTCGCTCCAGAAGCCCAGCGCCCGCGCCTCGTCCTGACTGACGCGCCGGACCTCGGACACTTTCTGGATCGCCCTGGCCAGTTGCCTGGGATCGTTGACGTCCAGATCGACACGCTCCCACTTGTCCGGTGCGTTGCGCCACTCCAGCAGCGACTGCGGCTGCAGGCGGGTTTCGATCGGCAGCAGGCGGATGCATGGCGGCACCTCGGCGTCGTAGCCCAGTTCGGTCGGGCACATGGTGGTCCGCCCGGCGCTGGCCGGCATGATGCGCCGGCCGTAGCCGGCGAAGAACATCGCGTTGATCAGCTCGGATTTGCCACGCGAAAACTCGGCCACGAAGGCCACCATGATCCTGTCTTCCTTGACCTGCGCATGCAACTGGTCCAGGCGCTCGCGGATGCCGGGTCCCATCAGGTCGTGGTCGCTGAGCCATTCGCCCAGCAGCTTGAGCCGCAAGGCGAACTGCCTGCGCCAGGCGCCGTGTTCATCCAGTTCCTGATTGAATGTCATGGGTACTTTCCTGTTCAAGCCAATATAGCATCGCGGGCCGTCCGTTCTGCCTCTGCCGGCCTCCGCCGGCGCCTGGATCAGGGCTTCTGGCACACCGGGCACCAGAAGGTGGAGCGTTGCCCCTGGCGCAGCATGCGCACCGGCGTTGCGCACACCCGGCAGGGCTGGCCGGCGCGGCCGTACACCATGGCATCAAGCTGGAAGTAGCCGTTCTGCCCCTGTGCGCTGCTGAAATCGCGCAGCGTGCTGCCGCCCAGAGCCAGCGCCCGGCCGAGCACCGTCACGATGGCCTGGTGCAGGCGGCGCGCACGCGGGCGGCTGATGCGGTCGGCACGGGTCGTGGGCCGGATGCCGGCGGCAAACAGCGCCTCGCTGGCGTAGATGTTGCCCACCCCGACCACCACATCGCCCGCCAGCAGCACCTGTTTGATCGGCGCGCGGCGCTTTTGCAGTGCGCCATGGAAGGCCAGCGGATCGAAGCCTGGCCCGAACGGCTCGACGCCCAGGCCGCCGAGCAGCTTGCGCGCCGCGGGATCGTCCTCGCTGTCGGCGTAGACCAGCGCCCCAAAGCGCCGCGGATCGTGCAGGCGCAGGATGCCGCGACTGGTCTTCATGTCCACATGATCATGCACCCCGGCCGGCGGCAGCTCTGGCGCGAAACGGATACTGCCCGACATGCCCAGGTGCAGCAACAGCAGTCCCTCGTCGAGCCGCAGCAGCAGGTACTTGCCACGCCGGTCCACCGACCGCACCGTGCGTCCCACCAGGTCGGCCGGCTCGCACCCCAGCGGCCAGCGCAGGGGCTTGCCCAGGCGCACGGCATCGATGCGACCGCCCGCGATGCGGTCGGCAAAACTCAGACGTGTGACCTCGACCTCGGGCAACTCGGGCATGGGATACGACAGGATGATGGGAACGTCCGGGCGTGACGGGCATCAGAACCTTGAGCCGCCGGTCACCCGGCCAGGTGGCTATAGTAGCAACGCTATGGACCTCACCACCCCACACCTGCCCGGCCGCACCCGCCCGGCACGCCGCCTGGCAGGCCTGATCACCGCCCCTTTGCTGCTGACGGCCTCGCTGGCCCTGGCCCAGCCGGACAGCCGTGGCGGCGCGGGCCCGGCCGCCGGGGAGCCCGTGCGCAACTCCCGGCTCACGGCCCCCCTGTTCTACCAGTTGCTGCTGGGTGAGCTGAGCCTGGGCGCCGGCGACGCAGGTGCGGGCTACGCCATGTTCCTGGAGGCCGCCCAGCGCGAGCATGACCCCATGCTGTACCAGCGTGCGATCGAGATCGCCCTGCAGGGGCGCGCGGGCGATTCGGCCCTGATCGCGGCCAGGGCCTGGGCCCGGGACATGCCCGAGTCCGTCGAGGCCGCCCGATTCGTGCTGCAGATCCAGTTGCTGCTCGACCGTCCGGGCGACTCCGCGGCCGTGCTGCGCACCATCGTCACCCGCACCCCCGACAGCGAGCGGGTCGACATGATCAACGCGATTCCCCAGGCCTATGCCCGCGTCAGCAACAAGGCCCTGGCGCTGCAGGAGGTCCGCAAAGCCCTGGCGGACGAACTCACGCGCAGCGACACCGGCCCAGCCGCCTGGACCTCCATCGGTCGGCTGGAACTGGCGGGCAACCGTATCCCCTCCGCACTCGAGGCGGCGAACCGGGGCATGCAACTCGACCCGGCATCGCCCTACCCGGCTCTGCTGGCCGTGGAACTGATGGAACACGGCCAGACCCAGGCCGAGACCCTCGTGCACCGTCACCTGGCGGCGCTGGAGCCAGCGGCCCGCTCGCCGGTACGCCTGGCCTATGCACGTCTGCTGCTGGACCTGCAACGCCATGGCGAGGCGCGCGCGCTGCTCCACCAGATCATGGCCCTGGACCCGTCGCTGGCCGAGCCCTGGCTGCTGCTGGGTTCACTGCAACTGCAGGACAACGCCGATGCCGAGGCCGGGCGCTCGCTGGAGCGCTACCTGCAACTGGCCCGGCCGGCACCCCGCGGCGCGAACGACACCGGCCTCACGCAGGCGTATCTCATGATGGCCCAGCTCGCCGAACGGCGCGCCGACTACCCGTCGGCCCATGCCTGGCTCGACCGCATCGAGAACAGCACCGACATCATGGCCGTCCAGATGCGCCGTGCCTCCATGCTGGCGCGCCAGGGTCGCATGGATGACGCACGTGCCCTGCTGCGCGCCTTCCCGGAAAGCCGCCCCGAGATCGGCCGGCTCAAGCTGGTGGCCGAGGCGCGGCTGCTGCGCGATTTCAAGGCCTGGGAGCAGGCCTACGAGGTCTTCGGGCAGGCCGTCGAGCGCTTCCCCGACGACACCGACCTGCTCTACGACCAGGCCATGATGGCCGAGAAGGCCGACCGTTTCGATGCAATGGAACGTCTGCTGCGCCAGCTCATCGAGCTCGACCCCGAGCACCACCACGCCTACAACGCGCTGGGCTACGCCCTGGCCGACCGCAACATCCGTCTGGCCGAAGCGCGCCAGCTCATCGAGAAGGCCGTGTCCCTGGCACCGCAGGACGCCTACATCCAGGACAGCCTGGCCTGGGTCGAGTTCCGTCAGGGCAACGTGCCGCGGGCGCTCGACATCCTGCAGGCCGCCTACGCCCGGCAGCCGGACCCCGAGATCGCGGCCCACCTGGGTGAGATCCTCTGGGTATCGGGCAGACGCGACGACGCCATCCGCATCTGGAAGGAAGGCCTGACCCTGGCCAGCGACAACGAGACGCTGCAGGCAACCCTGCGCCGCCTCAAGGTACAGCCATGATGCCCCGCCTTCAACGCCCGCGCCGACCCGCCCGGCGCGCCTGGCTGTGCGGCACCGGTGTGGTGGCGATGCTGGTGCTGGCCGGCTGCGCCACACCGGCCGCGCCGCTGCACATGGGTGCCGAGCGCACCGAATGGAACGGCCGTCTGGGCCTGACGGTGGACAGCGAACCACCCCAGGCCTTCCAGGCCGCTTTCGAGCTGCGCGGCAACCCGACCCGGGGCGAACTGGTGCTGAGCACGCCACTGGGTACCCGGCTGGCCAGCGTGCGCTGGCAGCCCGAAGGCGCCGAACTCCGGCAGGGCAACGACCTCAGCCGGCACGAGAGCGTGGAGGCGCTGACCGCGCAAATCAGCGGCGCTCCGCTGCCGGTGACGGCGCTGTTCGACTGGCTGCAGGGCCGCCAGGCCGACGTGGCAGGCTGGCAGGCCGATCTCGCCCGCCAGCCCGAAGGGCGCATCAGCGCGCAACGCACACACCCGGCCCCCGAGGCGACCCTGCGCATCGTGCTCGATCCATGACACCACCCGACCATCCCGTGCGCGAGCTGACCGGCCTGCCGGCGCCCGCCAAGCTCAACCTGTTCCTGCACATCACCGGTCGCCGCGCCGACGGCTACCACCTGCTGCAGTCCGTCTTCATGCTGGTGGACTGGCAGGACACCATCGACCTCGTGCTGCGCGAGGATGGTCAGCTTTCGCGCGAAGACAGCGGCACCCGCCTGGCACTGCCCGACAACGACCTGTGCGTGCGGGCCGCCGATGCGCTGCGGCAGGCCACGGGCTGCACGCTCGGCGCCCACATCCGGCTGCACAAGCAGATCCCGGCGGAAGCGGGCATGGGCGGCGGCTCGTCCGATGCCGCCACCTGCCTGATCGGCCTGAACCGCCTCTGGCACCTGGGCCTGGCGCGCGCCGAGCTTGCGCGCATCGGGCTGGCGCTGGGCGCCGATGTGCCTTTCTTCATCGGCGGACACAACGCCTGGGTCGAGGGTGTGGGCGAGCAACTCACGCCCGTGCACCTGCCACGCCGCCGTTTCGTGGTGGTCAAACCCCCCACCGGCGCATCGACGCCGAAAATTTTTGCATCGCCTGCTTTGAAACGCGACACAAAAACTGCTACAATGCAAGGCTTCGCTGCTGACGAAAACGCTGAGGCGATGCTGGATATGGAAAAGCTTTTTGCCCATACCCGCAACGATCTTCAGCCGGTGGCACAGGGCCTTTGCCCGGACATTGAGCGCTGCATCCTGTGGCTTTTCAGCCAGGGTCTGCAGGGCCGGATGACCGGATCAGGAAGCGCGGTGTTTGCACCGCTGCCAGACGCATTCGATGCACTGGCGCCGCTTCCCGAAGGCTGGGTGGCACGTATCTGCAGCAGCTTGGATGCTCATCCGCTGACCGACTGGATCTCAGGTTAAAATATGAGGCTCAGTTGGGATTCGATGGAATCCAGCGACAGTTTCGGTCGGTTGTCTGGCGCAAGCCGCACAATCGACCTGCGTAGGGGAGTCGCCAAGTTGGTCAAGGCACCGGATTTTGATTCCGGCATGCGAGGGTTCGAGTCCTTCCTCCCCTGCCAAACCCATTGAAAAAAGCCAGAGAGAGGCCGCGAGACGGAACGTTGAGCGGCCTATTTTTTATTGTTCGTTGAAGAAGCCGCCGGGGACCACGCCATGCCAGCCGGAAACACCACCAACGCCCAAACGCCGGATTTCATGATCTTCACCGGCAACGCCAACCCGGTGCTGGCCTCCGAGATCGCCCAGCACCTGAACATCCAGTTGGGTTCGGCGAATGTCGGCCGCTTCTCCGACGGCGAGGTCACCGTCGAGATCACCCAGAACGTGCGCACCCGCCACGTGTTCGTGATCCAGTCGACCTGTGCCCCCACGAACGACAACCTGATGGAGCTGCTCATCATGGTCGACGCGCTCAAGCGCGCCTCGGCCGAGCGCATCTCCGCCGTGATCCCCTACTACGGCTACGCCCGCCAGGACCGCCGTCCGCGTTCCAGCCGCGTGCCGATCTCGGCCAAGGTCGTGGCCAACATGCTGCAGACCGTGGGCGTGGACCGCGTGCTCACCATGGACCTGCACGCCGACCAGATCCAGGGCTTCTTCGACATCCCGGTCGACAACATCTACGCCTCGCCCGTGCTGCTGGGCGATCTGCGCCAGAAGAACTACCCCGACCTGCTGGTGGTCTCGCCCGACGTCGGTGGCGTGGTGCGCGCCCGTGCGCTGGCCAAGCAGCTCGGCTGCGACATGGCCATCATCGACAAGCGCCGTCCGAAGCCGAACGTCTCCGAGGTCATGCACGTCATCGGTGACATCGAGGGCCGCAACTGCGTGGTCATGGACGACATGATCGACACCGCCGGCACGCTGGTGAAGGCGGCCGAGGTCCTGAAGGAACGCGGCGCCAAGAGCGTGCACGCCTATTGCACGCACCCGATCTTCTCGGGCCCCGCCATCGACCGCATCGCCAAGGGCGACGCCCTGGACGAAGTGGTCGTGACCAACACCATTCCCCTGTCGCAGGCGGCCCAGGCCTGCGGCAAGATCCGCCAGCTCTCGGTGGCGCCGCTGATCGCCGAAACGATCGCGCGCATCGCCTCCGGCGAGTCGGTCATGAGTTTGTTTGCCGACCAGAACACCCTGTTCTGACGGCTGCAAGAGCCGGCCGCGTCATTCCCGACACGGCCTTTTTTGAAACCGAGGCGTTCTGGTCGCGGAACCCCTCAACAGGAGTCAGTCATGCAATTCGTCGCTTTTGAGCGCGCCAAGCAGGGTACGGGTGCGAGCCGCCGCCTGCGCAACACCGGCCGTGCGCCCGGCATCGTCTTCGGTGGCAACGCCGCCCCCACCACGATCGAACTCGATCACAACGCCCTGTGGCACGCCCTGAAGAAGGAAGCCTTCCACGCCTCCATCCTCGACATGGAGCTGGGCGGCAAGGTCGAGAAGGTCCTGCTGCGCGATGTGCAGTACCACCCGTTCAAGCCCCTGGTCCTGCACGTGGACTTCCAGCGCGTGGACGAAAAGACCCGCCTGCGCAAGAAGGTGCCGCTGCACTTCGTGGGCGCCGAAGAGTCGCCGGCCGTCAAGAACGACAAGTGCCTGGTCAACCACGTGCTGACCGAGATCGAAATCGAGTGCCTGGCCACGCAACTGCCCGAGCACATCGAGGTCGACCTGTCCAAGGTGGAAAAGGGTGCCACGATCCACACCAGCGACCTCAAGCTGCCCAATAGCGTGAAGATCGTGACCCATGGCCGCAAGGACATCACGATCGCCACCGTGGTCGAGCCGGTCGAGGAAGTGATCGTCACCCAGACGGCCGCCCCTGCCGACGACAAGAAGGGCAAGAAGGGCAAGAAGTAATTCGGCCCCTTCATGCGCCAAAGGCCCGCAGTCGCGGGCCTTTTTCGTTTCGGCCACAGCGATAATCCTGCAGATGATCAGACTGATAGCGGGCCTGGGCAACCCCGGCCCCGAGTACGAGCAGACCCGGCACAATGCCGGCTTCTGGTGGGTCGACGAGGCGGCACGCCAGTTGGGCGTGTCCCTGCAAATGGAACGTGGCCACTTTGGTCTGCTGGGCCGCACGAACGTGCGCGGCCAGAACCTGTGGCTGCTCGAGCCGCAGACCTACATGAACCGTTCGGGTCAGGCCGTGGCCTCGGTGGCGCGATTTTTCAAGATCGCCCCGGAGGAGATCCTGGTCGTGCACGACGAGCTCGACCTGCCACCCGGCGAAGCCAAGCTCAAGAAGGGAGGCGGGCACGCCGGTCACAATGGTCTGCGCGACATCCACGCGCAGCTGGGCAGCCCCGACTACTGGCGCCTGCGCATCGGCATCGGCCATCCGGGCAACCGCAACGAAGTGGCCAACTGGGTGCTCAGGAAGCCCTCGCCCGACGACCGCATCGCCATCACCCAGGCCATGGACCGCTGCCTCAAGGCGCTGCCCGACCTGATCGCGGGCGAGATGAACAAGGCCACGGCACTCATCCACACGAGCAAGCCGCCGCGCCCCAAGCCACCGAAGAAGCCGGCCACTCCTGCGGTGGATGCGCCTCAGGTGCCTGACACCGGCGCCTGACCGGAGCGCTGCAGACGCAGGTACTTTTCCATCAGCGTCTCGCGGCTCTCGACACGATCCGGGTTCACGGGAATGCACTCGACCGGGCAGACCTGCACGCACTGCGGCTCATCGAAGTGGCCGACGCACTCGGTGCAGCGGTCCGGATCGATCCGGTAGTGGTCCTCGCCCATCGAGATGGCCTCGTTGGGGCACTCGGGTTCGCAGACGTCGCAGTTGATGCATTCGTCGGTGATCATCAGGGCCATGGCGCTCCCCTCTCCCCTCAGGCCTGCACCGGCGCGCGCTGCAGGCGCGCCACCACCGCCGGGCTGACCATCTGCGAGACATCGCCGCCGAGTGCGGCGATCTCGCGCACCAGGGTGCTGGAGATGCACTGCCGGTCGGCCTGCGGCAGCAGAAAGACAGTTTCGACCTGCGGATTGAGCTTGCGGTTCATCGCCGCCATCTGGGCTTCGTAGTCGAAATCCGTCATGTTGCGGATACCGCGCACGACCGCGCTGGCGCCATGCTCGCGGCAGAAGTCCATGATCAGGCCCTCGAACGGCAGGACCCGGACCCGGCCACCGACGTCGGCCAGCGCCTCCTGTGCCATGTCGATGCGCTCGGATAGCGTGAAACGTGTCTTCTTGTGGTGTGCAATGGCCACCGCGATGATCAGTTCGTCGAACAGACCCGCCGCGCGGCGCACCACATCCTCATGACCGAGGGTGATGGGATCGAAAGTGCCGCTGTACACGGCCACACGGGGCCCCTGCGGGGAGCGAAGAGGTTCGGCACTCATGCCCCGATTATGCGCGAGGCCTCCACCGCGGACTCAGTCGGGCGGCAATAGCCGCAACAGGTGAAAGGCGACCTGCCCCGCCCTGCCCCGGCGGTGCGCCTGCAGGCCCAGCTGCGCCAGTTCGTCGTCGCTCCAGGGATGCGGCGCCTCCAGATAGACCAGCCCGTCGGCATGGACGGCCTGGCGAGCAGCCTGCAGCGCCTGCCGGAACAGCGCCTCGTTGGCATCGCCCTCACCGAACGGCGGGTCCAGAAAGACGATGTCCAGACCCGCACCCTGGCGCTGGCGCAGCGCCGAGACGGCATCGCCCCGCTGCACCGTGACCACGTCCCCGCCCTGGAGACGCTCCACCATGGCCGCGAGGCCTCGGGCCAGGGTCGGGTCCTGCTCGACCAGCAGCACCGCCGAGGCGCCGCGCGAGGCCGCCTCCAGCCCCAGGGCACCGGTACCGGCAAAGGCGTCCACGCAGCGCCAGCCCGACAGGTCCTGACCCAGCCAGTTGAACAGCGTCTCGCGCACCCGCGCCGGTGTGGGCCGCAGGCCCGGCAGGTCCTTGACCACCAGCGGCGTGCGTTTCCAGCGGCCGCCAATGATGCGCACCTCCTGCGGCGCCGCCGCATGACGGGTGGGACGGATGGCATCCCGGCGAGGAGATTTCACAGCTTTCTGGCTGGCCACGGGCATCCTCAGCGCACCTGCATGCGCACCGCGCTGCCCGTGTCGGCTGCCGCCAGCTCGCCAATCTCGGCCGCGGCCTCGAAGCCGTGACGACGGAACACCGCCAGCACCTCGTCCACGGCCTCGGGTGCGCAGGACACCAGCAGGCCGCCGCTGGTCTGGGGATCGGTCAGCAGCGCCCGGTCCACCGGGTCCAGGTGCCCGGCCAGCTCGACCTCGTGGCCGTAGGCGGTCCAGTTGCGACCGCTCGCGCCCGTCACCAGGCCCTGCGCGGCCAGGTCGCGCGTGCCGTCGATGAGCGGCACGCGCGCCATCTCGATGCGCGCCGTCAGGCCACTGCCGCGCGCCATTTCCAGGCCATGACCCGCCAGGCCGAAACCGGTGACGTCGGTCATCGCGTGCACGCCGGCCAGCGCCGCCAGCTCGGGGCCGGGGGTGTTCAGGCGCGTGGTGTGGCCGATCATCTGCGCGTAGCCGTCCGCATCGAGCTTGTCCTTCTTGAGGGCGGCCGAGAGCACGCCCACGCCCAGCGGCTTGCCGAGCACCAGGCGGTCGCCCGGCTTCGCATCGGCATTGCGCTTGACACGGTCCGGATGCACCAGGCCCAACGCCACCAGGCCATAGATGGCCTCGACCGAATCGATGGTGTGGCCACCGGCCACCGGGATACCGGCCGCACGGCACACGCTCTGGCCGCCTTCCAGAATGCGGCCGATGGTGCTGTGGCTGAGCACGTTGATGGGCATGCCAACGAGGGCCAGCGCCATGATGGGGGTGCCGCCCATGGCGTAGACGTCGCTGATGGCGTTGGTGGCGGCGATGCGGCCAAAGTCGAACGGGTCGTCGACGATGGGCATGAAGAAATCGG
>NZ_JAQVEJ010000056.1 GCF_028698005.1 Hydrogenophaga sp.
CCGATGGCCGTGTTGGGCCTGGGCCTGGTACTCAAGCCGATGCTGGCCTGGCGCATGCTGCGCGAGGAGGTGGTGGCCGTCGAACGGGCGCTGGAGGCGTCGATGGACGACGGACGGGAGCGGTTGTCGAGACTGGTGAGCCGCGACGTGGCGACACTCGCGCCGTCGCAGGTTCGCGAGGCCGCCATCGAGACGCTGGCGGAAAACCTGAACGATTCCGTGGTGGCGCCGCTGTTCTGGTTTGCCCTGCTGGGGTTGCCGGGGGCGGCACTGTACCGGTTCGCGAACACGGCCGACGCCATGTGGGGGTATCCGGGCATGCGCGAGGGACGGTACTGGCAGTGGGCCGGCAAGTGGGCAGCCCGGGCGGACGACGTGCTGTCGTGGGTGCCGGCGCGTCTGACGGCCGGACTGCTGGCGGTGGCGGGGGGGCTGGCCGATCCGCGCCGCCTCCTGCGCGAGGCCGCCAAGACGCCGTCGCCCAACGGTGGCTGGCCGATGTCTGCCATGGCGCTGGTGCTGGGGACGCGCCTGGGCAAACCCGGTGTCTACATCCTGAACCCGGACGCCCGGGCGCCGCTGCCACAGGACACGCTGCGTGCGGTCGGGCTCGGCACGCGCGTGGTGGTTGCGGTGGCCGTGCTGCTGGCACCGATGACCGTGGTGATGGCGGTTGCCAGGGGAGGCGCGGGATGAGCATCCTGGTACATGGCGGGCCGGACGCGCGGGGGATACCGGCCCATGACTTCTCCACCAATGCCAACGCCTGCGGCCCCTGTCCGGCGGCGCTGGCGGCCGTGCTCGCGGCCGATCGTGTCCGTTACCCCGATCCCGCCTACGCGGCCCTGCGCGAGCGGTTGGGGAGGCTGCATGGGGTGGCGCGGGAGCGCATCGTGATCGCGGCCAGCGCCAGCGAATTCATACGCCGCATGACCGCGTTCGCCGTTCGCCAGGGCCTGGGGCAGGTCGTTGTCCCGCGGCATGGCTTCGGCGACTATGCGGCCGCAGCGGCTGCCTGGGGGCTGGCGCTGCGCGCACAGGCCAGCGAAGGCCGGCCGGCGCTGCTCTGGGGCTGTGAGCCGTCGAGCCCGCTCGGCAGGGCCGACGAGGTGCTGGCGCAGACGGCGCCAGCGGGCAGCATCCGCATCCTCGACCGGGCCTATGCACCGCTGCGCATGGCCGGGGAACCGACGCCGGTGGCGGACGACATCTGGCAACTGTGGTCGCCCAACAAGGCGCTGGGCATGACCGGTGTCCGCGCGGCCTATGCGATCGCACCCGATGCGGCGCGGGCGCAGGCAATGGAGGCGATGGCACCGTCGTGGCCGCTGGGCGCCGACGGTGTGGCCTTGCTGCACGCCTGGGCCGGAGCCCAGGCATGGGTGCGGCAGTCGCTGGACACGCTGCGGGTCTGGAAGGCTGCGCAGCTTGCCCGGTGCACGGCGCTGGGCTGGGACGTGGTCCCCGGCAGTCTGGCGAACTTCTTCACGGTCCGGCTGCATCGGCCGGACGCGGAGGTGATGCTGGCAGCGCTGCGGGAACAGGGCATCAAGCTGCGCGACTGCACGTCCTTCGGCCTGCCCGGCCATGCGCGTCTGGGCGTGCTCGCGCCGTCAGCGCAGGACGCGCTGGCGCGGGCATGGCGGGCACTGGCCGACATGACGCCAGCGCGCACCATGGGCGTGGGAAAGGCAACCCGGGTGATGGCGCCGGCAGGTCAAGGCCCGCATCCGCATGAGGAGGGCAAGCCATGAGGACGGGGAAACAGGCTGAGGGCGCGCGTTGCGTCATGGTCGTGGGCACCAGCAGCGGCGCGGGCAAGAGCTTGTTGGCGACCGCGCTGTGCCGTTACTACGCGCGTCAGGGTCTGAAGGTGGCGCCGTTCAAGGCGCAGAACATGAGCAACAACGCCCGCGTCGTCGCCACACCGGACGGACGGCTGGGCGAGATCGGCTCGGCGCAGTATTTCCAGGCGCTGGCGGCGGGAGCCGAGCCCGACGTGCGCATGAACCCCCTGCTGCTCAAGCCCGAGGCCGACACGCGCAGCCAGGTGGTGCTGCTGGGTCAGGTGAGCCATGAACTGGGTGCCTTGCCCTGGCACGAGCGGGGCGGCCGCGTCTGGCCGGTGGTGGCACAGGCGCTCGACGAATTGCGCGCCAGCCACGATGTGGTCGTGATCGAGGGGGCCGGTTCACCTGCCGAGATCAACCTGCAGCACAGCGACATCGTGAACCTGCGCGTGGCGCGGCACGCCGGCGCGCGCTGCCTGCTCGTGACCGACATCGACCGCGGCGGCGCGTTCGCCCATCTGTACGGCACCTGGGCGCTGCTACCGGAAGCCGAACGGGCGCTGATCCGCGGATTCGTGCTCAACAAGTTCCGCGGCGATGCCGCGCTGCTGGCACCGGCGCCGCAGATGCTGGCGCGGCTCACCGGTGTGCCGGTGGTGGCAACCGTACCGATGGTGCGCGGGCATGGTCTGCCCGAGGAGGACGGCGTGTTCGACGCCTCGCCGTCGGGGGGTGGTGCCGCTGTCCGCGTCACCGTGGCGGTCATCGCCTATCCGCGCATCAGCAACCTGGACGAGTTCCAGCCGCTGCGTCAGGTGCCGGGGGTGCGCCTGGTGTGGGCGCGTCATCCGGCCGATTGCGCTGGCGCGGACTGGCTGGTGCTCCCGGGTTCCAAGGCCACGGCGGCGGACCTGGCGTGGCTGCGCGCCACCGGCCTGGACCGCACGGTGGCCGAACACGCAGCGCGCGGCGGCCGGGTGCTGGGGGTTTGCGGCGGCCTGCAGATGCTGGGTGAGGCGCTGGTCGATCCGCACGGCATCGATGGCAACGCGCCCGGACTCGGCCTGCTGCCGCTGGTGACGGTGTTCGCGCCGGACAAGACCGTGCGGCGGACCCGTACGCGCTTCGGTGCCATGCAGGGCGCCTGGCAGCCGCTGGCCGGGGTGGAGGTGGATGGCTACGAGATCCGCCACGGCCAGACCGCGCAACACCCCGCCATGGCCGCCAAGGGCGACATTGCCCGCGAGGTCATCCCCGGGCTGGCCTGGCAGAACCCGGCCGGCAACGTGCTGGGCCTGTACCTGCACGGCCTGTTCGAGGATGCCCGCGCCATGCAGGCGCTGTTCGGCGACGGCGGGCGCAGCCTCACCTCCGTTTTTGACGCCCTGGCCGATCTGGTCGGGCGGCATTTCGATCCGGGCGTGCTCGACGCCCTGGTCGTTCCCTGAGTTTCCTTGCTATCCGTACACACATGCCATTTCAGATTCCCGACGTACCCGACATCCACGATCCTCTGCTCGCGCAGCGCCTGCAGCAGCTCATCGACAACAAGACCAAGCCGCTCGGCTCGCTGGGTCGCCTCGAAACGCTGGCCCAGCGCATCGGGCTGGCCCTGGGCACCGAGGCGCCCGCACTGACGCAGCCGCAGATGGTGGTGTTTGCGGGCGACCACGGCCTCGCCGCGCGCGGTGTCTCGGCCTACCCAGGCGACGTGACGGCGCAGATGGTGGAGAACTTCCTGGCCGGCGGTGCCGCGGTCAGCGTGCTGGCGCGCCAGCATGGCATCGGCCTGACGGTGGTCGATTGCGGTGTGCGTCGCGACTTTGCCCCGCAACCCGGCCTGGTGATCAGCAAGCCGGCCAAGGGCACGGCCGATGCGCTCGAAGGGCCGGCGATGACCGATGCGCAGTGCCGCGCCGCGCTGGCGGGCGGGCAGGCCCTGCTGAGCCAGTTGCCGGGCAATGCGTTGCTGCTGGGCGAGATGGGCATCGGCAATACCTCCTCCGCCTCGCTGCTGATGAGCCGGCTCCTGGGACTGGACATTGCCGAGTGCACGGGCGCGGGCACCGGCATGGAAGGTGAGGCGCTGGCGCGCAAGACCGCCATCCTGCGCGAGGTGCTGGCACGCCATCCGGACGCCAGGGCGCCGCTGGAGGTGCTGGCCGCCTTTGGCGGCTTCGAGATTGCCACCATGGTGGGGGCTGTGCTGCAGGCGGCGGTGGAGCGCCGCGTGATCGTGGTCGATGGTTTCATCACCACGTCGGCCGTGCTGGTGGCCGCGGCACTGCAGCCCAATGTGCTGCAGCGCTGCGTGTTCTCGCACTGCTCGGGCGAGAAGGGGCACGCCCGCATGCTGGAGCACCTGGGCGTGCAGGCGCTGCTGAGCCTGGGACTGCGCCTGGGCGAGGGCTCGGGTGCGGCGCTGGCCTGGCCCCTGCTGGTCTCTGCCTGCGCGGTCCTGCGCGAGATGGCCAGCTTCGAGTCGGCAGGGGTGTCGCGCCAGGCCGAGGAGCCGGCGGCCGCCGGGGCATGATGGCCGTCCGATCATGACCCGCTTCGTCCGTCATTACCTGCTGGCGCTGCAGTTCTTCACCCGGGTGCCGGTGACGGGGCGGCTCGCCGGATGGGTCGGCTATTCGCCGGCCATGTTGCGCGCGAGCGCGGCCCATTACCCCGGTGTGGGCTGGCTGGTGGGTGGCGTGAGCGCCGGTGTGTTCGCGCTCGTCATGATGGCCTTGCCCCCCGTTGCGGCACTGCCCTGGGTGGCCGCCGTCACGAGCACGGTGGCCGGCGTCCTGCTCACCGGGGCCTTCCACGAGGACGGCCTGGCCGACACCGCCGATGGCCTGGGTGGCGGACTCACGCGCGAGCGTGCGCTGGAGATCATGAAGGATTCGCGCATCGGCACCTATGGCGCGATCGCGCTGGTGCTGGCCCTGCTGTCCAAGATCGCGCTGCTGGCCATGCTCGCGCAGGTGTCGCCCTGGATGGCGGTGCTGGGCCTGTTCGGTGCGCATGTGGTTTCTCGCCTGATGCCGATGTTCCTGATCCGCTTTCTCTCGCATGTGGGCGACACGGCGAAGTCCAAATCCAAGCCGCTGGCCGATGCGATCGAAGATGCGGCGCTGATGGCCGGTGTCGTCTGGGCGGCGTTGGCACTGTGGCTGCTGCTGTGGGTGTCGCCGGGCCTGCACTGGCTGTGGGCGCTGGCAGGCTCGGCCCTGGGCATGGGCTGGATGTGGCGCCTGCTGTGGCGCCGCCTGCAAGGCTTCACCGGCGACGGCCTGGGCGCGACGCAGCAGCTGTCCGAGGTGGGTTTTTATATCGGCCTGCTGCTGGCCCTGGGGCCCCTGAGCGCATGAAGCTGTGGCTGCTGCGCCATGCCCGGGTGAGCCTGCCCCCGGGGCTGTGCTATGGCGCCAGCGACGTGCCGGCGGATGAGGTGCACACCCGCATGGCGGCGCGACACTGGGCGCAGACGCTGCCGGCCGGATTGCGCCTGCGCGTGTCGGCGCTGGGCAGGGCGGGTCAACTGGCCCGCGCGCTCCGCGCGCTGCGCCCCGATCTGCCCGAGGCCCTGGTGGATGCGCGACTGAATGAAATGGACTTCGGCCGCTGGGAGCAACAGCACTGGGATGCCATTCCGCGCGCGGCCTTCGATGACTGGATGGCCGACTTTGCCCACCACCGGGTAGGGGGTGGTGAAAGCACGCAAACGGTGATCGATCGCGTGGCCGCAGCGCTCGCCGACGAACGCGCCCGGGCCAGTGAGGGCGATGCGGTCTGGTTCACCCATGCCGGTGTCATCCGTGCCGCGTGCTACCTCGCTGGTGGAGGCGTCACGCCGATTCCCGGCGTGGCGCACTGGCCGCGCGAGGCGCCCGGCCCGGGCGAGGGCCTGTGCCTGGCGTTGTGAAGGCGCTGTCCTGAAAGCCAGGTGCGGTAAAACCGGGTCATGAGCAAGCCGCAAACACCGTCCGAACCCTGGTCGCTGGGCCGCATGAAGGTCCTGGCGCTGGCGCTGCTGCTGATGGCGGCCGTGGTTTATGTGGGCGCCACGCTGATGGGGGACCGCCATCCGGCCTGGGGCTATGTCGCGGCGGCGGCCGAGGCCGCCATGATCGGTGCACTGGCCGACTGGTTCGCGGTCGTGGCGCTGTTCCGCCATCCCCTGGGGCTGCCGATTCCGCACACGCGCATCCTGCCGGCCAACAAGGACCGGCTGGGCCAGCGCCTGGCCGAGTTCCTGGACCAGCACTTCCTGACCCGCGACCGTGTTGACGACGCCCTGTCCCGCTGGGACATGAGCGGCGACCTGGTGGGCTGGCTCGCCGTGCCCGCGAACCGCGCCCGGGTGGCGGACGGTCTGGCCGATGCACTGCCCGACGTGCTGGCGGCGTTGCGGCGCGAGCCCGTACCGGGCTGGGTGGCGCGCGCCTCGCGCCGGCTGGTGCGTGAGCTGGATGTGGCCGCGCTGGGCGGTCAGGCCCTGCAGGCCCTGACCGAGCACCGCCACCACCAGCGGTGGTTCGACAGCGTGGCGGGCGAACTGGCGGACTGGGCGGCGCGCGAGAGCGTGCAGGAGCACTTGACCGAGGCCATCGCGCGCGAACTGGCCAAGCTGCGCTACGTGGGCCTGGACCAGGTCGCGGCCCGGCTGGCCACGCGCAAGCTGGTGGCCGCGCTCACGCGCATGCTGGCCGAGGCCGTGGCCGATCCGCAGCACGTGTGGCGGCTTCGCTTCGACGCCTGGATGAGTGAGGCCGCACAGCGCCTGCAAGGCGACGCCGCCTGGCAGGCGCAGGCCGCCGGCTGGCGCGACACCTGGCTGGCACAACCGCGCTGGGACGAGGCCGTGCAGGCCTGGTGGATCGAGCTGGCCGAGCGGTTGCGCACCGACCTGCGTGCGCCCGACAGCCGCCTTGTCGAGCGCCTGGGCACCTTGCTGGATACCCTGGTGGACCAGCTGGCGGGCGACCAGGACCTGCGCCAGGGCCTGAACCGGCAGATGCGTCAGGCGCTGCTGTCGGCGCTCGATCGCAGCCGTCCGGCGATCGTCGATTTCGTGGCCGAGCGGGTGCGCGCCTGGGATGCCGATGAGATGGGCGCGGTGCTGGAAACCCACATTGGCCGCGACCTGCAGTTCATCCGTATCAACGGCACCGTGGTGGGCGCGCTTGTCGGTGTGTTGCTGCACGCGGCCACACAGTGGTGGCTGCGCTGAGGCGCATGCTCAGGCGGTGGTCTTGTTGCGGAAGTTGCAGCACTCGGCCACCGCGCACCGTGGGCACTGGGGCTTGCGCGCCTGGCATACATAGCGGCCGTGCAGGATCAGCCAGTGGTGCGCGTCCACCAGATAGCGGGCCGGCACGCGTTTGAGCAATTGCTGCTCCACCGCCAGCGGCGTCTTGCCGACGGCCAGGCCGGTGCGGTTGCCGACGCGGAAGATGTGCGTGTCCACGGCCATCGTGGGCTCGCCGAAGGCCACGTTGAGCACCACGTTCGCGGTCTTGCGACCCACGCCGGGCAGGGCCTCCAGCGCCTCGCGCGTGCGTGGCACCTCGCCGCCATGGCGCTCGACCAGGATGCGGCAGGTTTCCATCAGGTGGCGGGCCTTGCTGCGGTACAGGCCAATGGTCTTGATGTAGGACTCCAGGCCTTCGAGGCCCAGATCCAGGATCTTCCGGGGCGTGTTCGCGACCGGAAACAGCCGCCGGGTCGCCTTGTTCACGCCCACGTCGGTGGCCTGTGCCGAGAGCAGCACCGCCGCCAGCAACTCGAACACGCTGGTGTATTCGAGCTCGGTCACCGGTTGCGGATTGGCGTCTTGCAGGATCGAGAAAAAACGCTCGATCTGTGCCGGGCTCATCGGCTTGCTCGTTGGCTCGCGATCGGACATGGTGCAGGCAGGGGGGTCGTGGAGGAACGTCGCCGAGTCTAGCGTTGCCAACGGGGGCGCAGGAATCCTGCACGCAAATTGGCGACAATGGTGGTCATCCTGATGACTCTTCCGACTACCATGCCCTTGACCACGCCCTTTGCCGACCGACTGCGCAACGTCGAAACCTCCGCCATCCGCGAGCTGTTCAAGCTGCTGGGCAGGCCCGGCATCATCAGTTTTGCGGGGGGCTTTCCCGACAGCGAACTGTTTGATGTCGACGGCATCCGCGAGGCCGTGAATGCGGCCCTGAGCGAAGAAGCCGGCGGTGCGCTGCAGTATGGCGCCACCGAGGGCTACCAGCCGCTGCGCGAGCAACTGGCCGGGTTCATGGCGACCAAGGGTGCGCATGGTGTGGCTGCCGGTGACCTGATCGTGACCACCGGCAGCCAGCAGGCGCTGGACCTGCTGGGCAAGACCCTGGTCTCACCCGGCGACAAGGTGATCGTCGAAGGCCCGACCTTCCTGGCCACCATCCAGTGTTTTCGCCTGTACGGCGCTGATCTGGTGAGCGCGCCGGTGGATGGTGACGGGGTGCAGACCGATGCGCTGGAGCGGCTCATCGTTGAGCACAAGCCCAAGTTCATCTACCTGATCCCGACTTTCGGCAACCCCAGCGGGGCCACGCTGACGCTGGAGCGCCGCCGGAAGGTGCTGGAGCTGGCGGTGCGACACCAGGTGCTGGTGGTCGAGGACGACCCCTACGGCGACCTGTACTTCGGTGATGCCCCGCCGCCGAGCCTGCTGGCCCTGTCCGCACAGGTACCCGGGAGCCGGGATTGCCTGGTGCACTGCGGCAGCCTGTCCAAGGTGCTGAGCCCTGGCCTGCGCGTCGGCTGGATGGTGGCACCGGCCGAGCTGCTGGCCAAGGCGACCATGTGCAAGCAGTTCAGCGATGCCCATACCAGCACCTTCGCCCAGGCCACCGCGGCCCGGTACCTCAAGGCCGGCCGCATGCCCGACACCCTGGCCAGGGTGCGTGCCGTGTATGCCGAGCGGGCCACTGCCATGGGCGATGCCTTGCGCAGCGAACTGGGCGATGCGCTCACGTTCGTCCAGCCCCAGGGGGGCTTGTTCATCTGGGCCCGCCTGACGGGGGCGGGTGGCCGGATAGCCGACGGTGGCGAGTTTGCCAGGCGGGCGGTCGAACAGGGGGTGGCCTTCGTCCCCGGGGCACCGTTCTATGCCAGCCAGCCCGACCACGCCACGCTGCGTCTGAGCTTTGCCACGGTGGGGGTGGACCGCATCCGCGAAGGTGTGGCCCGCCTGAAGGCAGCGCTCTGATCCGGCGGCGCGCCCGGGCGTGCGCGGCGCCGGACCGCAGGGACCTCCTGCAAGAGGTCCCTGCGGGTCTTCCGGGCGGTCAGAACTTGTGGCGGATGCCGACCGAATAGTTCTTGCCGCTTCCCGCACCGTCAAGCTTGTCGTTCATCAACACGCCGTAAAGCTCGGTGCGCGGGGACAGGCTGTGCAGGTAGCCCGCGCTGATCGTGGTGCGGTCGGCACCGGCATCGGGTGACAGACGGCCCGCCTGTGCCACCACGGCTCCCTTGCCGACGGGGAATCGCACGCCCAGGCCCAGAATGTCGTAACTCTTGTCCGTGCTCTTGTTGTCCACCGTGCCCAACTGGGCATAGAACTTGGCCGTGCCAAAGTCATACGCGGCGCCGGCCTGTACCGTCCGGGTGTTGTCGACGGCGCCGGCGGCACCGTCCTTCTTCACATCCTGATAGACCAGGGAGGCCGACAGCGGGCCGCCGCTGTAACCCAGGTTCAGGCCCACGTTGCGTCCGTCGGTGGCGGCATCCCCAGTCTTGAAGGCTGCCGAAACGCCGAAGCGCAAGCCCCCGAACGAGGGGCTGGCGTAGGACACCGAGTCGTCCCAACCCGTGTCGCCCGTGGTGGTGCCACTGGTGAAGTAGTGGCGGATGCTGGGGGAGTAGCCGAACGAATCGCCCAGGGCGTTGAACATGAGGGTGGAGACGAACAGCGCCGTGGTGTTGCGGCCGAACGTGACCGTGCCCAACTGGTTGCTGGACAGGCCCACCGAGGCGGTGCGCGAGAACATCGGGTCGCCATCGAAGCGGCCGGCGCCGCCATTCGTCAGGCGCACGAAGCTTTCGAGTTTGAACACGGCCGAGACACCGCCACCCAGGTCTTCCTTGCCACCGATACCCCAGAAGCTGGTGCTCAGCTTGCCGCTGTCGGCCGCATTGACGGCCTTGGCACCGGGCGCCTGGGTGCGCCCGACGCTCATGTCGACCAGGCCATACAGAGAGACCGAACCCTGGGCATGGGCAGCAACGCCAGCCATCGCGAGCATGGCGGCACAGGTCAGTTGGGAATAGCGGGAAAAGGACATGAAATGGCTCCGGTTGGGAAGACTCGGGTGATGAACGCCTGCCGATGCAGGACGTCCACCTCCCATGCAATCCCTGTGCCACATCTGGTCACAACTGCGGTCCTGCGGCTGGCCGATGCGGGCACCTGATCGGTGCGCGATGCGCCTTGTCCGGGTGCGCGCTACCATCGGTGCTCTCCAAGGCTGCGCACCCTGTATCCATGAACGTGCATCGACTCGATGTTGAAGGCCTGTCGGTGGTGATCGAGGGCGAAGGGCCGGTGGTCGTTTTTCTGCACGGCTGGCCAGACTCCCCGGCCCTGTGGGATGGCCTGGTGGCTTCGCTGCGCGGGCGCTGGACCTGCGTGCGCTTGGCACTGCCGGGGTTCGATCTTTCGCGTCCCCCACGGCCCGTGTCGGTCGACGAGATGTGCCGCCTGCTCGCGGTCGTGGTCGATGCGGTCAGCCCCGGAGCACCCGTCACGCTCGTGCTGCACGACTGGGGCTGCTTCTTCGGTTACGAGTACGCGGCGCGGCACGTCGATCGCGTGGTCCGCGTGGTGGGGGTCGACATCGGCGACAGCAACTCCGGCGCCTATCTGAAGGGGCTGACGGCGCGGGAAAAACTGCTGATCGCCGGCTACCAGCTCTGGTTGGCCACGGCCTGGAAGCTGGGCGCCTGGTGGCCGTCGCTCGCCGACCGGCTCACGCGTTTCATGGCCCGCCAGGTGGGGTGCCGCACGGACCCTGCCGCCATCGGCTGGCAGATGAACTACCCTTACGCCATGCAATGGTTCGGCAGTTACGGCGGCTTGCGCGGCGTGGCGCGGGTGCACAAGGTGTTCGGCCCGCGCATCCCCATCCTGTTCTGCTACGGCCGCCGCAAGCCCTTCATGTTCCACTCGCAGCCATGGGTCGAGTCGCTCGACAACATGCCGGGCAGTGCGGCGCGCGGGTTCGACGCCGGCCACTGGTTGATGCGCCAGCAGCCCGCCGAGTTCGCGCAGGTGGTCTCGGCCTGGCTCGACCGTTCGCGGGAGGCCGCTTGAAGACCCACGAACTGGAGCGCCTGTTCGAGGTCCGGATGCCCTACGGCAAGTACGAAGGGCGGCGCATCGCCGACCTGCCGGGGCACTACCTCAACTGGTTCGCCCGCGAAGGCTTCCCCCGGGGCGAACTGGGCCGCCTGATCGCCCTGATGCACGAGATCGACCACAACGGCCTGGGCGACATCCTGCGCCCGCTGCGGACCCGCTACGGGCGCGACGAGCCCGCGCGCCGATAATCGGCCCATGAGCCAGTCCTCCCACTACCGCGTCCGTCTCCACACCCCGGACGGGGGCAGCGCGTCGACCCGCCAGCAGGCCGAGCGCGCCTTCGCTCGCGCGCTCGACGCGTCGCTGGGCGATCCGGCGATGGTGCTGCCGGTCTACCACGCCGTGCAGCGCATCCGGGTCATGCACGGCGACCCGCCCGACAGCGAGGCCCTTGGCAACGACGAGCGCATGCTCTACGAGCACTGGCTGCAGGCCGAATCCGCCGCGCTGGAGGCGGTGTGGGGGCCGCACCGCCACCTGGACGAAGGCGGTTACGAGATCCTGCCGCCCGGACCGGCGCAGGGTTGAGGCGCGCTCAGCGCAGCACTTCCAGCAGCCGGTCCAGGCCCCCCTCGTTGATGGCGACCATGGCCTGCTCGCGCACCTTGGGCTTGGCGTGGTAGGCCACCGACAGGCCGGCGACATCCATCATCGGCAGGTCGTTGGCCCCGTCGCCCATCGCGATGCACTGCGATGGCTCGATGTTCAGCAGCGACGCCACTTCGAGCAGCGTGCGGCGCTTTTCGGCACCGTCGCAGATGTCGCCCCAGGTCTGTTCGACCAGGTGCCCGGTCAGCTCGCCGCAGTTGGGCCCGCTGTGCACCTCGAGCACGTTGGCGCGCATGAAGTCGATGCCCAGCGTGTCGCGCACGCGCTCGGCGAAGAAGGTGAAGCCGCCCGACACCAGCAGCACCTTCATGCCGGCCGCCTTGCAGGCCTTGATCAGCTCGGCCGCGCCGGGGTTGATGCGCAGGCGTTCGACATAGACGCGTTCCATGTCGGCGATGGTCACGCCGCGCAGCAGCGCCACGCGCCGCCGCAGGCTGTCCTTGAAGTCGGTGATCTCGCCGCGCATGGCGGCCTCGGTGATCGCGGCCACTTCGGCCTTGCGGCCCACCGCATCGGCGATTTCGTCCACACACTCGATGTTGATCAGCGTGGAGTCCATGTCGAAGGCGATGAGCTTGTAATTGCTCAGCCGCAGCGGCGGCGTGAAGCCCCGGACGACGAGGCCGGGGGCAAATTCGGATGCGGAGGTCATCCCGGAATTATCGCGGCTGCTGCGATGGCAGCAGGGCGGACAGGGCGGCTTCGGCCTCGGGCAGCGGCACGTGGCCGGCCATCACCAACTGGGCCAGGCCGTGTACCGTGCCCCACAGGGCGGTGGCGATGGGGCCCGTGTCGCCCGGTGGCAGCACACCGAAGCGCTGCGCTTCGTCCACGCAGGCGGCCAACAGCGCCTCGTTCGCGGTGATCAGGGGTGCCATGTCTTCCGTCGGGGTGCCGGGCTTGCAGTACTGCGGATCGAACACCAGTGCAAAGGCATGCGGCTCGCGGGCGGCGAAACGGACATAGGCATGGCCGAGCGCCAGCAGACGTCCGCGTGGCGAGTCCTCGGCGGCCACGGCCGCCTGCTGTGCCTGCAACAGCCGTCGCATGGCCTCCACCCCGGCGGCGCGGATCAGGCCCTGCCGATCGGTGAAGTAGTGGTAGGGCGCCGCATGGCTCACCTGGGCCGCGCGTGCCAGTTCGCGCAGGCTCAACTGCGCGGCGGGCGTGACCGACAGCAGATCCATGGCCGCATCCAGCAGGGCCTGGCGCAGATTGCCGTGGTGGTAGGGACGGCGGCCACCGGATGAACTTGACATGAGAAAGATTCTAGCGGAGACTCCGCCCGTCAATGTTGACAATGTCAAGATCAAGGAAAGGCAGGTATTTCATGGCCGATGTACTCATCATCGACGGGCATCCGGACGCGTCATCGCTGTGCGCGGCACTGGCGCAAAGCCATGCCGGGGGCCTCCGCTCGGGCGGCGCCCAAGCCACGGTGCTGGCGCTGCGCGATCTGCGCTTCGACCCCATCCTGCGGGCGAGCTACCACGGCCACCAGCCGCTGGAGCCCGACCTGCGCCACGCCCAGGCATTGATGGGCGCTGCGCGGCGCCTGGTGTTGGTCACTCCCATCTGGTGGGGCGCGATGCCGGCACTGCTCAAGGGCTTCTTCGACCGGGTGCTGGAGCGTGGCTGGGCGTTTCGCTACCTGCCCAATGGGCGGGCCGAGGGCCTGCTGGCCGGGCGCAGCGCCCGTGTCATCATCACCAGCGACTCCCCGGGCTTTTACCTGCGTTTCATCCAGGGCGACCCGACCGCCAAGGCCCTGGTGCGCAGTACCCTGAAGTTCTGCGGCCTCCAACCGGTGGACATGACCCGCATCGGCCCGGTGCACCGCGCCAGTGCCGACCAGCGCGAACGCTGGCTGGCCCAGGTCCGCGCGCAAGGCCAGGCCGATGCCGCCCGTTTGCCTGCGGCCGATGCCGTCAGGCCGGCACCGCCTCGGTCATCGTCAGAGGCTGCCCCAGCGCCCTGAGCACGTCGCGCACCATCTGCACCCGGTCCTTGACTTCGGGCAGGGCTTTTTCGATGCGCAGCTTCTCGTTGCCGGCCAGCTTGATGTGCCGGTTCTTCTGGATCAGCTCGATGATGCGCATCGGCTCGACCGGCGGATTGGGCTTGAAGGTGATGTGGATGACGCCCGGCGCCGCATCGACCTTGATCACGCCGTAGGGCTGCGACAGCACCCGCAGCCGGTGCACGTCGATCAGGTTCTGTGCCTGTGGCGGCAGCTTGCCGAAGCGGTCCACGATCTCTTCCAGCAGCGTGTCCACCTGGTCGGCCGTCTTCGCGGTGGCCAGCTTCTTGTAGAAGCTCAGGCGCAGGTGGACGTCGCCGCAGTAGTCGTTGGGCAGCAGGGCGGGGGCGTGCAGGTTGATGTCGGTGGTGACCGACAGCGGCGCCAGCAGGTCGGGTTCGCGGCCGGCCTTGAGCGAGCGCACCGCCTCGGCCAGCATCTCGTTGTAAAGCTGGAAGCCCACCTCCATCATGTTGCCGCTCTGGCTCTCGCCCAGCACCTCGCCGGCGCCCCGGATCTCCAGGTCGTGCATGGCCAGGTAGAAGCCGCTGCCCAGTTCCTCCATCTGCTGGATGGCTTCCAGGCGCTGGGCGGCCTGTTTGGTCAGGCTCTCCATGTCGGGGACCAGCAGGTAGGCATAAGCCTGGTGGTGGCTGCGGCCCACGCGGCCACGCAACTGATGCAGTTGCGCCAGACCGAACTTGTCGGCGCGCGCGATCACAATGGTATTGGCCGTGGGCACGTCGATGCCGGTCTCGATGATGGTCGAGCACAGCAGCAGGTTGAAGCGCTGCGCCACGAAGTCGCGCATCACGCGCTCGAGTTCGCGCTCGGGCATCTGGCCATGCGCGATGGCGATGCGTGCCTCGGGTAGCAGCTTTTCCAGCGCCTGGCGCCGGTTCTCGATGGTTTCGACCTCGTTGTGCAGGAAGTACACCTGGCCGCCGCGCTTGAGTTCGCGCAGCACCGCCTCGCGGATCACCCCGCTGCCCTCGTTGCGCACGAAGGTCTTGATCGCCAGGCGCCGCTGCGGCGCGGTGGCGATCACGCTCAGATCGCGCAGGCCTTCGAGTGCCATGCCCAGCGTGCGCGGGATCGGCGTCGCCGTGAGGGTGAGCACGTCCACCTCGGCGCGCAACTGCTTCATCGCTTCCTTGTGGCGCACGCCGAAGCGGTGCTCCTCGTCGATGATGAGCAGGCCCAGGTTCTTGAACTGCGCCTTTTCCGACAGCAGCTTGTGCGTGCCCACCACGATGTCCACGCTGCCGTCGGCGATGCCTTTCATGGCGGCCGTGATCTCCTTGGCGGAGCGGAAGCGGCTCATCTCGGCGACCTTCACCGGCCATTTGGCGAAGCGGTCCACCAGCGTCTGGTAGTGCTGCTCGGCCAGCAGTGTGGTCGGTGCGAGGAAGGCCACCTGCTTGCCGCCGGTCACCGCCACGAAGGCCGCGCGCAGGGCCACCTCGGTCTTGCCGAAGCCCACATCGCCGCAGACCAGGCGGTCCATCGGCTGTGGGCTGATCATGTCCTGGATCACGGCGTGGATGGCCGCCTTCTGGTCAGCCGTTTCCTCGAAGCCGAAGTCGTTGGCGAAGGTCTCGTAGTCCTGTGCGCTGAAGCGGAACGCATGGCCCTGGCGGGCGGCGCGGCGCGCATAGATGTTCAGCAGTTCGGCCGCGGCGTCGCGCACCTGCTCGGCGGCCTTGCGCTTGGCCTTCTCCCACTGACCGCTGCCCAGCTTGTGCAGTGGTGCCTCCTCGGCGCTGACGCCCGTGTAGCGGCCAATCTGGTGCAACTGACTCACCGGCACGTAAAGCACGGCCTCGTTGGCGTACTCCAGGTGCAGGAACTCCTGCAGGGCGGGCGTGCCGTCGGGGTTCTTCTCGCCCATGTCGAGGTTGACCAGCCCACGGTAGCGGCCGATGCCGTGCTGCGTGTGCACCACCGGATCGCCCACGTTCAGCTCGCTCAGATCCTTGATCAACGCATCGACATCGCTGACCTGCTCCTGTCGCTTGCGCCGGCGCGTGGTCGGCCCGGCCGCGAACAGTTCGGTCTCGGTGACGAAGTCGATTCCTTGCTCGATCCAGGCGAAGCCGGCCATCAGCGCCGCCGTGGCCATGCCCACTTTCTCGTCGCTGCGCTGGAACTCGTCGAGCGAGTCGAACACGGGCGGATTCACGCCACTGGCGCGCAGAAAGTCCAGCAGACTTTCGCGCCGGCCGTCGCTCTCGGCCAGGATCAGCATGCGGTGCGCCGAGCGCTGCAGATGGGCCTGCAACCGCGCCAGCGGATCTTCGGCGCCGCGCACGACGGTCAGTTCGGGCAGTTGCTGGGCAAACGCGTTGTCGGCGATGTCCTCGACCGCCGGCCGGAT
>NZ_JAQVEJ010000057.1 GCF_028698005.1 Hydrogenophaga sp.
CGACCTGAACTCCGCCTCGCCGGGCACCAAGCGGGAGGCGGCGGCGCTCATCGACGCGGCGGGCGGGCATTACGTCGAGGCCGGCGTCATGACCTCGGTGCCGCCCTACGGCATCCGGGTGCCCATGCTGCTGGGCGGGCCGCACGCGGCCACCCTGCAGCCGCGCCTGGCCGCGCTGGGCATGGAGACCCAGGTGGCCAGTGATTGCCTGGGCGTGGCCTCGGCGACCAAGATGTGCCGCAGCGTGATGATCAAGGGCCTGGAGGCCCTGGTGATCGAGAGCTACACCGCGGCACGTCACTATGGTGTCGAGGACGCGATGATCGCCACGTTGCAGGAGACCTTTCCCGGCATCGACTGGACGAGGCAGGGCGCCTACTTCTTCAGCCGCGTGGCCCAGCACGGCCGCCGCCGCGCCGAGGAGATGCGTGAAGTGGCGCGCACCGTGCGCGAGGCCGGTTTCGAGCCGACCATGGCATCGGCCATTGCCGACAAGCACGACTGGATGGCCAGGCAGGCCCAGGCCGGCCGTTTCACCGGGCTGGGCGCAACGCCCGTCTGGCAGGACTATGCCGACCGGCTGCTGGCCAGGCCCGCCGCCAACGACTGATTTTTCCCTTCCTTTCGACGCATGCTCGACATCCTGGCCATCACCGGTCCCATCTATCTGTGCGTGCTCGCCGGCTACGCGGCCGTCCGCTGGGGTCTGTTCAGCAAGGCCGACATGCGTGTGTTCGGGCGTTTCGTGCTCGATGTGTCGCTGCCTGCGCTGCTGTTCTATACGCTGGCCTCGCGGCCGCTGTCGGACGTGCTGCGACCGGGCTACCTGCTGGTGTACACCGCGGGCTCGCTGCTCGTGCTGGGGGGCGGCCTGCTGTGGTCGTGGAAAGCGCGTGGGCGCACGCTCACCGAGAGTGCCTACCTGGCCATGGGCATGAGTTGCGCCAACAGCGGCTTCGTGGGCTACCCGCTGATGCTGCTGTTGTTCGGGCCGCTGGGCGGCGTGATCCTGGCGCTGAACTTCATCATCGAGAACCTCATCAAGCTGCCGCTGCTGATCGCCCTGGCCGACGCCGGCGCGCACGAAGGCCCGCGCCAGACGGTGCTTCGGGTGATCCGGCAGACCCTGGCGCGGCTGGCGCGCAACCCCATCATCATCGGCATCGTGCTCGGCTGTGCGGTCGCCATCTCCGGCTGGCAGCTGCCCGCGGTGCTCTCGCGCGCGGTCACGCTGTTCTCGGGTGCGGCCGGTGGTCTGGCGCTGTTCATCATCGGTGGCAGCCTCTCGGGCCTGCAGCTCAAGGGCATGCGCTCGCAGGTGGCGCAGGTCGCGATCGGCAAGCTGCTGCTGCATCCGGCCGCCATCTGGGCCGTCATCGTGCTGTTCGGGCAGTTGGGCTGGCCGGTGCCCGTGGGTGAACTGAAGGTGGCGGCCGTGCTGTCGGCGGCCATGCCCATGCTGGGCGTCTATGCGGTGCTGGCCCAGCGCCATGGACACGAGGAGTTCAGCTCGGCGGCCCTGCTGGTGACGACCGGCCTGTCTTTCTTCTCGATCAGTGCCATCCTCTGGCTGATGCGCCACAGCGCTGGCTGGCTGGCCTAAGGCCTGCCCACACGACTTTTTCAGGACGCGTGGCGGACTCACGCGACGGCCGTCATGACCTGGCGGATCAGGTCGATGGCGGCTTGCTGGGTGAGGGTGGCCGGCCGTTGCGAGCTGGTGGCCAGCGACACCCGGGTGCGCAGGGGCGGCTCGATGCGCCTCATGCGGTAGGCCGAGGGCCGGATCGAACGGGCCACGGCGTTGTGCGACAGCAGGGCCGAGCCGGCGCCATCGGCAACCAGGTCGAGAATCGCCGAGACACCGTCAATCTCCAGCGCCACGGTGGGCCGCTCGCCCAGTGCGGCCATTTCCGCCTCGATGTGCATGCGCAGGGCGTTCGGCCGGCTGGGAATGACCAGCGGCATGCGAGCCACGGTGGCCAGCGGCACCGGTGGTGGTGGCGGCTCTTCGGCCAGCCCTGGCGGGCGCGGCTCGACCAGCCAGAGCTCCTCGTCCTGCAGCGGCGAGATTTCGATCTCGGGCACCGGCTGCGCGTTGTACAGCACGGCGATGTCCAGGCGTCCGTTGAGCAGCCATTCCTGCATGGTCGTCGAGAGCCCTTCGGTGATCGACAGGCTGGCTTCGGGCAGCCGTTCGCGGAACAGACGGATCAACGGTACCGTCAGGGCGCGCGCCATGCTGGGCGGCAGACCGATGGCCACGCGGCCGGCGAGGGCGCCCCGCACCCGCCCGAGCTCCTCTTTGGCGCGCTCGACCTGGTGCAGGATGCCCCGGCCGTGGGCCAGCAGCAACTTGCCGGCCTCGGTGGGTGTGGCACCGCGACCGTTGCGCAACAGCAGGTTCTGGCGCAGCTCCACCTCCAGCAGCCGGACCTGCCGCGACAGGGCCGGCTGCGCCACATCCAGTGCCTGGGCGGCCCGGGTGAAACTGCCCAGTTCGGCCACGCGCACGAAGTATTCCAGTTGTTTGAGGTCCATGGGGTGGGGCGGGTATCGAATGTCAATCGCAAGAATAGCTTGATCATAGTTATAAACATCTGTTCTAGCTGTTAGCGTGCTGAAGCGGTTGGATAGGGCGGGTGCCGCGCCGACAATGGGCACCAAACCGGCTGCCGGCGGTGCGCTCGCGCCCGGCGTCTGCACAGGCCGGCCCATCCCAGACTGAGGAGCAACCGTTCATGAGTCAGAAGCAACCCCTGATCATCGACTGCCATGGCCACTACACCACGGCACCCAGCGCATTGGAAAACTGGCGCAGCCGGCAGATCGCCGGTATCAAGGACCCGGCGCAGGCGCCCCGGGTATCCGACCTGAAGATCAGCGACGACGAACTGCGTGAGTCGATCGAGCTGAATCAATTGCGCTTCATGAAGGAGCGCGGCTCCGACATCACGCTGTTTTCGCCGCGCGCCAGCTTCATGGCCCATCACATCGGTGATTTCCAGGTGTCCAGTACCTGGGCCGCCATCTGCAACGAGCTGTGCTACCGCGTCTCGCAGCTGTTTCCCGACCACTTCGTGCCGGTGACCATGCTGCCGCAAAGCCCCGGCGTCGACCCGGCGACCTGCATCCCCGAGATGGAGAAGTGCATCAAGGAATATGGCAACGTCGGCATCAACCTCAACCCCGATCCGTCGGGTGGCCACTGGACCAGCCCGCCCCTGACCGATCGCCACTGGTACCCCCTCTACGAAAAGATGGTGGAGTACGACGTGCCGGCCATGATCCATGTGAGCACGAGCTGCAACGCGTGCTTCCACACCACCGGCGCGCACTACATCAACGCCGACACCACGGCGGTGATGCAGCTCATCCAGGGCAACCTGTTCAAGGATTTCCCCACGCTGCGTTTCATCATTCCGCACGGCGGTGGTGCCGCCCCCTACCACTGGGGCCGCTACCGCGGCCTGGCGCAAGAGCTGAAGCAGCCCGTGCTGTCCGAACACCTGCTCAAGAACATCTTCTTCGACACCTGCGTGTACCACCAGCCGGGCATCGACCTGTTGACGAAGGTGATCCCGGTGGAGAACATCCTGTTCGCCTCGGAGATGATCGGCGCGGTGCGCGGCATCGACCCCGAGACCGGCCACTACTACGACGACACCAAGCGCTATGTCCAGGCCACGGCCAACCTGAGCGAGGAGCAGCGCTTCCAGGTGTACGAAGGCAATGCCCGGCGTGTATTCCCGCGCCTGGACGCGCAACTGAAGGCCAAGGGCCTCTGATCAGCACAAGGAGGACTTCCGATGTACGAACTTGGCGTTGTGTACCGCAACATCCACCGCACCGACCGGGATACCACCGACGCGCTGGCCGCGCTGGGCTCGGCCACGGTCCACGAGGCCATGGGCCGCGTGGGCCTGCTCAAGCCCTACATGCGACCGATCTTCCCGGGCGCACAGGTGTCGGGCACGGCCGTGACCGTGCTGCTGCACCCCGGTGACAACTGGATGATGCACGTGGTGGCTGAGCAGATCCAGCCGGGCGACATCGTCGTGGCGGCGATCTCGGCCGAGTGCACCGACGGCTACTTCGGCGACCTGCTGGCCACGAGCTTCCAGGCGCGCGGCGCGCGGGCGCTGGTCATCGACGCCGGCGTGCGCGACGTGAAGACGCTCACCGAGATGAACTTCCCGGTCTGGAGCAAGGCGATCAGCGCCAAGGGCACGATCAAGGCGACGCTGGGCTCGGTCAACATCCCGGTGGTGTGCGCCGGCATGCTGGTCAACCCGGGCGATGTGATCGTGGCCGACGACGACGGCGTGGTCTGCGTGCCGCGCGAGAAGGCAGTCGCGACGCTGGAGGCGGCGCGCAAGCGCGAGGCCAACGAAGGCGAGAAGCGCGAGAAGCTGGCCTCGGGCGTGCTGGGCCTAGACATGTACAAGATGCGCGAGCCCCTGGCGGCCGCCGGCCTGAAGTACATCGACTGAACGAGAGACCAGCATGAGCAAAACCACTTCCGGAGACTTCACCAAGACCGCTGGCTGGCTCGACTGGTACACCGGCCCGAGCAAGCCCAGGTTCCAGTTGCCCGCGGGCGCCGTGGACGCGCACTGCCACGTGTTCGGCCCCGGCGGGCAGTTCCCCTACGCACCCGAGCGCAAGTACACGCCCTGCGACGCGTCCAGGGCCGAGCTGTTCGCGCTGCGCGACCACCTGGGTTTTGCGCGCAACGTGATCGTGCAGGCCACCTGCCACGGCGCCGACAACCGCGCCATGGTCGATGCGTGCCTGGCCTCGAACGGCAAGGCGCGCGGCGTGGCCACCGTGCGGCGCAGCGTGACCGACGAGGAACTGCAGCAATTGCATGACGCGGGCGTGCGCGGCGTGCGCTTCAATTTCGTCAAGCGCCTGGTCGATTTCACGCCCAAGGACGAACTGATGGAGATCGCCGGCCGCATCGCCAGGCTGGGCTGGCACGTGGTGATCTACTTCGAGGCGGTGGACCTGCCCGAGCTGTGGGACTTCTTCACCAGCCTGCCCACCACCGTGGTGGTCGACCACATGGGCCGCCCCGACGTGAGCAAGCCCGTCGACGGCCCCGAGTTCGAGCTGTTCCTGAAGTTCATGCGCGAGCACCCGAACGTCTGGAGCAAGGTCAGCTGCCCCGAGCGCCTGTCGGTCACCGGCCCCAAGGCCCTGAATGGCGAGCAGGCGGCCTACCGGGACGTGGTGCCGTTCGCGCGCAAGGTGGTCGAGGAATTTCCCGACCGCGTGCTCTGGGGCACCGACTGGCCTCACCCGAACCTCAAGGACCACATGCCCGACGACGGCCTGCTGGTGGATTTCATTCCGCACATCGCGCCGACGCCCGAGCTGCAGCGCAAGCTGCTCGTGACCAACCCCATGAGGCTCTACTGGCCAGAGGAGACAACATGATGAATCCCCACGCGCATCACTTCGTGTATTCGCTGCCCCCCGAGGGGGCGCTCGCCTCCCTTGGGGCGGCCCGGCAGGAGGCGTGACATGGCGCTGCACAAACCCTACCAGGACGTGCCCGGCACGATCATCTTCGATGCCGAGCAAAGCCGCAAAGGCTACTGGCTCAACCAGTTCTGCATGAGCCTGATGAAGGCCGAGAACCGTGAGAGGTTCAAGGCCGACGAGCGTGCCTACCTCGACGAGTGGCCGATGACCGAGGAGCAGAAGCAGGCTGTGCTGGCGCGCGATTTGAACTGGTGCATGCGCACGGGTGGCAACATCTATTTCCTGGCCAAGATCGGCGCCACCGACGGCAAGAGCTTCCAGCAGATGGCGGGCTCGATGACCGGCATGACCGAAGAGGAATACCGCAACATGATGATCAACGGTGGCCGCAGCGTGGAAGGCAACCGCTACTTGGGCGAAGACGGCGACGCGCAACCCCACCGGCAGCCGCAGGGCTCCGCAGGAAAGAAAGCTTGACCATGGCCAAGATCACCGCATCCGTCTATACCTCGCACGTGCCCGCCATTGGCGCGGCCATGGACCTGGGCAAGACCCAGGAGGACTACTGGAAACCGCTGTTCGCCGGATATGAATACTCCCGGCAGTGGATGAAGGACAACAAACCCGACGTGATCTTTCTGGTCTACAACGACCATGCCACGGCCTTCAGCCTGGATCTGATCCCGACCTTCGCCATCGGCACGGCGGCCGAGTTCACGCCCGCCGACGAGGGCTGGGGTCCGCGTCCGGTGCCCAAGGTCATCGGTCACCCGGAGCTGGCCTCGCATATCGCGCAAAGCGTGATCCAGCAGGACTTCGACCTGACCATCGTCAACAAGATGGACGTGGACCACGGCCTGACGGTGCCGCTGTCGCTCATGTGCGGCGAGCTCGACCCGAAGACGGACGCCTGGCCGTGCCCGGTGATTCCCTTCGCGGTCAACGTGGTGCAATACCCCGTGCCCAGCGGCCAGCGCTGCTTCAACCTGGGCCAGGCGATCCGCCGCGCCATCGAAAGCTACGACGAGGACCTGAATGTGCATATCTGGGGCACCGGTGGCATGAGCCACCAGCTCCAGGGTGCGCGCGCCGGACTGATCAATGCCGAGTGGGACAATCGTTTCCTCGACCGTCTGATCGCCGAGCCGGCCGACCTGGCCAAGGTGCCGCACATCGAATACGTGCGCGAAGCGGGCAGCGAAGGCATCGAGCTGGTGATGTGGCTGATCGCGCGCGGCGCCATGGGCGACGTGGCCGGCTCGGGCCGACCGCCGCGCCTGGCGCACCGTTTCTACCACGTGCCCGCGTCGAACACCGCCGTGGGACACTTGATCCTCGAAAACACATAAAGGAGTACATACATGACCATCAAAGTCGCTCTCGCGGGTGCCGGCGCCTTCGGCATCAAGCATCTGGACGGCATCAAGAACATCGACGGCGTGGAAGTGGTGTCGCTGGTCGGTCGTCGTCTGGAACCCACCCAGGAAGTGGCGGACAAGTACGGCATCGGCCATGTGACCACCGATCTGGCCGAAGCCCTGGCAAAGCCCGAAGTGGACGCCGTGATCCTGTGCACCCCGACACAGCTGCATGCGGCGCAATCGATCCAGTGCATGAAGGCCGGCAAGCACGTGCAGGTGGAAATTCCGCTGGCCGACAGCTGGGCGCAAGCCGAAGAAGTGCTGAAGGTGCAAAAGGAAACCGGCAAGGTCGCCATGGTCGGCCACACCCGCCGCTTCAACCCCAGCCACCAGTGGGTGAACCAGAAGATCAAGGCCGGCGAATTCCACATCCATCAGATGGATGTGCAGACCTACTTCTTCCGCCGCACCAACATGAACGCGGCCGGCCAGCCGCGCTCGTGGACCGACCACCTGCTGTGGCACCACGCCGCCCATACCGTGGACCTGTTCGCCTACCAGTGCGGCAGCCCGATCGTGCAGGCCAACGCCATCCAGGGTCCGATCCACCCGACGCTGGGCATTGCCATGGACATGAGCATCCAGCTCAAGGCGGCCAATGGGGCCATCTGCACGCTGAGCCTGTCGTTCAACAACGACGGCCCGCTGGGCGCCTTCTTCCGCTACATCGGCGACACCGGCACCTACATCGCCCGCTACGACGACCTGTACACCGGCAAGGACGAACAGATCGACGTGTCGAAGGTGGCCGTCTCGATGAACGGCATCGAGTTGCAGGATCGCGAGTTCTTCGCCGCCATCCGCGAAGGCCGTGAGCCCAACAGCAGCGTGGCGCAGGTGCTGCCGTGCTACAAGGTGCTGCACGATCTGGAGCAGCAACTGGGCTGATTGTCTATCATTGGCGCTGCGACGGCCCCATGCCATCGGCTGGGGCCGTTTTCATTCAGGAGTATCTCCATGCAACAACGACAACTCGGCCCTTTCAGCGTCGGTGCCATCGGCCTGGGCTGCATGAACATCTGCCATGCCTATGGCGCACCCGTGTCCGAGGCCGACGCCGAACGGCTGCTGCTGGCGGCCCTGGACCAGGGCGTCACCCACTTTGACACGGCCGCGCTCTATGGCTTTGGCGCCAGCGAAACCATGGTGGGCAAGGTGCTCTCCAGCCAGCGCTCGAAATTCACGCTGGCCAGCAAGTGCGGCATGCAGGGGGTGGACGTCAACGGTGATGGCAAGCTGGTGCGGGTGATCGACGGCCGCCCCGCCACACTCAAGGCCACCTGTGAAGCGGCGCTGAAGCGCCTGCAGACCGATGTGATCGACCTGTACTACCTGCACCGCTGGGACAAGCAGGTCCCCATCGAGGACAGCGTCGGCGCACTGGCCGATCTGGTGCGCGAAGGCAAGATCCGCAGCATCGGCCTGTCCGAGGTGTCGGCGGCCACGCTGCGCCGGGCCCATGCCGTGCACCCGATCGCGGCCGTGCAGACCGAGTACTCGCTGTGGACCCGCAACCCAGAGATTGCGGTGCTCGGTGCCTGCCGTGAACTGGGCGTGAGCTTCGTGGCCTTCAGCCCGGTGGCACGGGGATTCCTGTGTGGCCCGATGGATGTGTCGGCCTTTGACGCCAAGGACATCCGCCGCGCCATGCCGCGCTTCACGGCCGAGAACTATGCCCGCAATGCCCGCTTGCTGCCGGCCTACACCGAACTGGCCCGGGAGGCCGGTTGCACGCCGGCCCAGTTGGCCATCGCCTGGCTGCTGCACCAGGGCCCGGACATCCTGCCGATTCCGGGTACCACCCGCATCGACCACCTGAGCGAAAACCTGGGGGCGGCCGACGTGAAGCTGTCCGATGATCTGCTGGCCCGGCTGGATGCCCTGATCAATCCGGGCACGGTACACGGCGACCGCTACAACGAGCAGTCCAACCGCGAGGTCGACACCGAAACCTTCTGAGGCAAGGCGCCGCATGGCCCCGGATACCTGGTTCATCTACCTGGCGGCCGCCATCGGCCTGTCACTCTCGCCGGGGCCCAATGGACTGCTGGCGCTCACGCACGGGGTGCTGCACGGCCGGCGGCGCACGCTGTTCACGATCGCGGGCGGGGCGCTGGGTTTCGTGCTGATCATCGGCCTGTCGATGTTCGGCATCGGGGCGCTGCTCAAGACCTCGCTGTTGTGGCTGACGGTCATGAAATGGGTGGGTGGCGCCTACCTGGTGTGGCTGGGCATCCAGGTCTGGCGCTCGCCGCCGGTGGGCCAGTCGCTGCAGGTGGACGCCACGCCGCGCTCGCGTTTCTCGCTGTTCCGCCAGGGCTGGCTGTCGGCGGTCACCAACCCCAAGGCAGTGCTGTTCTTTGCCGCGTTCCTGCCCCAGTTCATCGACCCGGCCCGCAGCCTCTGGCTGCAGTTCCTCATCATGGCCGGCACCTTCGGGCTGATCGAGGTGCTCACGGAATGGGTCATTGCCAGCCTGGCACACCAGCTGCGTGGCTGGCTGCAACGGGTCGGGCGCCGCTTCAACCAGGCGTGCGGCGCCCTTTTCATGGTCATTGGCGCGGCCTTGCCCTGGCGCGTCTGACAGCCGAAGAGGCTCAGGCCTTGAGCAGCTGACCCAGGTCGAAGGCGACGTCGCCCGCCTGCCACGGCGTGGGGGAGAGGCCGGCGTCCAGCAGCTTGCGGGCCTGCAAATGGTCCCTGGCCGCGTTGACGCTGTCCACGGCCAGCAGCCGCTCACCCTGGAAGTGGTAGACGCTGAAGCCGCCGGCGGCCATGTCGCCACGCACGGCCCAGGCATCGGCCCCCGCCGACAGGCCCGCCATCTGGAGCTTGCGGTCGTACTGGTCGCTCCAGAACCACGGCGTGGTGGTGAAGGGGCGCTCCTGTCCCAGCAGGGCGGCGGCCGCGCTCTTGCCCTGCTCGGTGGCGTTCTGCACCGACTCCAGCCGCAGCAGGCTGCCGTCGGGCAGGCGTCGCGCCGTGCAGTCACCGGCCGCGACGATGGCCGGATCGCTGGTGCGACCGCAGGCGTCCACGACGATGCCGCGCTCGCACGCAAGACCGGCCTCACGGGCCAGCACGTCGTTGGCCGCCACGCCAATGCCCACGACCACGAGGCCTGCCGGCAGCACGCTGCCGTCGGCCAGCCGCACGCCGTGCACACCGCCAGCGTCGGCTTCGATGCCGGCCACCTGCGCATCGAACACCAGCCGGACGCCGTGGCGGCGATGCAGGTCGGCGTACCAGTCCGAGAGCACCGGTGCCAGCACGCGGCCGAGCAGACGCGGCGCGGCCTCCAGGACCGTCACGCGTGCGCCTTTCTTGCGCGCGGTGGCCGCCACTTCGAGACCGATGAAACCGCCGCCGATCACCACCACGGGCCGGTCCTGTGCCACGCAGGTTGCCATGCGCCCGGCGATGGCACTGGCGTCGGCGCGGGAGCGCAGGGGCAGCACGCCCTCGGCGTCGGCGCCGGGCAGGGGCAGTGCGCGTGGCGTGGCACCGGTGGCCAGCACCAGGCCGCTGTAGGGCAGGGTGCCGCCATCGGCCAGCTGCAGCGTGCGCGTGGCGCGGTCGATGCGCCGGACCGTCACGCCGGTGCGCAGCTCGATGCCCTTGCGCGCCAGCATCTCGGGCGCGCGCAGCACGAGTTGCGCCGCGTCCATCTCGCCGGCCAGCCAGGCCTTGGACAGGGGTGGTCGGTGGTAGGGGCCGTGGGGCTCATCGCCCAGCAGGGTGATGCGGCCCGTGTACCCGCCGGCACGCAGCGCCTCGGCGGTCTGCACGCCGGCCTGGCCGGCGCCCACGATGACGATACCCGGCGTGGTCATGGCGGCGGTCATTCCTGGCATTCGGGCAGCGTGATCACGCCACCGTCGAGCGCGGCGCTGGCCCTGATCTGGCACGCCAGGCGGCTGTTGGGCCGCCGCTCGGCGACCACGTTTTCCAGCATGTCCAGCTCGCCCTGCGAGGGCGGCGGCAGCACGCCGGCCAGAAAATCGTCGACATAGCAGTGGCAGGTGGCGCAGGCGCAGGAGCCGCCGCACTCGCCGATGATGCCCTCGATGCCACTGGTGGTGGCGCCCTGCATCAGGCTCCAGCCGTCGGCCAGATCGATGGTGGTGGACTGGCCGTTGGCCTCGACGTAGGTGATGTGTGCCATCGTGCTCTCTCCTCGTGGGGTTTACTGCACCCGCAACTGCAACACCAGCGGGCTGCGGAAGGTGGACGAGGGCATCCAGGGGAGCTGGTCGGCGACCCGACGGTAGTCGGGTACCACCTGGTGGAACTCCTCGAACGCGATCTTGACCGCCAGCCGCGCGATCGCCGTACCCAGGCAGGCATGCACGCCACCGCCAAAACCCAGGTGGCCCCGCGGCTTGCGTGTGATGTCATAGGCATCGGGGTTGGGGTACTGGCGCTCGTCGCGGTTGCCGCTGCCGTAGGCCAGGCAGACGAAATCGCCTTCCTTCATGGTCTGGCCATGCAGGGTCACGTCCTTCATCAGGCGACGGCGGAAGCGCTGTGCCGAGGTGTTGAAGCGCAGACTTTCCTCGATGGCGTCGGGCAGCAGGGACGGGTTGGCGACCACGGCGCGGCGCGCCTCATCGAACGTGGCCAGGTTGTAGGCCATCATCATCATGAAGCCGCCCAGGCTCTCCACGCCGGCCATGATCAGCGTGGTGGTGGTCAGCAGCACCTCACGCTCGTCCAGGCGGTCGCCATCGATCTCGGCCAAGGCGAAGTGGCTGATCAGATCGTTCTGCGGCTCGGCACGGCGCATGGCGATGACCTTGCTGGCGTAGTCCTGCATCCAGTTGTAGGCGGCGATGTGCTCGGGCCCCTTGGCGCGGGTGCGGGCGTCGCTCTGCACCATCAGCACGGCGTTTTCGCGCACCTCGTGCTCGGGCACCAGCGCGTCTTCTCCCATCGGCAGACCCAGCGCAGCCATCAGCACCTTGACGGTGAACTGCGAGGACACATCCTTGAAATCGAACTCGCCCACGCCACGCAATTGCGCGAACACGTCGCGCGCCACGGTACGGATCGGTTCCTCCAGCGCCAGCAGGTTGCGCTTCATGAAGGCGTGCTGGATCAGGCCGCGCAGGCGGTCGTGCTTGGGTGGGTCGGAGCTGCCCAGCGTGGCGCCGGCACGGCCGGGCAACTCGGTCATCAGGTTGCCGCTGGCACTGGAGTAGGTCTGCCAGTCCTGACCGGCGGTGACGATGTCGGCGTAGCGCGAGAGGATCCACATCTGCGCTTCCTCGCTCCAGAAGCAGGGGAACTCGTCGCGCAGGCGCTTGTAGGCGGGAAAGGGGTCGGCGTCGATGGCCGGGGAATACGGGTCGAAATGGAAGCTGCCAAGGCCCATGATGTGTCTCCTGGGGTTGTCGTGCGGGGGCTTGCTGCGGCCACGGCGTCGATGTCCTGCGCAGCGGGATCCACTGTAGGCGCTGGCCGCGCCGATGCCACTGCACAAAGTAGGGATAATTCTTGTACTTTTTGAATGAGGAGACAGACATGACTCCCACCGCGTCAGCGCCAGCGACAGCGCCGGTACGGCGGCGCAGGGATGCGGACATTCCCCGTTTCGCGCTGTACGGCGAGCCCGCCAAGCCGGGTGACGAGTTGCTGCACATCGAGACCGTGGCCTCGCGCAGCCGGCGCTATCACTGGGAAATCGATGCCCATGTGCACCAGGGGCTGTACCAGATCCTTTGGCTGGCAAGGGGTTGGGCGGAAGTAGGGCTGGACGAGTGGCGCGCCCGCGTCCAGGGGCCGGTGGCCGTGGTGGTGCCGCCCGGCGTGGTGCACGGCTTCCGCTTTGAGCCCGAAGCAGACGGCCGCGTGCTCACGCTCAGCCCGCGCTTTCTCGTCGAGGGCGAGTTCGAGAACATCGGCCGCGCCTTCCGCGACCTGTTTTCGGCGCCAAACATGTTGCACTTTTCACCTGACGATGCCGAAGCGCAGCGCCTGCATGTGCAGCTATCGGAGCTCTCCGCCGAGTTTGCGCTGCCCGGCGCCGCCGAGGCGCCGGTGCTGCGCTGGCTGGCGCGTGCGGTGGTCTGGCGGCTGGCGCGCGCGAGCGAGCAGGGCCTGCGCGAGGGTGGCGAGTCCAGGGCGCATCAGGCCCTGTTCACGCGCTTTCTGCTGCTGGTGGAACAGCATTTCCTGGAGCATTGGCCCATCGGCCGGTATGCATCGCGCCTGGGCCTGTCCACCCAGCGGCTCAACCGCATCGTGCGGGCCGAACGGGGCTGTTCGGCGCTGGAACTGGTGCACGACCGGCTCACGCGCGAGGCCTGCCGGCGGCTGATCTATGTGGCCGCGCCGGCGACCAGCCTGGCGCTGGAGCTGGGCTTCGAAGACCCGGCCTACTTCTCGCGCTTCTTCCGGCGGCGCACCGGGGCCAGTCCCCAGCAATGGCGACGGGCTCACACCGGGCAGGCCGAGCGGTCCTAGCCACCGGGCACGGCGGTGGGGGCCAGGGCCAGGATCTGTTCGCGCAGCCAGCGGTGTGCGGGGTCGGCCTGGTGCTGACGGTGCCAGATCAGGTACATGGGCATGCCCGGGCAGGGCAGGGGAGGCTTGGCATGGGCCAGGTCGCGCATCAGGCTGTGTTGCAGCAACGCCGGGGCGGTGGCCAGCAGGGCGCTGCCCTTGATGAACGCCGGCAGGCCGGAGAAGCCGGGCACCATGAGCACGAACCGGCGCCGGATGCCACGGGCCTCCAGGGTGCGGTCCAGGGACAGGGCGCGGCGCGGCTCATAGACCACGGTGGCGTGATCGGCCGCCAGGTAGTCCTCCAGGGTGGTCGGTGCGGCGCGGACGGCCGGGTCGTAGAAGACCCGGTAGCCACCTTCGAAGACGCGCTGCTGCAGGATGTCGCTGCCGTCGGGGGGCCGGGGGCTGATGGCGATGTCGCAGACGCGGTCGCGCAGCATCTCCAGGCTGGGGACGCCCGATGGAATGATGCGCAGCACCACCCCGGGGGCGGCCTCGCGCAACCGCCGTGCCAGTGCCGGCAACAGCACGTCACGCTGGAAATCGTTGGCGGCGATGGTGACGGTGGCCTGCCAGCGGGCCGGGTCGAAATCACCGGCATGGGCGAAGCGCTCGAGCTGTCGCAACAGGGCGCGCGCCTCCTCGGCCAACTGCTGCGCGCGCGCGGTGGCCACGATGCCCCGGCCGCTCTTGACGAACAGGGGGTCGCCGGTGATGGCCCGCAACTTGTCCAGCTGGTGACTCACCGCCGACTGGGTCACCCCCAGGCGGTGGGCGGCACCGGTGACGCTGCCCGCCTCGACCACCGCCACCAGTTGCTGCAGGGCGCGGGCATCCAGGTCGTACCAATCGAAATTGCTCATGTATTCGATGATGAAAGAACGGTTTATTTTTGGCAAGCCCTTGGCCACACTCCGGCCTGACCCCGATCCATTCATTCCACACAGGAGAGCGTCCGTGAGCAAGACCATCCCTGGCACCACCCCTTTCGATGGTGACGCCGCCCAGAAAGGCTATGCGCTGAACAAGATGTGCTTTTCGTTCAATCGGCAGGAGAACCGCGAAGCCTTCGTGGCCGATCCCGAGGCCTACATGAAGCGTTACGGCCTCAACGAGCAGCAGGCCGAGGCCATCCGCTCCAAGCAGGTGCTGGCCATGATCGCGGCCGGCGGCAACGCCTATTACCTGGCCAAGTTCGCCGGCATCTTCGGGCTGGACATGCAGGACATCGGCGCCCAGCAGACCGGCATGACCAAGGACGAGTTCAAGGCCAAGCTCGTCGCCGCCAATGAACAGTGTTGAGCAAACAGGAGCATCCACATGGCACAACTCATCGGTGGCCTGGCCACTTCGCACATTCCCGCCATTGGCGGCGCCATCCACAAGGGTCTGCAGAACGAGCCCTACTGGAAGCCCTTCTTTGACGGCTTCCCGCCCATCCACCAGTGGCTGGGCAAGGTCCGGCCGGATGTGGTGGTGGTGTTCTACAACGACCATGGCCTGAATTTCTTCCTGGACAAGATGCCGACGTTCGCCATCGGCGCCGCGGCCGAATACCGCAACGCCGATGAGGGCTGGGGCATTCCCACGCTGCCGCCGGTTCCGGGCTGCCCGGATCTGTCCTGGCATCTGATCCGCGAACTGATCGCCCGGGAGTTCGACATCGTGACGTGCCAGGAGATGCAGGTCGACCATGCCTGCACCCTGCCGTTCAAGCTGTTCTGGCCCGAGCACGAGGTGGCGCCGGTGCAGATCGTGCCGATCAACATCAACACGGTCCAGTTTCCGCTGCCCACGGCCCGGCGCGTCTACAAGCTGGGCAAGGCGGTGGGCGAGGCGATCCAGCGCTGGGACAGCGACAAGCGCGTGGTCGTCATGGCCTCCGGTGGCCTGTCGCACCAGCTCGATGGCGAGCGGGCCGGGTTCATCAACAAGCAGTTCGATCTGCAGTTCCTCGACAGCATGGAAACCAATCCGGAGTGGGTGACGCAGTTCTCCGATCTGGAACTGGTGGAAAAGGCGGGCACGCAGGGGGTGGAGCTGCTGATGTGGCTGGCCATGCGGGCCGCGCTGACGGCCGCCGGCCCGCGCGTGCGCAAGGTGCACAGCAACTACCACATCCCGATTTCCAACACGGCGACCGGTGTGCTGGCGCTGGAGACGGTTTGACGTTTTTGTCGGCGTCTGGTGCTGGTTCAAGAGGGGGGAGCCTTGGGGTTCCCCTTTTTTCATTCCAGCATCTGTGCGGGTGTCAGGATCGTCCGGTATCCGACTCCGCGAATGTCCCCCGGCTTGGGCGGCGCCCAAGCCTCCTCCTTTATTTCGCTGCGTCAGACACCGAACGCTCCTGACACATCAAACGCTGTGGGCGTTTAACTTTGGTTCTGCGCGTACCACCCCGCTCGCGGGACGGGAGTGTCGGGTGCTTGACGCAGCGAAATAAAGGAGGAGGCGGCCGCAGGCCGCCGGGGGACATTCGCGGAGTCGAGTACCCGGCGATCCCGTCCCACACCAAAGACGGCTGAGCGAAAGAAAACGGGGACCCGAAGGCCCCCGTCAAAGCATGGAATCGCTGAAGTCAGATCACAGCGAATCGATGAAGCTGCGCAGCTTGTCCGAGCGGCTCGGGTGCTTGAGCTTGCGCACCGCCTTGCTCTCGATCTGACGGATGCGCTCGCGCGTCACGTCGAACTGCTTGCCCACCT